>JAFDTY010000075.1 GCA_019594055.1 Candidatus Haladaptatiplasma halalkaliphilum | reverse complement strand
CGTGCACCTGCACTGTGGTAGTTATGGACCTGTTCCAGTAATATTTTCCATGTTCGTTTATTCCGCTTGCACTTGCTTCCACGTTTGGTATACTTACAGTCACTAAAAGGAGTACCGCCAGAACGCTGACTCCTTGAAGCACTCTCCATTTTTTATCTGTTCTTTTGTCTTTTTTCAAGGTCTAACACCTCGAAAGAAGGATAATAATAATAATAATAATATAAAGATTTCGGTCCGTTGATATTCATGTGTGAGAATAATTATGAATGAAGGTCACTGGTTAATCTTTGGTACGTGTTCTGTACAGCCCCTGATCGATAACAGATACCATCTTTGCCGTGTCAAGCTCACCATCGATGAAGGACGCTACGCGTCGGACCCCCTCTTCCGGTTCCACCAATAACTCGTTGTAATCCGTGTAGAGTACATCCATGGTGGGATGTTCCTCCACTGCACGGCCCATGGCATCCCTGTACCGTTGGAATATATCCTTCCATCTGACGCCCGGGATGTCCTGGGTGTCCTTGCCCAGCCTCACCAGCATCTTGCGCTGGGATTCGAGCATCTCGTCCGGATCTCTCTCCATGAAGATCACCTTATACCGATGGTGATGCGGCAAGTACTTGACGAGTTCCGCCAGTACCTTAACCGCTTTGCCCCGGGCAAGTGGGAGCCAGTCGGTGTCCTCCGGTAACTTCTTCACACGCTCGTACTCGTAATAACCGTGGGGATTGTCCTGGTTGGCCTTGCGCACCTTATCAGTTAAAGGTGGTATACCACCGGCTTCAAGCATCCTCATCATCATTGAAGTGCCGGAACGGGGCAATCCGGTGACGACCACGATGGTATCCCTGTCCATGAGAAGAGAATCGAATGAGACTTTATAGGTTTTTCCGGTGTGAGTTACCCACTATCTTTTCGATGAATTCCGACTTGGATTCGGTGTAGGACTTTCTGTTACCGGACAACTTTCTCCACAGGTTGAGTTTTAGTTTACCGTAGTCACGGGCCAGGGAGGGGGCTTTCCTCAGGGCGTCCCTGAACAGAAGGTGTTCCTCGTAGAGTTCACTGCCCTTCTCGAACATGTGGATATGGTGTGTTCTGTTGTCCGAAGAGCCTTTAACGAAGTAAAGCCGACCTACGATACCCTGCTCCCCCCGATATCGATAACCGCATCTTTTAACCGCATGGATATGTCGTTCCGGATCCGGGATAGCGACGGCTATATCGATTATAGGTTTGGCCGGCAGGTCCGGTACAGAAGTACTCCCGATGTGTTCTATCTCTGCACCCGGCAGTACTTTCATAAGCTCGTCACGGGCCTTCCTAAATTCCCTCTGCCAAATGGGAGTCGGAGGCATGAGTGAGATGGTGTCGTTGGGAAGACCCAACAGACTCTCTTTGGTAAATAGACCCGGGAGATATCCCGGCCTCATGAAGACATGGAAGTAATAATCATGTACGAGTAAAGCGTTCCGAGGCGAAAGCCACCGATGATGAAAGATCAGATCCCTGTCTTCGCCGTCACCTGTGACGGTGTGTTCCCATGAATCCCGGGGTTCGTTACTACGGCACACGAAGAAATGGGCAAGGAACCTTTCCTCATCATCCCCTCCGGGAAGAACTGCTTCACCGAGTTTCTTTATACCGAAAAAATCCGTCAAGCCTGTCTCCTCAAAAACCTCTCTTTTCATGGCTTCGTAAGGCGATTCACCTTCCTCACATGTCCCACCGGGAACCTGCATGGGTACTTCTGGGTGCCCCTTGTGAGTGAATGCCAACAGGGTGTCTGATGATGCCTGTTTTTTAAGTATGTAGGCATAAACCTTCTCCATCATCCCATCGCGTATCCCGGGACATCGGTTAATAATTTTCCGTAAGCGAAAGACATATATACTCAAGTTAATTTGAGAAAATTAAAGTAAAATAGAGCTGATCCATATGAAGATGAAGACGAACTTATGCATGGCGATGTTGATACTGCTACTCTTCACACCCCTTACCACGGTTACGGAAGCACGAACAGAAGAGGTAACTGTGGTAGATGCCCGGGGGATAGAGGTAACTTTCGATGCACCCCCGGAGAGGATAGTTTCCTTCATGGCCTCCAATACGGAATTACTGTTCCACCTGGGCCTGGGTGACAGGGTGGTGGCCGTGGACGATTATAGCGATCATCCAGCGGAAGTCCGGGGACTGCCCAAGGTGGGGGACGCCTTTACCATAAACTACGAATTGATCGTGGATATGGCAGCGGACGTTGTGGTCACCGCGGTATACAACACGGACATGATAGATTATCTGGAAGGGATAGGCCAGAGGGTGGTGGCCACCGGTGCCACAACGGTGGATGATATCTACGGCGATATGGTACTATTGGGGAGGATGTGTGGTATTGAAAGCCAAGCGGAAGAGATGGCCGACGGGTTGAGGGATGAAATGGCCCGATTAACGGAGGATACGAGAGAATTGTCCCCGGAATACCGACCAAGGGTGCTCTACGTGGTGAGCACGTACCAGGGGATATGGACTACCGGGGGCGGAACATTCCAGAATACCTTGCTCACCAACGCCGGCGGTAATAATATCGCTTCGGAAAAAGTGGGCTGGATAGCCCTGTCGGAAGAGGAGATACTGGTTGCGAACCCGGAAGTGATAATCGCCACGGAGACGGTGAAGAACGATTTATGTATTATATTGGAAAAGACTTCGTGGAGTGAGATCAGCGCTGTGAAGAACGAAAACGTGTTCTACGTGGACGACGACATAATGTCCCGACCGGGACCCAGGGTGGTGGAGGCCCAGGGAACACTGGTAGAATTCATCTCAGGCGTTATGCCTGAGGAGGACATTAGGGGAGAAACTCACACTATCGGCACCGTCGTCGTGTTAGCAACCATTGCGGCGGCCGCTGTATTCACGGAGAGAAAGCGTAGATGATGAAACCCTCGTTCAGAAAACGGCCGGTTTCCACCTTCGTACTGCTGTCCCTGTTACTCCTGGTAACGGTGTTCGCATCCGCCATGGTGGGTTCCCCGGGCGTCGATATATCCTTCACCAGGGTAATTGGCATAATAATATCCGGATTACCGGGCGTCGGTAAGATGCTGCCCGAATATTCCGGAAGTCATGTGATCATAATCCGTGAGATGCGGTTACCCCGTATCCTGCTGGGTGTTGTAGCGGGAATAGCACTCTCCGTCTCGGGTACTTCCATGCAGGGAATATTCAAGAATCCCATGGCATCCCCGTTCATACTCGGTGTATCCGCAGGTGCGGCCTTCGGGGCGGCGGCTTCCATCGTCCTGGGCCTGGGGATATACGTATTACCGGTAGTGGCTTTTGCCTCGGCCATGGGCACCGCACTGCTGGTTTTCGCCCTGGGAAGGATCCACGGAAAAACCGACGTGGCCACACTGTTGTTGGCGGGGTTGGCGGTCAACTTTCTCATGCAGTCTTTAACCGCCTACCTGATATACCTGAGTCCGCCGGAAAAACGAACGAGCATAATATTTTGGATGTGGGGTAGTTTCAACGGCACTATCTGGAGGGATTTTTGGGTAGTGCTGCCGGTGGTGGTCGCGGGAATATTTGTGGTATACGTATTTTACAGAGAACTCAACGTGCTCCAGCTGGGTGACGAAAGCGCTTTACACCTCGGTGTGGAGGTGGAGAAGACGAAGTTGATACTGCTGGCGGCCTCTAGTCTGCTGGCAGCGGTGGTTGTTTCCTTCACTGGGATAATCGGTTTCGTGGGCTTGATCATACCACATGCCACCAGGATAATCACCGGCCCAGACCATAAAAAACTGATACCGGCTGCCGCACTTACAGGAGGTATTTTCATGGTACTATGCGACACCATTTCCAGGGCCAGTGGGGAGATACCCATAGGGATAATCACCGGGCTTTTCGGTGCGCCTTTCTTCATATATCTGCTGTTAAGGAGCAGGGGGAAAACGGGATGGTGAAATTAGAGATAAAAAATATGTACGCCGGATACGACAGGAAACACGTCCTGAAGGATATCAACATGAAGGTAAACCAAGGAGATTTTCTGGGAATCATCGGCCCCAACGGATGCGGTAAGAGTACTTTGATCCGGGCCATAACAGGCGTTGTAGATTACATACGGGGAGACATACTTCTCGATGGCATCTCCGTAAGGGAGATGAGGAGGAAGGATATCGCAAAAAGGGCCGCCGTGGTACCCCAAAATACCTTTATCGGATTTCCCTTCACCGTCTGGGAGGTGGTGCTCATGGGCAGAAATCCCTATATCGGTAGATTTGAAAGCTTGAAAGAAGAGGATTATGAACTTGCACACCGGGCGATAAACATAACCGGTATCGAAAAGTTGAAGGATAGAAGGGTTAACACACTGTCCGGGGGAGAGCTACAGCGGGTAGTCATCGCAAGGGCCGTGGCACAGGACCCCGAGCTGCTGCTTCTGGACGAAGCGACGGCGCACCTTGACATAGGTCACAAGATCGAGGTAATGGACATGATCAAGAAGATGAATCGTGAAGAAGACGTTACCGTTGTATCGGTGCATCACAATCTCGATATCGCCGCCAGGTACTGCGACAGATTGATACTCATGGACAAGGGAAGGATACGCACCATGGGTGAGCCGGAAAAGGTGCTCACCCCTGGACATCTGAGGGCGGTATACGGTATCGAGGCAGAGGTACACGAGAATCCCAGGGACGGTACGTTGTACATAAGCCCCATAGAAAGGAAGGAGATATATCGTACCTTTGGGAAAAGGGTCCATGTTATCTGCGGCGGCGGGACCGGAGGGAAGTTACTAACGGCACTTGTGGATGAGGGATACGGAGTGAGTGCGGGAGTTCTAAACATCATGGATACGGACCTGGAACGGGCGGAATTCCTGGACGTGGATGTGGTTGCCGAAGCGCCCTTCTCACACGTCAGCCGGGAGAGGCAACGAGATAATATAAGGAAGATCGAAGAGGCCGAAACCGTGATACTTACTGATTTCCCCGTGGGTCCCGGGAACCTGAGCAACCTTACCGACGGCATGAAGGCCCTGGATATGGGGAAGCGAGTGATAATGCTGGACAGAACGGGGATGGAGAACAGGGATCATACCGGCGGAGAGGCTACCGCCATACACCGCCAGATGTGTGAAAGGGGTGCCATCAGTGTCCCATCGCTGAAGGCTGTGACGGACATGCTCGGATAATCCCAACAATTATATACCAGCAGTATTTATCAACTACCAAGTGTTTCCCCTCGGGGAACACGGAATAAAGTATGAAATAGAGGTGTAAAGTACATGGGAATAGGATTCGGCGTCGCACCCCCCGTCAAGGAAGGGGAGCGTTATGACGTCAAGATAGAAGACATAGGCAAGGAAGGCGATGGTGTCGCCAAGGTAAACAACTTCGTCGTTTTCATACCGAACACCAAGGTCGGTGACGAGGTGAAGATCGAGGTAACCAAGGTCCTCAGGACGTTGGCGTTCGGACAGGTTGTGGACGATTCCGCCCCGGTGGAAGAGGACACTGAAGAAGAGTATACCGAGGAGGAAGACGAGGATATAGAAGCTATCGAACTGGACTAGATAATACCATGGATCTGCGTTTATAAAACCACTTCCAAACCTTTTTATTTATTCACATAATGTACTATTACATGAGCGAGACCTTTCTGGGTATTTTCGGCCATGCGGCCACGGACGTGATCCTCAAGGTGGATGAACTGCCCGGGGCCAACACATCTGTACCCGTGAGTAGCAGGAAGGTGAGATACGGGGGTACCGGGGCGAACATCGCAAAGGCTGCGGGGGACATGGGGGTGAGCACGGCACTCATATCCCTGGTGGGTGACGATTTTCCATGTGAATTCAAGGAGGTACTGCGGGATAGTGGTGTTGACGTCACGTATCTGATGGAGGTGGAAGGGGAGAAGACCCCCACCTGCTGGATAGTCACGGATAGAAGGGAGCGACAGATGGCTTTCATCCACCAGGGTGCTATGGGTACGGACCTCGATATATCGGGAGTAATACAGGGAAAGTTTCAACGACTACACATAGGAACCGGGCCACCTGCACGTTACGAAATGGCGGTCCGTCATGCCTTCAAAACGAGCGTTCCCGTGGGATTCGATCCCTCCCAGGAACTGAAGTACGTTTACCGACCCGAAACCTTTCTGCGGTTCCTTCGTATGAGCGACATATTCTTCTGCAACCAGGGGGAATTCGAGATCGCTCTGGAATACATCGGAGGCAATTCGCCGGACGACTTGCTGGAGCACGTGAAGACCGTGGTCCGGACCCTGGGTAGGGACGGTAGCATACTATACACACGGGACGGTATGACGAAGATACCCCCATTCACACCGAAAAGAACCGTGGACCCCACAGGGGCTGGTGACGCCTACCGCGCGGGCTTTTACGCCGGATTGTTCAGGGGTTTGGGTATGGAGGAATGCTGCAGGGCGGGTTCTTCCAGGGCCAGCTTCGCATTGGAATATCACGGCCCACAGGAAGGTAGGGTAACCTGGGACGACGTATTGACACGGATGAAGGGAAATTGATTAATATACATGGATGTCTTATCAGTTGAAAAGCAGGTGCAACAAGTGATCGGAAAGGACGAATTCATATCCACCCTGGAAAAGATGAGTCGCGAGAGGTTCCACCGGCTGTGCCTGGAGCTGCTGGAGAATATGGGGTTCAAGATATCCTCCGTCAGGAGCATAGGGGGGGACTTCGAGGCAGAGGCGGTGCTCGTCAGGGGCGATGCCCCGCCCGCGGACTACATTGTGCGTATAACGAGGTCCGGGGGCGACCCCGTAAAGGAGATAAGAGGGTTAAGAAAAGTGATGGGACCCGAGGTCAGGGGTATTTACATTACAACATCCGTTTTGGACGAGAAAGGTTTTACGGAGGACTATGTAGACGTGGCGGATGGGGATGATTTTTACCTACTGATGGATAAATTCGATGTTCTCACCAGATTCGACGAATACCCCCTCCAGGAAAGAACGCTTCCAAGTGCATCCGAGGTGGACAGGTTGGTGGGCTGGGGTGACGAATTCTGGAGCAAACACAACTACCATAAAGCCATGGAGTACTACGACAAGGCCATCACACTCAAGCCGGACTTTCTAAAACCCAAGATTAAGAAAGCGAATGTACTGCTCGACTATGGCGAACCCGAAAGTGCCTCCGAGTTGTTGCTGGAAGCCGTGGAGAACGGCATGGAATCTTCAGAAGCCTGGACTACCCTGGGAAAGACCTTTCACGCCCTGGACAGATATGAGGACGAGGTGGAGGCCTATGAAAAGGCTCTTGACCTGAACGAGGATAATGTACAGGCATGGAATCTAAAAGGTGCCGCCCTCTACGAAAAGGGATTGTATGACGAAGCGGAACTATGCTTCGACAGGGTCCTTGAAGTAGAACCTAGGGATTATGACGCATGGAACAACAAGGGTTTGTGTTTGATGAAGAAAGGGGATCTTCAGGATGCATACAATGCTATCAACAACGCACTGATCATCAAGCCGGACCACCTGGAGTCCCTCCTCAACAAAGCCCTCGTTCTCGAGAGGCAGAACAAGATACAGAAAGCACTTGAGGTTGCAGACGCACTTATTTCCATCAGACCCGATTCCGGTGAATTCCATTACATAAGAGCGGCTTACATGGAAGCCTGTAATGACTTCGAGGGGAGTTATCAGGAGGTAAGGAAAGCGTTGAAACTTGAGCCCGATCATCCCAAGAGTGTGGAGCTTAAGTTACAACTGGAAAAACAAATGGAGAAGGAAGGAAGATTACATCGGACGAAGAAAAAGATGGAGGAAAGCCTTATCGGCATAGACGATCTCGAGGAAGACAGGGAATTCGTCACCATGAAGATATCGGATATCGAAAGGGACATAGATGTGTTGAGAGTCATGGGGGATGAGGAAAAAGTTAGGAATGATCAGGGTGTTGGTGAAGGGTTGAAATCTCATCCGCAAGAAGCCGTTGAATTACAGGCGGTAGATGGGAGACAAAATGATGTGCAGTACAGAAGAGAGAGAGAAGAAATTTTGAATAAATTGAGGGAAAGGCAAAAACAACTAGAAGAATTGAAAGATTTGAAAAGTCAAATTGAAATAGAATTGGACATCCTGAGGACAAGGGGGCGGAGAGACCATGAACAACGTGAAGAGTTGCTTGACGATGTGATCAAGGATAATGAAAAAGAACTCCGTGGATTGAGAAAGGACAGATCTAGAATGCGAGAAGAATTGAACGGAGGTTCCGATAAGATACATGAACTCAGGAACTGGATACACGAATTGGAAGAAAAAGTATCATCTACATCAGATGATGAAGATATAAAAACGATCCGTCTTGAGATGGAGGAAAAGGAGAAACAAATAGAAGTACTTACATGTGAAACGAAAACCATGAAGGATGAATTGGAAAAGCGCGGGGAGGTGATAGAGAAATTGAAACAAGAGAAGGAGGTGATACATAAAGAGATTGAAAAAGGCAAGCAGGAGAGAGAAACGGAGGAGATGCAGAGGAGAGAAACTCAAAACATCTTGAAGGAGATGAGAGAGAAGGAGTCGAGAGGCAATTATCGGACGATAAGAAGGATAGCCGAATTGTTGCTCAAAATGAACGAACATCAAAAGGTACTGGATATCACGTCCGATGTGGATATGGTACAGTTGTCGAACATAAGGGGATGTGCACACTATGGGGTAGGGGATATGTACCAGGCAGTGAACGATTTTGAGATGTCCCATGAAGTTACAGGGAAACTCAATTTAGAAGAGATCCATTTTGACACAGATCAGTACGAAACGGGATACGAATTACTTGAAAGTTTGGAAGATGATGGTCAAAGGTTGTGCGTCTACTGGGAAAGGAAGGGAGAATGCGCCAGAAGATCGGGGCGCTATGAAGACGCCCTCGATTCGTACGACAGGGCTGTGGATACCGGGGGTTCAGAAATGGAGGATATCCTTCTCACCAGGGCCCGATGTGCCGTGGAAACGAGGGGGGTTGACACTGGTATCGAATACCTCAAGAAACTGGTTAGAATCCAGAAAACCGGGTGTGTGTTGAATCTTCTGGGCACTTATCATTACATTAATAGGGATTACGAGACAGCCTTGAGAACTTTTGAAAAGGTGAAAAAGGAGAATCAGGCAACGGTTCTGAACAATATCGGTTGCACGGCATACCAAATGGAAGATTATCAGACGGCACTATCAAAGTTTACACGGGCCACCGAGGTGGACCCATACAACCCCATATACCGAAACAACCTGGGATTCTGCCAACTTGAAACCTATATGTTGGACGATGCTCTTGAGAATTTTTCCAGGTCGGTGGAGTTAGATAAAAACGATCCGGTGGGGTGGTACAACATGGGGATAGTCATGAAACGGCTTGGAGATGAGGGTTGGAAAAATAATATGATCAGATCTGTCAAACTGGCCCCGGATTTTAAACAGGCTAGGAGAATGCTCAAAGGGGATGATTTTCACTAGATCCTCAACGGTATAGGGGCTTATGGAAACGACACGTTTTCAACACGGAATAGACCGTTTGTACGAACAGGACAAAACCCACGACGGGCATGGAGATGAACACCATCGTTGCCAAGAGTGTTATGCCAGGATGTATAATTGCGTACGGTATCGACAGAGCCATTAATAGAAGCCATGACAGCATTACCACCCGTGGGTTGAAGAATGCCTTCCCTCTATTTTCATGATGAATTGCGGGTGGTAGCTTGGGACGGTCCGTAATCCGTGGATAACACCAGAATAAAGATATCAGGCATACATAGGAGAGTACGTACAGGAAAATCCCGAATATGCTGGGGCGTGGGTAAAAGACATCCATTATGAACCACATGGGTACGTAAAGGCCTATTATCATGTAAATAAAAAGTACGGAAAATCCCTTTTTACCCAGCTCGAATCCTCGGATGTCCGTCGGGCATGAAAATTTTCGAGACACCAGGTAGGGGGCTATAAAGATAGCTAATGTGCCGAGAATGGAAATTGTTACCGGGATGGGATCATAATTTAAACTAAGGGACAGGAAGAGGGAGCCCGTCAATGTTAGTAGAGCGAATACGACCTTGTTTTTTCTTGTCTTTCTCAACCAGGGGATGTGTGAAGGGAATATTCCGGTGGTGTTCTCTCCCTCTTTCAATATCAACACTTCATACACTAATATCGGTAAAATGAAGGCAAAAATGGGATGCCAGAAAAATATCAATGTAAGGTACTCCAATATCGCTATCCCGCCGGCACCGCCTATGGTACCGAATATGGGGCCTTCGGAATTCGGGTAACCGAACCATAGCACTCTTGTGACCACCCCTTCGTACAACCCGAACAACGCACCCAAGAGGTAAAGATGACCCATGGAAGTCCTGTTCGTCTTTATGGCGATGTTAAGAAAGAATAGTGTATGTGACATGTAGAGAGGAAATGTTATGATCCAACCCCAGGCTTCCGAGAACCAAAGGGGTGAAGAGCCGGAGTAAACCTCGGCGAAGAACATACTCAAACATCCGAGTAGAAAGATGTTGAGCGCCTTGCAAAATGTTCTTTTGTCTCGAGAGGTTGCCATATGGTCACCTATACACACCATATCGAGCTAGTGAGTTTGTGCTGACAGTATGCGGCTGCCGGGATTCACGCCTCAATGGTTTGCTTCGCTCACCATTCAGACTGCTCGCACGATTACAAATCGTGCTCACGAACCCGAGTAGTGTACTACAGTATTCTGTTGATCTCTATGCGGCTGCCGGGATTCACG
>JAFDTY010000079.1 GCA_019594055.1 Candidatus Haladaptatiplasma halalkaliphilum | reverse complement strand
TGGAAACGCTGTTGATATTGTTCAAGATGGCATCGATGTTCGTTGAATGAGCCAATACGATCGCTGAAATATGTCTATTTGATGGGATACATGATGGTTTATCCGTCATTCAAACCATTATGTTGAGATCCGATTTTGCATTTCGTTGATGCAACACCCTCCAATACACAAAAGTTTCTCATGCTACTATATCAAATGCCCACCCTCTCCGTTGGATAATCAATCATGCTTTTTCGGGATGTTTCACTTTCAGCTTGATAACATCTTCCGCTTCAGGGATGATCGAAACGATATCGCCTTTGTGGATCAGGTACTCAAAGTCCTTCGGAAATCTGACATAGGGGGCTTCGTTGAGCATACCTACTTTAACTTCCACCCCCTCTTTTAGCTGAGCGATGGTCAAGGCACGTTGGGCATCTTCAGGATGGATGATCTCTTCACCACATTTAGAACAGCGCCATGCTCGGACATCGGTTCCACTGATGGTGGCCTTAACGGCCTTCATTTCCTCTTCACACGTGACGCACACGGGCGTTCCATTCTCCAATTTTCTTTCTTTCATTTTATTTCACCTTTTTTTGTAGGTTTCCACAGATATGTGTATCAACCAGTACACTTCTTTGGTCCCGCCGTCGGGATAAACGAACCGGCCTTCCGCAACTACAACACGGGTTACATGGTTGTTCAACCGAAGACATCGTTCGATCTTTCCTTTCGACCTTTTGCTTCGACCACAATCATATCCGTTTTCCAGAACATCCAAAGCATCAAAGAGATTCATCCGTAGATCTTTGAGCTCGTTGTATGCTGATCTTGTAGGTACGATAGCCCTTTTTCGGTACTTTGGATATATGTCCATGTTTTTACCCTGCATTACGCATATACTCAAGCTATATACTTAACATATATAAGTAATTTGTGTTTAATTTTGATATAGTCCAATTATAAGTCGTAACGGTTTATGACTAGGTCGTCGATGGACTACGTGTACGACCGAAGAGGTGACATCGATGAGAAGAATCGCCTGCTGAATGTGGCCGATAGTGATTACGACGACAACGAGCTGGTATGCGGTGTCGCTAATCGACGTACATCAACGGTTAGAGGTCGAACCTTGGTACAACGTTCGAGGCGTCCTTCGTTTGATATAACACAAATATGCCTTTCTACATCGAGTGAAATAACAAAACCCTTATATCCCGACACCCCGATAGATGCCCATGAAAGCCGTAATACTCGCCGCGGGAGAAGGTACAAGGCTGAGACCCTTCACGGCATCGGAGCCAAAGGTGATGATACCGGTGGCCAACAAACCCATATTGCAGTACGTTGTGGAATCATTGGTGGCGAACGGGATAACCCGTATTGTCATGGTGGTCGGGTACAAGCGCACGAGCATAATGAACTATTTTGGTAACGGGGAGGAGTTCGGTGCCAGTATAGAATATGTAAACGAGGATAAGCAGCTGGGTACCGCCCACGCACTTTATCAGGCACGGGACAAGGTGAGTGACCAGTTCCTAGTGCTTCCCGGTGACAACGTGATCTCACGAAAAACTATCTCGGACCTGTTGAAGCAAAGATCCGAGTACTCCGTACTCATCACCAGAAGCGATCATCCATCCAAATACGGCGTTGTGACCATGGACG
This sequence comes from Candidatus Haladaptatiplasma halalkaliphilum, assembly GCA_019594055.1. Lineage (GTDB taxonomy): Archaea > Thermoplasmatota > Thermoplasmata > Halarchaeoplasmatales > Halarchaeoplasmataceae > Haladaptatiplasma > Haladaptatiplasma halalkaliphilum. The sequence continues at coordinate 7,857 of JAFDTY010000079.1, read as the reverse complement.
ACGGTATGGTGGCAGACGTTGTGGAGAAGCCCGAAAAAAGCCCCGGACATATCATATCCACCGGTATATACGCCCTCCAGCCCGAGGTGTTCGATTATATCGAGGAGATGATGCATGAACGGTTATTCGATATCACATCGGTGATACACCGCATGCTGGAAGATCATGGTCTTAAGGGAATAATAACGGATTCAATGTGGATAGATGCCGTCTATCCTTGGGACCTACTGACGGTGAACTCCGCCGCACTGGCCCAGATGGTAAAATCATCTTCGGGCAACGTGGAGCGGGGAGTGATGATCAAGGGTAACGTCCGGATAGGTGAGGGTGCGGTGATCAAGGGTGGGTGTTACATAGAAGGTCCCGCAATAATCGGCGAGGGTTGCGAGATAGGACCCCAGGCATGCATAATGCCGTCAACCAGCATAGGTAACGACACGAAGATAGGACCCCTGACCCTGGTGAAGAATTCACTGGTAATGAAGGGGGTCGAGGTGGGCCCCAATTCCACCGTCGAACAGTCTGTCATAGGCGATGGCGTAAACCTGGGCAGCAATTTTTGTTCCCACGTGGGTACCAGGGAAATGGTGGTCGAAGAAGGTATCAAGGTACTACAAAGCATAGGTTGCATGATCGCAGAGGACACCGCTATCGGCAGTGGTGTAACCGTCAAGGAAGGCGTCATAGTGGGTTCGAAATGTTCCGTCAGTCCGGGCACGGTGGTCAGGGAAAGGATACCTTCCTTCAGTAGGATACTTTGAGGTGTCTAACATGTGCGGGATCGTAGGATATATCGGAAATTCTCGGGCGTTGGACATATTGCTGAAGGGCATGAAACGCCTGGAGTACCGGGGTTACGATTCCGCCGGGATCGCAGTGAGGAACCATGACGAGATAGAGACAGAGAAGAGGAAGGGAAGGGTGGATGATCTGGAACTTGACGGTTTGTTCGACGGTAATATCGGCATAGGGCATACCAGATGGGCAACCCACGGAAAACCCTCCGACGAAAATTCGCACCCTTTCTTCGATTGTACGGGATCATTGGCCATAGTACATAACGGCATAATCGACAACTTCGTCACCCTGAAGGAAGAGCTGGAAATGGCAGGGCATACATTCACCTCCCAGACCGATAGCGAGGTGATCGCCCACATGGTGGAAGAGTACTACAGCGGTGACCTTCTGGATGCGGTGACAAAAACGGTTTCAAGGCTGAAAGGTTCCTATGCAATAGTGGTGATGCACCGTGACCACCAAGAGTTGATCGCAAGTCGTAACCAGAGCCCCCTGGTGGTGGGTATGGGTACGGAGGAGAACCTTGTGGCCTCCGACGTACCGGCGCTGCTGGACCATACCAATGAGGTCAAGTATCTCATGGACGGAGACATAGTCAGGATCACCCCGGATGCGGTATTTATCCGGGATGCCACAGGTAGAGAGGTCGACAGGGAGACCAAGGTGATAAAATGGACCGTGGAGGACGCCGAGAAGGGTGGTTTCGAACACTTCATGCTGAAGGAGATCCACGAACAACCGAAGGCCATACACGAATCTCTCCTGGGTAGGCTGGTGGAATTCGACGAGGTGGATTTTGCCAGGTACGATATCCGGCACATAAACATCGTCTCCTGCGGAACCTCCTATCACGCAGGGTTGGTGGGTAAATACATCATCGAGAGCATCGCCGGGATACCGTGTATGCTGGACCTGGCTTCCGAGTACCGCTATTCGTCACCTCCCGACATATACCCCTTCACCGTATTCATCAGCCAGAGTGGCGAAACCGCGGATACCATCGGCGCCGCAAAGGAGGCCAGGCGCAGGGGATGCAAGACCCTGGGTATAACCAATGTGTTGGATAGTTCATTGACCCGTGAGGTAGATGAGGTGATATACACACAAGCCGGTCCCGAAATAGGCGTTGCCGCTACAAAAACCTTCACCACCCAGCTGATCGTACTCTACCTCATGGCCATAGAATTGGGCTTGCAAAGGGGTAAGCTGTTGATAGAGCAGGCGGAAACATATCGTAACGAGCTGAGAAAACTTCCTCGAAGGGTGGAGGTGCTTTTGAACGATACCGAGGAGATACAGGATATATCGAAAAGGGTGCTGGCCAATGCCGAGGACATATTCTTCGTAGGCAGGAACATAAACTATCCCGTGGCACTGGAAGGTGCCCTGAAGTTGAAGGAGATCGCCTATATTCACGCCGCAGGATATCCCGCCGGAGAGTTGAAACACGGCCCCTTTGCCTTGCTTACCAGGGAAACCCCGGTGGTTGCCATCTGTGTTAAGGATAGCACCTATGAAAAGATGCTGGGCAACATAGGCGAGATCGCCGCCAGGGAAAGTCCCTTGATCGGTGTGGGTCAGGAAGACCATGAGCTGGAAAAACTCTGCGACGAGATGGTGCACATACCGGACATCCCACCTCTCTTTTCACCCGTTTTGATCAATGTTGTGCTGCAACTTTTTGCCTACTACACCGCTTACAACCTTGGCAGGTCCATAGACAAACCCCGGAACCTGGCAAAGAGTGTGACAGTTGAATGAGAGCGACCTCCGGCATATACATCGAACATAAAAGGGTGTTCTGGGCGTTTGTATTGATCGGTACACCCCTGATCCTCTTGGCCGGATGCATACTCTGGAGAGAGGTTTTCTGGGACGGTTTTATATGGAAGTATCTGTGGGGCCCGGTCATAGCCGATGCGGGAGGTGCACCCGTGGACGGGGTATATTCGGGCTATAATCCCGTGAACACCGTCGTCTACGGTATCGTCCTGATGGTAGCCCTGGTGGGCGTGTACGATCTGATAGAGTATTTTGATATATCAGTCGATACCGGCTTCGTGCTGTCCCTGCTCCCGTGGGTTGTCCTGGGTGGTTCCCTGAGAACCCTGGAGGATGCGGGACTCTTCGGTGAGTCCCTGGCACCCCTGTTCATATCACCCGTGATATATCTGTTGCTGGGCACGGGTGCGGTCCTCACCATGGTATTGGGCGCGGTGGTTTCGGTAAAAGATCACGGTGATGCGGTCAGGGTGTTGATACTGTTACCACCCCTCATGGTCTACGGGATCCTGGGGCTGCCCCACAGCCTTCAGATAGGTTCTGCGGGCGCGGTGGTCCTGTCGATATTCTACTACCTCGGACGTAAACGACGGGTGCTCGATGAGAGATATCTTTTTGTTACCTACGGTACGGCACTTCTCGTCATGTCATTATCCTACAACGTCTATCTACTGGGGGCCCTGGAGGGGACCAATCCCGGTGAGTTGTTTATTATACCTATATTTACTGTTCTGGTTACCTTATCCTTCGCCCTGGCGATGTATCTGAACGATAGATTTCGTCAGGGTAAAGGAGCACTGCAGCTGTTCATCTTCAGCAAACTTAACCTACTCATTGTATTCTCACACTTTTTCGATGCGTCCGCCACCTACAGGGGCATCAAGCACTACGGTTACACTGAAAAACACGTTATCCCGGCTTACGCAATAGAGCTGGTTGGAGATCCCGTGGTGATGTTCCTGCTCAAATTGGTATTGGTTGTTGTTGTTGTGATGGTGATGGATGTGATTTACAGAGATGAGCTGTATCAACATCCCCGGCTTGCCACCTTGCTCAAGTTCACCGTCATAACACTGGGGCTGGCACCCGGTGTAAGAAATACACTTCGACTGGCCATGGGGGTTTAGTTTAGATCCATGAAGTTCATCAACTTCACGTTGAAGTCCTTGGGTACGGAAAGATATAATTAGTATGAAGTATATATGTGTAGGTAGTGAGCATGATGCGTGAACGGATGAACGTGATGTTTGTGGTGATGTTGCTCTTCGCAGGTTTATTCGGAGTGGTGTTCGGATCTGTAGGTGAGATCAGTGAACGGGTTGCGGTTGATATTGAGGGATGTTTAACGAGTGGAAGCGGTACATTGGATGATCCGTATATGATATACGATGTCCACGATTTGCAGGCGATGAATGACAACCTGACAGCACATTACGCTCTGGCCAACGATATCGATGCCCGGGAGACTGAGGGGTGGAACTGGGACGAAACAGAGGAAAGGTATGAGGGGTTCGAACCGGTGGGAACCTATGTATGGCTGGATCCCTCTGCGAGTTTCACAGGGACCTTTGACGGGAACGGGTATGAGATAAGAGGACTGTACATCAACAGACCGGACAAGAATTATGTAGGTTTGTTTGGATATATAAACATGGGCGCTTTTGTTCGTGAGGTGGGACTGGTGGAGGCAAACGTGGGCGGAGGCGATTACGTAGGTGGAATCGTGGGGATGAACTATGGTGATGTGGAGGCCTCGTATGCTATGGGACGTATAATTGGGAACAGGATACTGGGTGGTCTCGTGGGGATGAACAATGGTTATGTGGAGAACTCGTATTCAACCGGCACCGTGGAAGGGTCCTCGAGTGTGGGCGGCCTTGTGGGATGGAACAGTGGCACGGTGATTAAATCGTATTCGGATAGTAGTGTGAGCGGTGGTGGGCATGTAGGCGGCCTTGTGGGATGGAACAGTGGCACGGTGTCCAGCTCGTATGCCACCGGAGATGTGCGCGGCAACGAGCGTGTGGGCGGCCTTGCAGGGTCCAACGATCAAGGCACGATTTTGAACTGCTATGCAACTGGTAGTGTGTGGGGTAGCGGTATTTTAGGAGGATTCGTGGGAAGTAATTCGTTAAGCACTGTATCGAATTCTTTTTCAAAGGGACATGTGGTCCGTTTGTTTGGTTCATCGAGTACCGAAATAGGTGGTTTCGTTGGTCAAAACTGGGGAAGGATCATCAAATGCTATTCCACAACCAATGTAACCTATGAGGACGAAACCGACCCTGTTGACAAGGGTTTCGCCGGAAGTGTGGACGAGGGTAGTAACTACGAGATGACCGGTAATTTCTGGGATATGGAAACCAGCGGTCAAAACAGTACCGCTGGTGATGCCACCGGTAAATCGACCAGCGAAATGCAGGAGTTAGATACATTCACCGCCGCCAATTGGTTCATAACTGACATATCCCATGATACTGAGAGAGATATAAGATATAGATGGAACATCGTGAACGGAGAGACCTATCCGTTACTTAATCTAGTAAAACTGGAACCCTTTGGTATAACGAATTGGCATGAACTGGACTACATAAGAACAGAACTGGACGGAGAATTTTACCTGGACAATGACCTTGATCGAGATACCCAGGGTTACATGTATTACAACGACCCCGAAACCAAGGGGTGGAGGCCCCTTGGTTATGGATTTAGTAGCCCAACCGCTGCTCATTTTACCGGCACCTTTGATGGACGTGACCGTACCATAACCGGGCTGTATGTCAATAGATCTGACACGAACTATGTGGGCCTGTTTGGAACAATTGGATACGGTGGAGAAGTTCGAGATGTGGGTCTTTTTGGCGCAAAGGTTACAGGTTCCTTTTCCGTAGGTGGTATAGTGGGTTTAAATTTCGGGACCATATCGAATTCCTATGCAACGGGCATCGTGAGCGGTGATAGGATAATAGGTGGACTCGTGGGGTGGAACCGAGGCAAATTAGAACAATGCTATGCCTCGGGAATCGTGAATGGGAACAGGCAATTAGGGGGCCTGGTGGGAGGTAACCAAGAGGGTATTGTGAACAACTCCCATTACAACATCGATACAGTTCTGATCAACGATGGGCATCATATCTCCATCGGCGGTCTATATGATGCCCAGTACCGGGATTGGTACTTGAGCGGTCTGCATCTCGACATAACGGATTACAGTGATACTTTGGTGCCATCGGGCGACTTCTATGAGATAAATCATGTTCAGGGGATCCGTGACCTCTTCGGATTCGCGTGGAACAGCAGTTTGAGTTTTCGTCTGTCTGGGGATATCGACCTATCAACCGCGCCTGGTTTGCATATCCCCTATCTGAACACTGAGTTTGATGGAGACAACCATACTTTCTCCAATCTTTACCTGGATATACCCATATTAAGTTCCGTCGCTCTGTTCGGATATGTAGGTTCATGCGGTGCAATTCGAAACCTGGGTGTCATGGGTGCTGAAGTGGTCGGGTTTAGACAGTATACAGGCGGGCTCGCGGGATTTAATGAAGGGTGTGTGTCGAATTCGTATGTGACTGGAACATTGAGTGGATATTTCGACACGGGAGGGCTCGTCGGATATAATCTTGGGGCCGTATCAGATTCGTATACAGTGGGTACCGTAAAGGGTGGCGGCGGCCTTGTGGGGTCTAACCTAGGCGCGGTCTCAAATTCGTATTCAACCGGGATCATTATGGATGGCAGTGGGCTCGTGGATTATAATATTGGTACGGTGTCGAACTCGTATGCTACTGGTGACGTGAGCAGCGGTTATTCTACAGGCGGCCTTGTGGGATTGAACTACGGCACAGTTTCTAACTCTTATGCAACCGGTGATGTGAGCGGCAGCTGGTTTTATGTGGGCGGCCTTGTGGGATGGAACTACGGGACAGTTTCTAACTCTTATGCAACCGGTGATGTGAGCGGGGGTTCGAGCGTAGGTGGACTCGTGGGGTATAATTACTTTGGTACGGTTAATAAATCCTATGCAAATGGCGATGTGAGTGGTTCTGGATCTTATGTGGGCGGTCTCGTGGGAGAGAACAGGGATAGTTGGGTGCATAGGTCATTTTCCACGGGTAACGTGAGCGGACTTAACAGTGTAGGCGGTCTCGTGGGGTATAACTACCTTGTAAGAATTCTTGGGGGAATCATAAATTCCTATTCTACAGGTTCCGTAACACGCATATCGGGAACTGGCACTGATATTGGTGGGTTCGTGGGTTCAAATGGCTGGAACGCAAGGATAATAAACTGCTATTCCACAGGCAGGGTGATTTATGAAGGAGCTGAGGACCCCACCGACAAGGGTTTCTTGGGTCATGGGACCAGTAATGTAATGAGTGGTAACTTTTGGGACGTGGAAACCAGCGGTCAAACCGGTACAGCTGGAGACGCTACCGGTAAGGCCACCGCGGAGCTGAAGGACATCAGCACCTTCAGCGATGCTGGTTGGGACATCATAGCTGTTGACACCCACAACCATCGGGACTATGACTTTATCTGGAACATCGTAAACCATGATACCTATCCTTTCTTTAACTGGGAAGGTTATAGTTTGGATGTGCATGTGACCGGTAACGGTACGGTAGACCAAGACCCCCTTGGCCATGCTTTTTATCATGGCACAGAAGTAACACTGACGGCGATTCCCGACACAGGCCGGCAATTCAGCCACTGGTTCGGTGATGTTCCGGAGGGTGAGGAAACGAAAGAAGAGATTACCATCGTCATGGACGGTGACAAGAACATCACCGCACACTTCCTGAGGGAAGAATACACACTCGAGATCAATGTCGAAGGAGAAGGTGTCACGGACCCAACCGTGGGTACTCACGTATACGAATACGAGGATGAGGTTACGATAACCGCGACACCCTTCGTAGGCTGGTACTTCACTCACTGGTCTGGTGACATACCCGAGGGTCATGAAACGAACGAAAATATCACCATCTTGATTGACAGCGACAAAACCATAACCGCATACTTCGACCGTATCCACCACAACCTTAACATCTCGATTACCGGCCAGGGCACCATCGAACCATCGGCTGGCAACCATACCTACCCGTACGGCACATCCGTGAACATATCCGCCACTCCCTCCGAAGGCTGGTACTTCAGCCATTGGTCCGGTAACATACAGGAAGGCCAGGAAACGAACCCGTACATCAGCATCATCATGGACGGTGGTAAAAACATCACAGCACACTTCCGGGAGGTGATCCCACCCTCCGT
>JAFDTY010000103.1 GCA_019594055.1 Candidatus Haladaptatiplasma halalkaliphilum | reverse complement strand
GACCGGGTGACAAGGTCATCGACCTGGGTGCCGCACCCGGGGGCTGGAGCCAGTACGCAGTGGATAGAGTTGGAAGCGGTAATGTGACAGCCATAGATCTTGAACATATGCCAGACATAAACGGGGTATCCTTCGTCAGGGGAGACCTGACAGATGAGGAAACCGTTTGCTCGTTGATGGAACTCACGGGTTGCGTAGATATCGTCCTTTCCGACATGGCACCCAAATTCAGCGGAGATCATTACCTGGATCATGCAAAATCCGTGTATCTGGCTAACTGCGCTCTCGGATTCTGCCAAAAGGCGTTGAGATCAGGGGGAACTTTAGTGGTCAAGGTACTCCAGGGGGAAGATTTTTCCGTTTTTCTGTGCAGGGTAAAGGAAAATTTCACCATGGTCAAATGCAGCTCGCCAAGAGCTTCACGTAACAGCAGCTCGGAGATGTACGTGATAGCCAAGGGGTTCAAAAATAAGCGCAAAGATTAAAAACCCAGTGCACATAATGTGTACTGGTAAACATGAAGACCTATCTGAAGCTGATATTCAGCAGCGAAGGAGTAAAACCATCAAAGGCCGTTGATATACTCTACGGCCTGGGATTCGAACCCCAGAAGGGCGAATACGACATGGTTTACAAGTGGAACGATGGCGCAAGTGTTCAGGAAGCGATATGGTTTGCAGACAAGGTCCATGCGACTTTGAACGGTCTCAATGTGTTATTCTACATGGAAACCACGGATTGAACGTAATGTCTGATAGCCCTGGAATGCCCGGAGCACAGGCTATACCAGTATTCTTGATAGCCCGGCAGTATTTATTCCCTTTTGGGTAGGCCATACCTGTCGCACTTCTCGTCGACTTCCTGCTGTATCTTGGCGATATCCTCTTTCGTTAGGTGACCGAAACGCCTCTGCCTTTTGAGATAATCTTCCACGGGTTTTCTTTTCTTTGGCTTTACGGTTACATTGAGATTGCAGATGTCACCGTCGATAATCTCGTAAAGTACGAAAACGCCTGTTTCCACCGCCAATCTGGCTATCTCTATGGTATCGTCACTTCCGTGTCTCCAGCCCGTGGGGCAGGGTGCGAATACATGCAGGAAAGCGGGTCCTTCGGTTTCAAGTGCCTTTTTGACCTTCTTCTTCAGATCGTTTATATAGGCTATATTGGCCGTAGCTGTGTAAGGAATTCCATGGGCGGCACATATGGCGGCTATGGGTTTCTTCGGCCTTGACTCGCCTATACTGTACTTGCCTGTGGGCGATGTTGTGGTGCTTGCACCGTAGGGTGTTGAGCTGCAACGCTGTATGCCCGTGTTCATGTAGGCCTCGTTATCAATGCAGATATAGGTTATATCGTGACCTCGTTCCAACATCCCCGAAAGTGCCTGGAAACCTATGTCGAAGGTACCGCCGTCACCGCCGAAGGCGATCACGTTGACTCCTTCTTTCCTACCAAGCTCCTTCAGGGCGACTTCGACTCCCGCGGCAACCGCGGCTGAGTTCTCGAAGGCGGCGTGGATAAGGGGTATCTCCCATGCGGTTTCCGGGTATCCCGTGGAAACCACTTCCAGACATCCTGTGCATATGGTGGCGATGGTATTGGGACCCGCCACCTTGAGTATCTGCCTCACCGCTGTTCCCTCTCCGCAACCTGCGCATGCCCTGTGCCCCGATGCAAACAATTCAAGCTCTTCCTTTTCAGTCATCCGGATCACCTCATCACCTCTTCATTCATTGCAACCCATTCCATGGGCTCCTTTACCTCACCTGCCTTCACGACTTCGAGTGTCTTTTCGTAGATCTCCCGGAAGGTTTCCACAAGTATATCTCTACCACCCAGGCCCGTGATGAAATTCTTCAACAGGGGCTTTTTCTTCTGGTTGATGAACGCTCCCGCGAGTTCCGCGTAGATCGCACCGGTTGAGCCCGGGGATATGTTCCTTTCCACCACAGCCACTGCCTTCGCCTTGGACAGTATCTCCCTCAACTCGGCTTCCGGGAAGGGACGATAGACCGTAAGCTTTGCAAGACCGACCTTCTTACCATCACCCCTCATCTTTCTTATGGCTTCACGGGCGGTACCAGACATGGAGCCCATGGTCAGGAGTATGATATCGGCGTCTTCGCACTGGAAGGTGGATACCTTGCAATATTCCCTACCGAATCTTTCTGCATAATCAGCGAATACCTCGTCTATAACCTCGCTGCTCTTCTCCATCGCCTTGGTCTGTTCGTATTTGAATTCCTGGTAGTACTCGGGTGGCGCGAATGAACCGAAGGTCGCTGGCTCCCTGTGATCGAGTATTCCGTATTTTGGTTTGTAAGGCGGCAGGAAATCATCGACATCCTCCTGGGCGGGTACCTTTACCGCTTCCATGGTATGTGTCAGTACGAAGGCATCTATTCCCACCATAACCGGAAGTAGTACTCTGTGGTCCTCGCCTATCCTGAATGCGTTGATCATGAGGTCCAGACCCTCCTGGTTGTTCTCCGCATAGAACTGCAAACAGCCGCTGTCCCTGGATGCGATGGTGTCCTGGTGGTCGCACCATATGTTGATGGGTGCCGATAACGCACGGTTACCCACCGCCATCACTATTGGTAGTCGCATCCCGGCGGCGATGAAGAGCATCTCGTGCATCAGGGCCACACCCTGGGAGGCCGAGGCGGTAACCACCCTTGCACCGGTTGCAGAGGCACCTATGCATGCACTCATGGCCGAGTGCTCGCTCTCCACATTTATCATGCTTGCATCAAGCTCGCCGTCGGCGATGAACTCCGACATCTTTTCGGGGAAAAGGGTGGACGGGGTGATGGGATATGCGGGCACCACATTGGGTCTGCAGAGCTTGGCGCCCAAGGCGGTTGCCATGTTGCCTTTTACAGTCATCGATATCTGTTCGCCCATGTTATCACTTCTCCTCCTTTACCATGACTATCGCTTTGACCGGGCATTCCTTACTGCAGATACCGCATCCCTTGCAGTAATCCAGGTCGTACTCTATGCCATTCTCTATCTTCTTTATTGCAGCGTCCGGGCAGTAATCATAGCATCTGTAACAACTGATGCATTTTTCAAGGTCCACCACGGGACATACCGTCCTCCAACCACCTGTCTTGTATTTCCTGGAACTTCCGTGTTCTTTGTTTATTGCACCTAAAGTTATCTTTACCGTCATCTTTACACCCCTTTTACTTTCTCGTAGGCCTCTTTGGCGGCCTTTTGATTGTTCTCCACCTTCACCGGTACATTCATGGTTATGGCTTCGAATATGGATTCCAATTTTACATTGCCGACCACCCTTGAGTATGCCCCGAGGATCGCCGTGTTCACTATGGGATTGGTCTCGGTACCGAGTCTGTTATCCACCGCTATCGATGTGGCATCCACGGTGTAAACTTTGGCATCACCGTAGTCAAAACTTCCGGGTTCCTTGGAACTGTTCAGTATCAGTATGCCCCCGGGCTTCAGTCCATTGGTCACGTCCACCACGTCAAGCAGACTGGCATCAAGGACGACGACCGCATCGGGTTCATATATCTGAGTCTTTATGTCTATTCTCTCTTCGTCTATTCTGGTGAAGGCGTTTACTGGTGCACCTCTTCGCTCTACACCGAACATGGGGAAGGCCTGTACATCCTTACCTTCCCTGAAAGCGGCGTCTGCGAGGGTATTGGCAGCGGTTACCGCCCCCTGTCCCCCGCGTCCGTGGAATCTTACTTCGTACATCTTAGTAGCTCCTTTGATTCGTGGGACATTCTTATCTATAATAAAGCTTACGATGGTTATCTCGGTACTTTTTAATTTTTTCGGAATCGGTACCTTTTTCTGAGAGATATTATGTTTCCGAAGGATTTGGTTGCTTTTTCCGCCACAACTAACTTGTTTTCCGTATCAACACGCCCTAACAGGTTGATTCTGGTTGAAAATAGGAATTACGAGATAGAGTGCAACCTAAACCAATCCGTAATTCGATGTCCTTAACTGAAATTTTTTCAACCTGGTTTCAGGTGTGCAACTTCGATTGGTGAATATCCTTTTCTCTTTCCAGAATAGAACTTCCTGTGGTTACTGGTACAATACATATTAGCCGTGAAATTGTTTAGACCTGATAGTGTCTTGAAAGACCTGGCTTGAAAGAATAAATCGTTCCATAACGAGAACAGCTGTTCCATAACATTGTTGGTAACCGGAACGAATCCTTTTTTGAGGTATTTCACATTGACATCGAATT
>JAFDTY010000023.1 GCA_019594055.1 Candidatus Haladaptatiplasma halalkaliphilum | reverse complement strand
CATTCGTGATGTTCGTGGTCGCATTCGTGATGTTCGTGGTCGCATTCGTGATGTTCGTGGTCACATTCGTGATGTTCGTGGTCGCATTCGTGATGTTCGTGGTCGCATTCGTGATGTTCGTGGTCACATTCGTGATGTTCGTGGTCGCATTCGTGATGTTCGTGGTCACATTCGTGATGTTCGTGGTCACATTCGTGCTCATAGTCCAAAAAGTCTATCCCTACACCACCATCAACTACCACCATATCTGAGTTCTGCTCCAGTAACGTTTCCATCCACCTTACCTCGAACTCCATACCCGAACCTAGTTTGAAGTACATGTCCGCGTTGGACACCGCCCTCATCTGGGATACCGTTGGTTCATAGACATGAGGGTCCGCTCCCGTGGGTACCATCACCGTCACCTTTACATTACTGCCGCCCACACGCTCCACCCACTCTCTCTGGGGTGGTATGGTGACCACCACATTCAGCCGATCGTCATCATCGTCTTCCAAACATCCGCTGCTCGATAACGCCAGTATCAGTAGAGCGCCCAGTATCAGTACCGTAGTTTTTGTTTTTATCATCTTTTACCACCTCTATACCCCAAATTGCCTCTTGAACCAGTGACAGTCGTAGAGGTCTTCGGGTTCGTATTTGTCATCTATGCAACAGCCGCACTCGCAGGATAATTCACTACCCAGAAAAGTCGATATATTCCTCATCAAATTTTCGCTCACGAAGGGGTCCATGGCAGATGATTCCCGACATGCTTCCGTGGATCCCATCCCGAAGGTATCCTGCAAATATTTTTCCATCATGTGGTGTCTCCGTACATCCTCCTGCACCGCATCTATACCCACTTCATTCAAGAGCAGCCCCCGCCTGTGCACGTAATCTCCGTACCCCATGGCCTCCAGACGCCTCATCTTTTCCAGCACCGCGACCCTTGATACTTCCAGAAGATGTGCAAGCCTTGAGGGACCTACCGGTTCCCTGTTACCCCTTAACACGAAGATCCCCCTGAGATATTCCCTGTCCCTGGACGTTAGTCGAGTTCCGTCGTTCATGGGTTAAGTACTACTTAACATATATTAATACTTTGTGTACGTACCCTCGTAAAATACACCATAGATCAAACCTTACAGTTACAACCCTTTTCCCTCAATATCTCCCGTTGTTCTTCCACGGTATCTATGTACTCGTCCTGTATCTCCTTCCCCGTGGCAAGGGACGGTTCAAGGGGGCTTTTATGGTCATAGCCCCGTCTCAGCATCTCCGATACCAGCATCCCATGTCTGATCCACAAGGCCTTCAATTTGCCCTCCCATCTTCTCACCTCGGGGTGGTTCCGATATCCCCTTTTACCACAAGTTAATATGCACCATACCCCGTGCAATTCCCGATGCTCGCCCAGGAGATGCTGTCTGCACAGCTTCTCCGGTTCAACATCCCATATCCTCATGTGTCACCGTTCCACGCCACGTTCCAGACCACCGTACCATGGGTATCCACCTTGAGCATGTAGCCGTAGTCGGGCACCAACTCCACCTCCGCAACATCCCGGTACTCCATATTGTATTCCATACTATGGTTGAAGAAACCAACCACGGTGACACCTTCCGGCAAACCTTCGCCGTGGATCACGTTACGGGAAGGCATCCCCACCATGTTCCACCCGTGACGAAGGTTTATGGCTGTGCGTGCCGGTGAAACTCCCTCCACCTCGAGCTCTCCGAACTCCCACATGTGTATCCAGAATCCCATGCTCCTGTCCAGTACCATATTATGGTTGTAGTGTTCCGCCCTGCCGGGTACGTAACTCGACCATGTGCCCACGGTGGCATCGTACACAAAAAGTTTATCGTACTTACCGTCCAGGCTCTCGAGTATTTCCGTATGCAGTAAATAGGGTGTGACGACCCCGTAGGACACAAAATTCCAGCCGGGGTCAACGGGGATGGATGTGCTCAACCTGGAGACAGGGTTCATCAGGGGCTCGGGGTCCAGCCTGTGATACCCGCCCCCCTTGTCCTGGAAGGGATGTGGGATCCGGGTATCACCCACACCGTCACCTGCATGGCCGCCTCCGCTCCCGTCATCATCCCCCGTATAATCGCTCCAGTGATTGCCCCCTCCGAGGCTGTCCGTCCACTGGTTCTCCATGGGCGAATTGTCCGGTGAGTGGACCTGACGTGTGTTGTTGATAAAATTATTGTGATGCAGTGTGTTTCCCGTGGATGCGATAAATCTCATCCCCTGGAAATTCTCCATGAACGTATTCCCCACCAGAAGATTGTGGCGGGAGTATGCCATGGTGATCCCGTTTTCAAGCTGTAGTGACATACACCTGTCCACCACGCTGTGGGTCACGTTCACCAGTATTATCTGCCCCGTGAGATCCGACAATCTCAGGCCGCTGCTGTCCCTGAAATAGTAAAGTTCACCGCCGTTGACGGTGTTGTGTTCCACATGGTGAGAACCAAAATTTTCTGGAGACGTGCCGTGAATACCCATACCGGCGGCCATGTGGTTCCGTGATAGGGTGACACTTTGCGAATCGAACAGAAAAAGCCCGTGTTCACCGCCTGTGAAAATGCTGTCTTCCACCGTTACGTGAATGGAGCCGCATATGTAAACCGGATGATAACCCGGGTTCGTAACGTGCATATCACGGGCAAGCACTTCCCGGGCACCCACCAACCTTACCCCCCTCTGTACGGGTTCATGCACAGTTATATTCGAAAGGTAAGTATCCCGGGAGTACCATATCAGTACGCCGTCTTCCGCCTCGCCTATGGTAAGGTTTGCCCCATACCCGCCGGTGTTCTCGTAGAACACCAGTGCATTCACGGTATCGTGTATCTCGCAGTTTTCAATCGTCACGTTATCTCCGCCGACCCTTACGCCAACAGTGGAGTTCAGGGCGGATATGTTCCTTAACAGCACCCCGTGGGCAGTTATATCCACCGTGGTACCGAGCCCGGACCCGTCTATGACCACCCCGCCGGTATCGACACCCCTGAGCTCCACTATTTTATCAACGATCAAGTTCTCGTGGTAGATACCCTGGTGTACCAGGATGGTATCACCGTCGGTGGCGTTCTCCAGGGCGGAGCCTATGGTTTCGTATTCCATCCCGGGACCCACCTCGAGTACGGCGGCGGTGACTTCATCCGGCAGATGGAACAGACCGGCACTCGCTACGAGACACAGGGACAGGGTGAGGCTCAACATCCTTCTACTGTTCATGGGTGTCAAATATATCCCTAAAGGTGAAATTCGGCTATTAGATAAATTTTCGCATCCCAAGTGAGGGTTCAGAAAACCGTTTTGCCTATATCTTCCAGTTTAACTTTAAGATCGGTAAAGTAGCTGTTGTTCGACCTTAAGATGGTCCGGTACCGGGCCAGCCTTTCGCCGTCAAGGCATCTCTCGAAACGGGTCCATATCCCCTCCCGCATGTTCAGCTTGTCGAGATATATCTCCCTCACACCCGCTTCCCGCAGCCTTTCGCCCAGTTCTTCCAGCATTACCATGTTATCGTTCTCCCCGGGTATCAAGGGGCCTATGAAGGCCCAGGTCTTTACCCCCGCGGAGCCCATCCTTTCCAGGGCACGGATCCGGGCCTCCGGGGGCGACGCCCCGGGCTCGAACCTTGCAGTAAAATCATCACTCAGGGATGTGACCGTCATGCCCACATCCGCCTCCATCTCCCTGAAGAGGTCCATATCCCTGGTAACCAGTTCGGATTTCGTCTGGATCACCACCGGGATACCCTTTTTCTTCAACTGCATCAGGCACATCCTGGTTAGTCCGTACGACTCTTCGACCTTCTGGTAAGGGTCCGTCACGCTGCCCAGCCTCACCGAGCCCCCTATCCCCGACCTCAACTCCCGGGCCAGTACATTGGGTATGTTACGTTTTACATCAACAAAGATCCCCCATTCCCTTGTCTCTCTGATAACACATGGTGCGTAGCAGTAAAGGCAGCCGTGGGTGCAGCCCCTGTAAGGGTTCAACGAATAGTCGGTCTCCAGGCCCGAGGGTGACAGGGCATGATCGCACGATACCTCCCTTACCCGTATACCACCAAAATCTTTCGGGTCGGCCACCACTAACTCCATGCCTGTCCCACCCCGTAATCTTCCAGTCTCGTCTGGTACATGCAGTCCTTGAGTACCTCGCTGTTCCTTATCCAGGTGTCCATCTTTATATCGAGACGGGTGGAGATGTAGAACAGGGCGTCCTTTAGCGTACCGAATGTTTTGGGTTCCTTCCGTAAAGCGTTCCGCACGTTCTCCCTCACGTTCCACACCCCCACTGGCATTATGTAACCCGGGTGGGTCTCCCTGAGTATCACGGCGCCGGCCTGTCTCCTCTCCCCCCTGAGCTTCTCGCAAACCGCCAGCCTGGCCGCATAGAAGCACCCTCCGATCTCGGCGTAGGTACTCCGTCCCTGGTAATGCTCGTGACTGGAGATTATTGCTATGTCCTTCCCGAAGGGATTCCAGGCGGTCTCCGGGTACCATGCCTCCACCAGCTCGTAGATCCAGGTTCGGGGTAGCAGTAAGACCTCCCAGCGGTTATCCAGCTCCCAGGTTTCGTAGAGCCGGTACTCGTCTATGGGCGGATATTTTTTTACCTCTTCCCTGAGATCCTTGCCTATGGTATCGTCCACGGCGGTTATGCTCCACCTGGTGGGTACGAATCTTCTGTTCTCACCCAGGCCGAATGCACCCACACTGAAGGCCCTTTGTATCTTCGAGATGTAAACGTCGTGCTCGTAAAGATCCAGTATCGCATCCACGGACCTGAGGTCGGTGTCCGAATAGGCACGGTCCATGCGCCTGTCTATCTTCAAAGTTCCCAGGTCCAATTTCTTCAATGGCGCCGAGGGACCGTAGGGTTGGATGGAATCCGAAAGGACTATTCGGCCCGAGGGTTTTTTGGTGAAGAAGACCTCCACCTCGGCGGGCTCCCTTGAAAGTGCCATGTCCCTGGTGTATTCGACCACCCGGTCGCTCACATCCACGCTATCCACGGTAACGGGATATTTACCCCTGATCAGTTGGGTTCGAAAGTCCACTATCTCGTCTATGCTCTTGCCCAGCCAGAATTCCGGAAGGTCCATCTCGGAGGTCTCACCGTGGAAGGGGGGTACAAGGGGCCCGATGTCCACCCTGGGATAGCCGTATCTGCCCACAAAAACCCCTGGAGGTGACGAGCCCGATATGTCCGTCCTGTCGGTCAGGGGTTGTGACCTCATCCTGGAATAGTACTTGACCAGCACCGGGCATCTTTCACGATGACACAGGTTCTTCGTGCCCCTGCAAATTGTGCACAGGCGATCCCTTTTGACAAAAAGGTTGCTGTTGGTTAGCTCCGATCCCATCTTGTATGTATACCGTTTTAACGGGATTTAACCTTTACTGAGATCCCAGGGCCTTTTCCTGCACCTCGAAGATCTCACGTATGCAACCGGCAGCGGCTTCCAGCATCCGGTCAAGCTGTGCGCGGTGGAACACGCCGCCCTCGCCGGTTGCCTGGAGCTCTATGAAATTACCGTCTTCGTCCATTACCACGTTCATGTCCACATCAGCGGTGCTGTCCTCCTGGTAACACAGGTCTGCAAGTACCACGCCTTCCCGTATACCCACACTCACCGCCGCAACCTTCCTTACCACCGGGTCACACTCTAATACACCCGCATCCCGCAGCTTCTTCATGGCCAGTTTGAGTGCCACCCAGGCACCCGTGACCGCCGCCGTGCGCGTGCCGCCGTCCGCCTGGATCACATCGCAGTCTATCCATATCATCCTGGGGCCCAATTTTTCCAGGTCCAGAGCACATCTCAGACTCCTGCCTATCATCCGCTGTATCTCCTTGGTGCGCCCCCTGACACCGTTGGTCTCCCGGGGTATCCTGCTGTCTCCGCTCCCTGGCAGCATGCCGTAATTTGCCGTCAGCCAGCCCTGCACGTTTTCTCCTTTATCCGACATCCACTCGGGCACATCTCCCTGGATCATGGCAGTGCAGATCACCTTGGTGTCGCCGAAGGATATGAGCACCGACCCGGGAGGGTTATCCAGATAGTCGGGTACTATCTCTACCCTACGCATTTCAGTATTCGCCCTTTTTTCTCTTGTCATGTGAATTACCTCGGCACCCATAGTGGTACTGCATAATACACTTTTTTACTCACCGGTATTTACCTTCGTGATCGCCATAGTTTCTTCAAATATAGTGCAAAACGAAACTTTTAGGACTAAAGTTTCGCTTTCCACACATAGATTGAAGACACTTCTATACAAAAGTAAGGTCTTCAACTATAATACCTTAGTACACGGGCAGCCGAAGCTGGTATTCAGCATATGACCTTACCTTGAAACTCGTTATGTACTCAGATACCCATCAGGCGGTCGAAGGTGTCTCGTACCCTTTCACGCTCACGGCAAACCCTTGCCCTTTGTTCGTTTATATCTCGCCCGATAGCCTCCAGTCCCGGGTTGCCGGGGGCGCCCGGATAGTCCTTACCCCGGAATATATCCTCAGAGGTACGCGACCACCTGGAATCGTCCTTGAATTCCATGTAGGCCTCCCTGAACGGTTTTCCCAGGAGTGTCTGTTCCAGTGCGCCGTCGGCGGCAAAGAGGGACGGCACGAGTGCACTTTCCATGTCACCGGGGTTAACCTCCATACCGGATACAACCAGTCTGCAGACGGACACGGTGGATATGGTCAGTTCCAGGGCCACCATGAGGGGCTCCTTGGTCAACTGAACGTCCCTGTTGTAACCCGACGGCAGTGAGCCAACTATCCCGGCTACCTTGTTGGAGCAGGACAATATCTCGTAGTAATTCGCCCTCATCAGTTCCAGCACATCCGGATTCTTCTTCTGGGGCATGATGCTGCTGCCGGTGCACAGTTCAGGGGGAACTGTGAAGAAACCGAACTCGTCCATGGAAAACAGGATCACATCCGTGGCGAACCTGTTCAGATCCAGCATCACCTGTTTCAAGGCATCTATTATACCCAGTTCCAGCTTACCCCGGCTGTTTTGAACGTACAGAACGTTATTCTGTGTTTTCCGGAAGCCCAGCAGAGAGGTGGTGAGCTCCCGGTCCAGGGGTAGCGGTACACCGTACCCGGCGGCGGAGCCCAGGGGGTTCATGTGGTTGTGCTCGTAAGCGGCGTCGATATAGATCAGGTCGTCCAGGAGGGACTCCACGATACTACCCGCCCACAGCCCCACGGAAGAGGGCATAGCCCTCCTCATATGTGTGTATCCGGGCATGGGTACTACCCGGTTACCTTCGGCGAACTCAAGAAACTCAAGACAAAGGCTCAGAAGTTCCCCTTTCAACTCCAGTAAACGATCACGAGCGTAAAGTCGTATATCCACGATCACCTGGTCGTTCCTGCTCCTTCCGGTATGTACCTTCTTTCCCACGTCACCCAACTCGAGGGTGAGGTGCCGCTCTATACACGAATGCACGTCCTCGTCCCCGGGAGCCAGGCCGAACTCTCCCCTTGTCACCTTCCCGAGCATACGGTTCAACGCCTTCTTCAGGGACAGGAATTCATCATCTGTGAGGATCCCGATCTCCCGGAGCATCGCCCCATGGGCGGCGGTCCCGTATATATCGTAGGTGAGCAACTGATGGTCCAATTCCCTATCTTTACCCACGGTGTAGGATTCGATCATACCGTTCAGTTCCACCTTTCCGTCCTGCCATACCTTCATGGCGAACACCCCAGAAATTCACTCACCGTACGGTGGTACACGGTACATGCCTTCTCGACCTGTGCTATCTCGATGCACTCGTCGGGTGCATGGGACATGAGACCTGAACCCGGGCCCAGGATGATGCACGGTGCTCGTATGAAGGCCCTATCGGACATACCCTTGAACCCTGTTATGCTACCCTGGGGACAGGCAGTCATCGCCGCTTTCACGATGGGCTCTTCCGGTCCTATCTCGCAGGGGTGAAACCTGTTGCTCACCACCTCCATCTCCCCGTCCACCAGTTCTTGCAGTGTAAATATCATGGCGTCGTTATCGAAGGATGGTATGCTCCTGGCATCCACCGTAAACTCGCATCTGCCCGGTATCACGTTATTCTTTGTTCCCCCGGAGATCAGTGTTACGGAAATACCGGGGGAACCCAGAAGATCATGATAGTGTTCGTCGAATTTTTTCGTACTAAGGCGGATTATGTCCCGTGCCGCACCGTAGATGGCGTTCACGCCCTCTTCGGGTCTTGACCCATGGGCACTTTTGCCTACCGCGGTGAACCGCAGTATGGCCAACCCCCTCATGGCGATGGCTATGTCCAACCCGGTGGGCTCACCCACCACTGCGGCATCCACCGGTGGTAATATCTCCAGCAATTCCACTATACCCGTGTTACCGCACTCCTCGCCCACCGAAGCGCCGAAAAAGACCGTCCCGGCCAGGTCTGTGTCGTTCAATCTCACCATGGCGCTCATCATGGCCGCCAGGCTGCCCTTGGCATCGTTGGAACCTAAACCGTAAAGCCTGCCCTTTGATACGGATGCCCTGAAAGGGTCCCGGGTCCACCCCGGGCATACGGGTACGGTATCCATGTGGGTGTTGAGCAGCACGGAAGGTTTTCCCTTGCCAACACTGCAGTACACGTTGTTCCCGTATCTTTTCCCACGGATCCCGTTATCCCTAAGGTAGCCGCACACGAAAGAACTGATCTCATCCTCGTGATGGGAAACGCTGGGTATCTCCACCAGTTCTTTCAGTAGTGTTTTCACATCGGTCTTCATACATCCCCTCCGTTCCTGTACTTCTCCATGAGGGTACCGCAACCCTGATTGGTGAATATCTCCATGAGGAGCCCGTGCTCCGCAGTGCCGTCTATCACGTGCACCCGTTCCACACCGCCTTCCACAGCGGAGATGCAGTTCAGCAGTTTGGGACGCATACCTCCGGAGACCCTTCCGTCCTCCAGCAGTTCCCTCGCACCCGCCAGATCGAGATACGATATGACCGTCGAGGGTTCGTCCTTGTCCTCCAGGACGCCCTGTACATCTGTAACATAGATGAGCTTTTCAGCCTTTGCACTGGTGGCTATCTCCTGGGCGATGGTATCCGCATTTATGTTCAGTATGTTTCCGTCCCCGTCAACACCCATACAGGCTATGACGGGTATGTAGTCGTGGCTCACAAGGGTGTTCACCAGCTCCAGGTCCACCCGGGTTATATCTCCGACATACCCGAAATCCACCTTTTTTTCCATGCCGGTGTCGGGGTCCTTCACTAGGGTGGGCTCCCTTTTTACCGCCAACACGGTACCTCCGGATACACCGCTGATACCCACCGCCCTGGTGTTCGCTCGCTGCAGTGCTGCGGTGATCTCCATGTTCATCTTACCGCCGTACACCATCTTGGTCACCTCCAGGGTCTCGCTGTCGGTTATCCTTCGCCCTGCTATCTTTTCCGGTTCATGGTTCAGCCTGCCCAGGAGAACATCCGCCTGGGGTCCGCCGCCGTGGACGACGATCAACCTTATGCCTATGTTGTAGAGCACGCTTATGTCCCCCGCCAGACCGTGCAGTACCTTACCGTCTTGCAGCACCGCACCCCCTATCTTGATAACGAAGGTATGGTTTCTGAACCTCTGGATGTAGGGCAAGAACTCCAGCAGAAAGGCAACTCGTTCCATCAACCTTCACCCAGTATGTTCATGAGCAGGGCTTTCTGTGCGTGCAGCCTGTTCTCCGCTTGCCGGTAGACCACGCTGTTCTCGCCGTCTATAACTTCGTCGTCCACCACCACATTCCTTCGTACCGGTAGGCAGTGCATGAACTTTCCGTCATTGGTCTTCTCCATCAGCTCGCCGGTTATCTTCCAGTCCTTCAGGCCCTCCCTGACCACCTTCTCCCCGTCCCAGTCGCCGTAGTACTTCAGGGAGCCCCAGCTCTTTGCGTAGATCACATCCCCATCCACGACACCCTCTTCCAGGTCGTGTACCACCCGGAGCTCGGTACCCTCTCGTTCACAGTTGGCCTTTATCCCGTCGGTTACCTGGTCACACAGTTCGAATCCTTCGGGGCATACCACTGTCACGTCCATACCGAAGGTGGATGCCATGAGGGCCGCGGAATTGGGCACCGCCATGGGCAACGGTTTCGGGTGATAACACCATGTGAGCACGAATCTCCGGCCCCTGGGCTCCCGGTAGAGCTCATTCACTGTCATCATATCCGCCAGGGCCTGGCACGGATGATACATGGAGGACTCCATGTTGATAACGGGAACGGTAGCGTGCTCGGCGAATCCCCTTACCACGGTATCCCGGGCATCCTCCTCCCAGTTCTTCATGTAGGGAAAGCATCTTACCGCTATGGCATCACCGTACCTTGACAGTACCCTTGCGGCGTCCTTCACATGTTCTGACGCACTACCGTCCATAACCGCCCCGGGCCTGTGCTCCAGCTGCCATGTATCCTGCCCCACCGAGAGATTGACGGCGGAACCTCCGCACTGGCTCATGGCGGTCTCGAAGCTCGACCTTGTTCGGAGTGAGGGGTTGAAGAATACCATGTACAAACTTTTGTTCTTCAGAGCCTCGTTGTAAGGCCGCTCCTTGAGCCTTATAGCGTGGTCCAGCAGCTCTTTCAACTGGTCCCTGGACAGGTCTTCCGTGTTTATAAAATTTTTTTTCGTTTTCATCTCAGTTCATCTCCGTCAACAGCTTTTCCATCGAACGGTAAAACTCGTCAATATCATCCTTCGCCGTTATCAAGGGGGGCATGATGCGTATCACATCTGGTTCGGATACCGCTGTACCCACTATGAACCCCTTTTCCATCAGCCCCTTTTGCACCTCCTTTGCAGGGATGTCAAACTTGAAACCCCTCAGCAGGCCGACGCCCCTTACCTCTTTCACCCTGTCCACGGTGTTAAATAATTGTTGTATGTGATCCCCCAGGTCCTTCACACGAGCCAGCAGGCCGTCCAACCGTATGGTTTTCAAGGTTGCCTCCATGGCGGCGCAGGCAAGGGGTCCGCCCCCGAAGGTGGAACCGTGTTCTCCCATGGCTATGGTTTCACCCATTTCATCGGTGAGCAATACGGCTCCGGCGGGAAAGCCCCCGGCGATACCCTTTGCACATGTTATCATATCGGGTGTCACGTTGTAGTACTGGGCGGCAAACATCTTACCCATCCTGCCAAAACCGGTCTGTATCTCGTCGAATATCAGCAGTATGTCCTTCTCGACGCAGTATTCCCTCAACTCGCCGAAGAATTCGGGGGGTGCTGTACGCATACCCGCCATGCTCTGGACGGGCTCCAGGATCACCGCGGCGGTGTTCCCGTCCACCGCATCCCTTACGCTGTCCATGTTCCCGAACTCAGCGAAACGTGTTCCTTCCAGAAGGGGTGCGAACTGGTTGCGATATCTGTCTATCCCCGTCACACTCAGGGATGCCACGGTCCTGCCGTGAAAGCCTTCCTTCATGGCCACGATACCGTTTTTTCCAGTGTATTTACGAGCCATCTTCAGGGCGGTTTCATTGGCCTCTGTCCCGCTATTGCACATAAAAACTTTTTTCAGCTTTCCGGGGGCGGCCTCCACGAGCCTCTTGCATGCCCTTGCCCTCACGTCGCTGTACACCGCGTTGGAGTAAAATATGAGCTTCCGGCTCTGCTCGGTGATAGCCTCCACCAGGGCGGGGTGGGAGTGACCCAGTACGGTGACCGCATGTCCACCGTAGAGGTCGGTATACGACCTCCCCTCCGGATCCCATACCTTGATACCTTCCCCCCTGACGATGGCCATGGGAAACCTCGCATACGTTTGTAGTTGATACCTATTTTCAAGTTCCATTATTGTTTCTGTTTTCATCATTACCACCTAGGGATAGGCTCCCGGATGCATCAGCGCTTCCGTCTCCGGGAAGTTTAACATGAGGTTCATGTTCTGCACCGCCGTTCCCGACGCTCCCTTGACCAGATTGTCAAGGGCGGCGGTGATCACCACCTTCTTACCGCTGGAATGCAGGCTGATATCACAAAAATTCGTGTTCTTCACCACGTTGCATCGTGCCTGGTCCACCATCCTGACGAATTTTTCCTCACCGTAATATTTTTGGTATATACCACAAAGTTCGTCATGGGGCAATTTTTCATCCGTGAACACGTAGGCGGTGATGAATATGCCACGTACAAGGGGCACCGAATGGGTGACGAATGTCAGGTCGAAGTCACCCTGGTTGTACCTTCTCAGCTCCTGTTCTATCTCGGGTTGGTGCTGATGTTCGAGTACTTTGTACGCCCTGAGGTCCGCTGACCTCTCGGGATGGTGTGCTCCCGGCCCGGGTGTGGCACCGGAGCCCGACGAGCCGGTTTTTGCATCGATAACCACGTTTCCCGACAGCATATTCTCCCGGGCCAGAGGGCCCAGGGCGAGTAACGAACCCGTGGGGAAGCACCCGGGGTTGGCAACGTTTTCGGCTTTTTTTATATCACTGCGGTTGAATTCCGTCAGACCGTAAACGAACCGGTCTATGAGATGTGGGGATGCGTGTTCCCTGTAGTATTTATGGTAAACATTCACATCCGCTAACCTGTAATCCCCTGACAGATCTATCATACGTGTTCGATCCATCAGTTCGGGAACCACGTTCATGGGGATGGAGTGGGGCAGTGCCAAAAACACCAGGTCCGTGTCTTCCGGTATGGTTTCCACGGGCTCGTCGGTAAAGCAAAGGTCCGTAAAACCCTGCAGGTTACGGTGCACATCGGATACCTTTTTTCCGCAGTTACTCCGGGATGTCGCCTTTACTATTTCCACCTTTTCATGAAGCGATAATAACCGTATCAACTCGCCACCGGTGTAACCTGCGGCACCCATTACGGCTATCCTTTTTTTATTCAACCGAATACCTCCTTTTCTACCACAGATACCAGCTTTTCATTCTCCGTTATCGCGTTGGCCGCCGGTATGTTCAACTCGTTCTCTATGAATTCCACACCCACGGCGTTGTCGGTCACCCTTCCTGAGATAACGCTGATACACAAACCCATATCCCGGAATATCTCCTTCACACCCCATGCCGATACATGGTCGTTGGCACAGACCACGTGCCCCTTGGTAAAGGCCATGATCTCGGTATCACCCAGTATTGATTTGACACCGTAGGAACCCATGATGCCGTCACCGAGTTCCAGGACGATACAGTCTATATCCGACTTGTTCAACTCGTGTATTATACCCTTGGATAGACGGTCGGTGTTTTTACCGGTGGTGGATGCTACCCCGGTATCGTTGAAATTCAATGCCTTTACCGCCCCGTAATCCACCATGTTAAGCGTATCCCTCATCAGTGATACTCCCGTCAGCTTGCCCCCGGCAACCCTGTAACCATCGGCCGTCAGGCCCTTTATGAGCTCGCATGCCGCTGTGGTCTTTCCGCAGTTCATGGAAGATGCCGATACCATTATGACGGGGACGCTGTACGCCAGTTCATCCCTCCATGGTATGCTGTCCTCCGCTATGTTGGCCGGTTCGGATATTCGCTGGTTGAATGTGGTGAACACCAGGGCCTGCCCCAAAACCTCCACCTCGATGGGCTTTCCGAACTCGGGATTTCCCGATACAGCCTTTCCTATAACTCCGCCGTAGTTCAACATGTTGAGCCTGTCACCGGGCTCTATCTTATGGGGTATCACACCGTAAAATCCCGTAGACGCCTTCCTCTCACCCAGGGTGCAGGCGAGTATATCCCCCTCGATGATCTTGCTCATCCTACCCGAAAGCAGTTCAACGGAGCCGTAAACGGGATTCTCCTCCAGGGCCTTTACCACCAGTACGCTTCCTTCCCTGGCCTCGATAACCTTGGATATCTCCACCATGGATGAGAGTTTCACGTTCTTGGTGGAAGAACTTATCTTGTGTACCTTAACCTTCATCTGCTCCAGCTCCTCTCTCTTCTGCCCTCTTGGCCAGTATACTGGGGATACCGTATATACTGCAAAATCCCTTTGCATCGGTACCGTCCCATAGGCTTGCAGATTCGCCGTACACCGCAGTATCCCCGTCCATCATGGAATAGGGACTGGTGCATCCGATAACCGTCATACTACCCTTGAACAGCTTCACCCTTACATTTCCCGTAACCTTCTTCTGACTGGAATCCAGGAATGCCATTATGTCCCCGACCACCGGGTCGAAATACATACCTTCGTGGAGCATCATACCGTAAAAATCTCCCAGCTGGTCCTTCCAGTAACGCTGCCATTTGGTGAGCACGAGTTTCTCCAGCTCCCTGTGGGCCCCGATCAAGATGAGGGGGGCCGGTGCCTCGAAGGCGATCCTTCCCTTTATGCCCATTATGGTGTCCCCGATATGGATACCACGGCCGTACCCGTGTATACCTCCTACCTGGTTCAGGTGCTCGATTATTTCAAGTCCGTGTTTCACCTCTCCGTCCAGGGAAACCGGTACACCTTCACGGAAGCCCAGCTCCAGTACGGCCGGTTCGTCGGGTGCTTCACGGACGGATCTTGTCTGGGTATATGCATCATCCGGAACTTCGTTTTGACTTCCATGGGTCTCTCCGCCACCTATGGTGGTCCCCCACAGTCCCGAGTTATAGGAGTATCTGGTGTTCTCTTCCTTTACCGGGAAACCCCTATGGGCAAGAAAGCCGGTTTCCGTTTCCCGGGTTATACCGAATTCCCTCACGGGTGCCATTATCCTAAATTCCGGTGCCAGCACTCCGAAGGCGACATCGAATCGTACCTGGTCGTTACCTGCGGGTGTGGAGCCGTGGGCTATGGCAACGGCACCTTCCTCCCGGGCGATCTTGACTATCTCCACGGCCTGTATCACACGTTCGGCACCCACGCTCAACGGATATGTACCTCCTTTGAGCACGTTACCCTTGATGAGATATGTTATGAAATCATGGTATAAATTCTCTCTGGCATCCACCCTGCGATGTTTCAGGGCGCCCAGCCTTTGGGAGTTCTTCTCCATCTCCTTCAGATATTCATCAGAAAAACCTCCGGTGTCCACGGTTGCCGTGATCACGTCCACACCGTACTTTTCCCGGAGGAAGGGTATGCAGAATGACGTATCCAGTCCCCCGGAATAGGCCAGTACGACCCTTTGTTTTTCATCCATGGATGTTTCTTTGTTCAAGTTATCACGGGCCGAACCACCATAACGGGCTTAATAAACGTTACGCTATAAAAGTAACATTATCACGTAAATAGTTACATATGTATCTTTTTAACTATATTTGTATAACACTACATACAGATAGATATACTCCTCTTCAACCGATGATATGGTTTTCCATAATATTCTTATTGACGACCGCTATCATCGAACACCGATATGTACGTTCATGAGATGAAGGAATTGATGGTCCGGGGTGCCGAGGCGGAGATATGGAGGGTTGATTGGCGAGGACGAGAGGCCGTGCTGAAGAAAAGGACGGCAAAGGGCTACAGACTTCCGGAACTGGATTCGGTAATCAGGAAGGAAAGACTGCGCAAGGAGGTCAGGTTGATGAGGTATGCCAGAAAGGCCGGTGTTCCCGTTCCCATGATCTACGATGTGCTCGAAGAGGAATCTTCCATGGTGATGGAATACTTCCCGGGAAAAAGGGTGCTTGACTGTATCGAAGAAGGAAGAGCGCCGGACCTGGAAGTTCTGGGAGGATACATAGGCAAACTCCACGCCCATGATATAGTCCACGGCGACCTCACCACCTCGAACATACTCTATGATGAGATCACCCGCAGGATATGCTTCATAGATTTTAGCCTGGGCGAGAGGACTTCGGATACGGAGGAAAAGGGCGTCGACCTGCATCTGATGCGTGAAGCACTGGTCAGTGTCCACCGGGAACCCCTGGATAAGTACGAAGCCATACTGAAGGGCTACCGCAGTACCTTCGCTCACGGTGAAACCGCCATCGCAAAGGTAAAGGAGATCGAATCAAGGGGGAGATACCTCTGAACATAATAACCTCCAACCGTGGTAAGTACCGTGAATACAGGGAGATATTACCGGAGGCGAGGATGCTGAACATAGGCTACCCGGAGATCCAGGCGGACACCCTGGAAGAGGTAGTGGAGCACGCACTGGACGAGTTGAAAGGGTACGCCCCCCTGGTAATAGACGACAGCGGTCTTTTCATCGACGCTCTGAAGGGCTTTCCCGGTGTGTATTCGTCCTACGTGATGCGCACCCTGGGTTGTGCCGGTATTTTGAAGCTAATGGACGGTACGGAGAACAGGAATGCACGCTTCGAATGTATCATAGGCTGCATGGATGCCGGGGGAGATACCAGGATATTCAAAGGGACCGTCCACGGCGATATCGCGCCGGAGGCACGGGGGAAACAGGGGTTCGGCTACGACCCGGTATTCATACCCTGGGACTACCACAAAACATTTGCCGAGATGTCCACAAAAGAAAAGAACGGGATAAGTCATCGGGGAAGGGCCACGGAGGCTCTTTTGGAGTACCTCGAACTCATTCCCTGATAACCCTGGTAACCTGAAACCTTCCGTCGTTGAAGAGCAGTGTGAAGTAAGATGTGTTGTGCTTGGTAGCACGGATCTTGTCGATGGAAAGAAAACGCCGGGTATCCATCTGATCCACCCTTTCCTTGGAGTGGTATATTATACCGTACGCAAGGAACTCTTCCTCGTACATCAACTCCTCCTTGAAGGGCCGCTCGACGACGAGGAATGATGTGAGGTTCTTGAAACCTCGTAGCCATTCGAAGAGATGGAATATGGTTTCCCTCTTGTCGTCCACCCGTGCGATGATCTCAAGGGTTGTGAGGGAATCCACCACCAGAAGTTCGTACCGGAAGGTTGCACGTATGTCTCCACGTAGCGCTTGAACACCTCTATCCAGTCCTGGGGGTGGGGTTTCATGGTCTGCCTGAGGTAGCCCACATCAACGATGGTGATCCTGTCCGCCACTTCCTCGTAGGGCATATTAAGGCTGTTGAATTGGTCCTGCAAACTATCCCTGCTCTGCTGGAAAGATATGTACAGACCCCGCTTGTTCTCCTCCATGGCGTTGTGGTAGAGTACGTTGTAGGCGAAGGAGGATTTGTAGGTCCCCGGGTTACCCGATATCAGCACCACGTGACCCCGGGGTATACCGCCGCCCATCTGATCATATGGATATATCTCCGCCCTCCATTATTCCGTTGCCGTCTATCTCAAAGGAGGGTTGCATCATAACAAGGTCCCAGTGCAGGGTGGATTCGTTCTTGCCTCCGAACATCCTGTTTTCACCCACGGCTATGTGTATGCTGCCGATTATCTTCTCGTCGGTTATGGTGTACCCGATGGCCTTCCTGACCTCGGGATTTATACCTATACCGAATTCGCCTATTACGTCCTTGTCACCCTGGGAATGTTCCAGTACCTGTCGGAAGAGTTGGCCGTTCTTTTCGGCCTCGGCCTTCACCAGCCTGCCGTCCTTGAATACCGCGTCTATCCCCTCTATCCTGTTCCCCCGGTAGAAGGCAAGGTCGAAGTAAGCCCTGCCGTTGGCCGAGTTCTCGACCGGTGCGCAGAACACCTCGCCGGCAGGCAAGTTGTTGCCTACGTCACCCCTCTCTATATCACCGGGTGATATCACACCGTCATCAACCAGTATATGCCGACCTTCGATGGAGAATTTCAGGTCGGTACCCTTGTCCGAAGTGATATGGACCATATCACCACCCCTGAGCTGCTCCGCCAGTCTGTCCCCACGGGACTTCAGCTCGTTGTAATCGGTGTTCAGTGCCCTCCACAGCATGTCCCAGAACTCCCGGAAGTCGATGCCGAACATTTCAGCTTTCTCTTCGGTGGGATATCCGATACCGGTCCAGCGTATCTTCCGCTCCTGGAATTTGGTGTTTATCTCCCTACCCCCCATCCTTGCGGCACCCACCTTATCCTCCGGGAGTTGGGCCAGGAGTCTGGGATCCACCTGGGAATCGATACTTATCATACCGTCTATATCTTCAAGCCATCTCAGGTAGTACTCGGGAGTTTTCTTCAGATGCTCGGTATCGACCTCCTCCACAGTCCTTTTCTGAAGTCTGTCGGTATTCACCATGGTCACCGGGAATGCGCCTTCCTTTCTTATATTCACGGTTATATTTTCCACCAGCTCGAAATTATGCAAGCCGCCATTTACCATGATTACCTCATCTTCTTTAATATTCATGCATGTGTTCACAACTTTTTTGCTATCTCTTCCATGTCTACCTGCAGCATGTTATCATAAAAGGATATATATGGAAAGGTAAAAGGGTTTTGGTTTTTTAGCAAGGTCAACCATACAGTGGAGGTGATGCGGATCTGGTCTCCATATCGCTCTGTGCGGTATTCGCACGGTCCCCGAGCTGTGCGAACTGTGACTCGAGCTCCTCGGCACTGTCTATCAATGAAGTGGTGTCTATGTTCAAACCCTTGTACTCGGCGAATTTATCCAGCAGCACTGCCGCCGCCCTTGGGTCGGGCAGCTTGGTGGAGCCCTCCGCCAGCATGCCCACCGCCCTTATGTCCTTCTCTCCCGCGTACATAAGAAGTGAACATGAGATGCCGGTGATGGCACCCCTCTTGATGAGGTCGATGTCCAATTTCTTCGCCTTGTCCACCGCAGCGTAGGAGCTCATGGCACCCCAAACCTTCTTCTCGTCCGAATCATCCCGTTCGGGTATACCGTCGAATATGACCAGTTCCCTAACACCCTGTTCCAGGGCCCAATCTATCACCGCCTTGGAAAGGCTGTCCACCAGTTCCGAAGGTATCACCATATCAGATTTTACCAGTAACAGCCCGTTCCCTGCGAAGAATCGCACAGGTCGTCGCGGTATGCCGTCGAAGATAACCGCCGTGGGCGGAAATTCGGGGCTCTTTACCGAAGCCACCTGTTCCAGGTCCAGCACGTTGATCAGTTGTTCCGAAGCTATTCCGCCTATCAGCCCGGTTCCCGGGAATCCGGCCACCAGTACATCTATCTCGGGGATATCTCTATCCTTTATTATCTCGTAACCCATTTTCGTTACACCTGAGATGACAATAGGGGAGGATATACTTCAATTTTTGGTTTCACAGAAGTATCATACCATCGTCCATGAAAACTTCCCTCATCATGTCGGACCATATGACGGCCTGCACTTCACCGATATGCACCTTTTTAGGTATAAAAACGCTTTACCTATAGGCTCAAAACCCCAAGTTACCGTATCAAGAAGAAACCGGGATTATAACTCAGGCTATTTAGGTAACGTTTCTTGATACTCCATTGGATGCAATCCGGAGTTCGAAACCCAGGGGTACCTTGACCTGGCTGTGCATGAATCTTATGAACTCGAATGTCTTGCTCTTCATGGTATCACCGCGAAACAGATAGAGATATATATGCATTTGGTTCTTCTAATCAGAAAGAGGCGATAAAATGGAACTAGGCATAGAAGGAAACACGGCGTTGGTGATAGCATCGAGCAGCGGCCTCGGATGGGCATCCGCCGAGGCACTGGCGAGGGAGGGTGTGAACGTTGTCATCAACGGTAGGGACGAAGAAAGGTTGAATGAGGCGGTAGATAGACTCGGCAAGGTCGCCCGGGGAAGGGTGACGGGCATCCCAGGAGATATAAGCAAGGAGGAGGAGTTGAGAAAACTGGTAAACGAGACCGTACGTGAATTCGGCAGGCTCGACCACCTCGTGACCTGTGCCGGCGGACCCCCGGGAAAACCTTTCATGGAGACCAGTGATGAAGAATGGTACGCCGCCTACGATATGCTGGTGATGAGTGTTGTACGTCTTGTTAGAATGTCCGCTGAACATCTCAGGGAGAGCCGTGGTAACATAGTCTGTATCACATCCGTAAGTGTAAAGGAGTCCATAGAAAACCTCGTTCTTTCCAATTCAGTAAGGATGGGGGTCATCGGCCTCGTGAAGACATTATCGAGGGAATTGGGACCTGATGTGAGGGTCAACGCAGTTCTGCCCGGTGCCCACGAAACCCCGCGTATGGAGCAACTGATAAATAAAGCCGTAACCCGTGGAGATGTGTCTTCATACGACGAAGGACTGGCACGTTGGTCCGGTGACGTACCCCTGGGACGTATAGGCAGACCCGAGGAGTTGGGAGAGGTGGTGGCTTTCCTGTGTTCCCGGAGGGCGTCCTATCTCAACGGTATCTCACTGCCCATCGACGGCGGCTCGAGCAGAAGTAACTTGTGAACTACCAGCCTCGTTCCTGAAGTCTGGTCTCCAGGTCCTCGATGTTCTGACCCATCATGGCGTCCCCGAGACCTTCCGATATCTCAGCCAGCTTTGCCGGGTTGTCAAAATACGTGACAGCCTCAACTATGGCCTTGCCCATGAGTTCGGGTTTCTCCGATTTGAAAATACCGCTGCCCACGAAGACACCGTCACTGCCCATCTGCATCATTAATGCCGCATCCGCCGGGGTCGCTATCCCTCCGGCGGCGAAGTTGACCACCGGAAGTCTCTGAAGTTCCGCCACCTCCTTTACCAGCTCGACACCCACACCGTATTCCTTTGCCGCATCCTTCAGCTCGTGGTAGTCCTTTTCCCTCAACTCGCGGATGGCCTTGAGCACCGTACGCTGATGCCTCACTGCCTCGATGATATTACCTGTACCCGCCTCGCCCTTGGTCCGCATCATCGCCGCCCCTTCCTCTATCCTCCTGAGCGCCTCCCCCAGGTTTCTGCACCCGCAGACAAAGGGAACCTTGAACCGGGATTTGTCCACATGGTAGAAGGGGTCCGCCGGGGTGAGGACCTCCGATTCGTCTATCATGTCCACACCCAGGGCTTCGAGTACCTGGGCCTCAACGAAATGTCCGATGCGGCACTTGGCCATCACCGGTATGTCCACCGCATCCA
Organism: Candidatus Haladaptatiplasma halalkaliphilum; assembly: GCA_019594055.1. Lineage (GTDB taxonomy): Archaea > Thermoplasmatota > Thermoplasmata > Halarchaeoplasmatales > Halarchaeoplasmataceae > Haladaptatiplasma > Haladaptatiplasma halalkaliphilum. The sequence goes on along the minus strand of JAFDTY010000023.1, from coordinate 2,706 downwards.
GTATCTCCTTTACCTTCCTGGGATCTGCCATCCTGGCAACTCCGCCTGCCGACCGTATGTCCGCGGGAACACGCTCCAGTGCCATAACGGCAACGGCACCGGCCTCCTCGGCCACCACGGCTTCCTGTGCGTTGGTGACGTCCATTATCACGCCACCCTTCTGCATCTTAGCAAAGCCTACCTTTACCAGTTCCGATCCGAATCGCAATTTTGTTATGTCCAATTCCAAGGGCATCTTGATACACCTGAAGTGTCATAAAGGGGGGTGCTATTTGAAAGTTTCTTTGTACTTACCTATATACCCGGGAAGGCTATAGCGAGGGAAAAATAGTTATATCTAATAATCGTTCTGACTCTACATGACCATCGGGTTGATACTGATAATAATCGGCATCGTGCTGATAATACTGGAGGCGAGCGAGCCGGGATTCTTCATAGCCATACCCGGGGGTGTGATGATAACCCTAGGAGTTATCGCCGTGGCCTTCCCGGATATACTTCTTACATACTGGACACCGGTCATACTGGCAGCGGTGGTAGTGCCTTTGATGTTCCTGTCCATGAAGTTCTACCAGAGTTTATCTCCACCGTCCATCCCAACCACCACCATGTCCACCTCCCTGGTGGGCGATATAGGCAAGGTGATGGCAACGATACAGCCCGATGACATAACCGGCAAGGTGAAGTTGAGAAATCAACTTTGGAGCGCGACTTCGGACCATGTGATACCCGTGGGTGAATCCGTGAAGGTGATAGAGGCCAGGGGCGTTCACGTGGTGGTACAAGAGGTAAAAAAATAAACAAGATAGGTGAAAAAAAATGTTAGAGATAATAGTGTTTTTGGCGATAGTGATCATACTGGTTGCGGTGGTAGCGGGCAGAACAGCCTTCTGGATAGTGCAGCCGTACGAGCAGGGAATATACATAAAACTGGGTAATTTCCAGAGGATATTGAATCCAGGTGTTAACATCGTGGCACCCTTCATATCCCAGGTGATGAAGATAGATCTGAGGACCCAGGTACTCGACGTCCCCAGGCAGGAAGTGATCACCAAGGATAATTCACCCACCAACGTTGATGCCATCATATACATAAAGGTAGTAGACATAACAAAGGCCTTCTTCGAGGTGACCAACTACAAGGCGGCGACCATCAACCTGGCACAGACCACCCTGAGGTCGGTCATCGGTGACATGGAACTCGACGAGATACTGTACAACAGGGAGCGTATCAATACCCATCTGAGACAGGTACTCGATGAGGCCACCGATGGATGGGGTGTGCGTGTGGAAGCCGTGGAGATACGTGAGGTCGACCCAAAGGGCATCGTCAAGGCGGCCATGGAGGAACAGACGGCTGCCGAGAGACAGAGACGCGCCGCCATACTCAAGGCCGACGGCAGCAAGCGTTCCGCGATACTGGATGCAGAGGGTAACAGACAGGCCAGGATCCTGAACGCCGAGGGTATAAGGCAGAGCAAGATATTGACGGCCGAAGGTACCCGGATGGCGGAGATACTGGAGGCCCAGGGGCAGGCACAGCGTTTGCGTATCCTTTCACTGGGGGCCAGCACCCTGGACGAGAAGGCCCTTACATACCTATCCTTGGATACGTTGAAGGCGATGTCAAATGGAGAGGCCACCAAGATAATCTTCCCCTTCGAACTGACCAGACTGGTGGAAGGCGCTTCCCAGTACCTGGGAGCCGGCAGAGAGGTACCCAGCAGAGAACCGTCCGATACCGCCGAACTCGAGAAGATAGTGGGCAAGGCAGAGGAGATACTGGGGGTCATTCCCGGTCGTGAGGAGATGAAGAAGGAACTGGACCATATCGGCAAGGTTAAATCCGTGATCGGTGCGGACCAGAGTGATATCCAGAAGGAGGCTTCCAAGAAGGCAAAAGAAGTCCTCAAGGATATCTCCAAGGAAGACGATAGCCTGGACGATATCTTGAAACTGGAACGAAAGAAGACCAGATAGGTTATCACCCAAACCCCTTCATTTTTTTTACTTTTTTCTAGTAAAAACTAAATAATACCGTCACGTTATAAGTGATAATTGTACAAGATACCATTGAGGTGGAATTAGATGATAAGAAGAATTGACAGAAGATGCCTGGCCCCGTTGTTCATAGCCATGTTGGTGTTCGTGTGTTTGGTTCCGATCATACACGGTTCGTACGTATCATGGGGAACGACGGGAGAAGAATGTTTTCCCCAGGCGGCTAATGGGGAAATGATAGAGGTGGAATACCTTGGTTACGGTTCTACGGATGTTCTCACGTATAGCATCAACGGATTCCGAGCTGAAAGAGTGGTTATCGACGATGATATCCATCATCGGATAGGACTTGACAGGGAGGGTATATCCCTTGAAAAAGGATTTCCGGAACTTCCCTTTGTAGCTCGGAGTATCATAATCCCCGATGATATGCGGATGGAGATCACGGTAACGAATACGCAGTATATGGATTACACATCCGTGGCCATCGTACCGTCCAAGGGCAATCTGATACGGTCGGAACACCCGGATCCGTCACTGGTTCCATACGAATTCAGCGAGGTGTACGAAGTGGATGCGTGGTACCCGCAAGAGATCGCCAGCCTCCGCGAACCCTACATACTCCGTGACTTCAGGGGACAAGTGGTGGAGGTCTATCCCTTCCAGTACAACCCGGTGAGGAACGTACTCCGGGTGTACACCGAT
>JAFDTY010000095.1 GCA_019594055.1 Candidatus Haladaptatiplasma halalkaliphilum | reverse complement strand
TTAAAATCGTATAAGTCTTTGAACCCACCTGAAGCCGCAGTAACTCAGTTGGGAGAGTGCCACGCTGAAGACGTGGATGTCGCCGGTTCAAGTCCGGCCTGCGGCACTACAGGGGCCAAGGATATAGTGTATCTTACCAGGGAAGAAGAGCGGATATTGGACGGTGAAGAGGGTGAGGGACCAGCCAAGGCCATGAGACTCCTGGTGGCCATAGGCGATATAAACGATGCCGACCGATTAATACCCGTAGTTTCGACCCAGATAGCCGGGGTTTCCTACAAGACAATGGGAGATGCCGGCCTGGAGTTCATCGAGGATTTTTCCAAGGAAGCCACGGTAAAGGTAAGGTCCACCCTCAACCCCGCGGGAATGGACCTTCGTGTGCCGGGTAGCGAGGGAAAGGAGTTCAGGGAAAAACAGATCGCGCTGGTGAACGCGTACTCGCGCATGGGTATAGAAACATCATGCACGTGCACGCCTTACCTTGCCGGAAACCGGCCGACCATGGGCGAACACCTTGCATGGAGTGAAAGTTCGGCGGTATCCTTTGCAAATTCAGTACTGGGTGCCCGTACCAACCGGGAAGGAGGCCCTTCGGCATTGATGGCGGCGGTGATAGGCAAGACGCCCAATTACGGTCTGCATATAACTGAAAACCGAAGGCCTGATCTGGTGTACAAGGTGGGGGAGGGAACGAACCCGGCCCTTCTGGGGTATCACGTCGGCAAAGAAACGGGCGGCAGGATTCCCTATTTCAAAGGGATCAGGTACAATGAAGACGAGATGAAATCTCTGGGTGCGGCCATGGCCGCCACGGGTGCCGTTGCCATGTATCACATAGAGGATGTCACACCCGGATCCATGGATATTTCCACGGATGACTTGGAATGCCTGGAAATAACCCGTGAAGACATCATCGAAACAAGGGACGAGTTAACCTCGAAGCTGAAACCGGAAGTCGTGGTGGTGGGGTGCCCCCATCTATCGGCATGCGAACTGGAACACATAGCAGGATATCTGGACAAAAAAAATCCAAAGGCCGGCCCCGAATTGAGGGTTTATACCAGCAGATGGGTCAAGGAGAACTCCCGGGATGCCGTAGATATCATCGAAATATACGGGAAAGTGATCGCCGATACCTGCATGGTGGTCAGTCCCCTGGAGGATGATTTCGGTACGGTTGCCACGGATTCAGGCAAAGCGGCGGAATACCTACCAAAGCTGGCAAACCAAAGGGTGATATACACCGATCTAAAGGGTTTACTGGAGATGATAGCTTGAAACTACAGGGTAGAAGCGTATCCGGCGGCAGTGCCTCCGGCGTCGCAAAGAAGGTGGAAGACCACATATCCTTCCTGGGCGACGTCGACCCTTCTACCGGTATATTGCACAAAGACGGTGCGGACATAACCGATACTGTGCTGGTTTTCCCTGGGGGTAGGGGCAGCACCGTTGGTTCCTACGTGGTGTACCAGTTGAAGAAGAGCGGACACGCACCCTCCGCCATGGTCAATCGACGAACGGAGACCATCGTGGCCACAGGAGCGATAATATCGGAGATCCCCCTCGTGGACAGTGTGGATATCGATCTCATATGTCACGGAGATCACGTTCTTGTTGACGGCGACAATGGAACCGTTGAACTCCCAGGAGTCGAACGGAAGGCCGTGGTAACTGTTTTCCTGCGTAGGGGCGACAGGATCTTGCTGGTAAGGAGAGGGGATAAGGTCGGAAGCTACCCCGGACTATGGTCCGGCATCTCCGGTCATATGGAGGGAAGTGACCCCGTGAAACAGGCACACGAGGAGGTACTGGAGGAAACGGGCCTTTCGGGTGTCGTCGTTACACGGGGTAAAAATTTGCATGTGCGCGATGAGAACATCATATGGGCCATAACACCCGTACTCATGGATGTGGTAACCGATGAAGAAGTGGAATTGAACTGGGAGAATATCGAGTACAAGTGGGTATATCCGGATGAGATAAGAGGTATGAACACCGTACCCAGGTTGTGGGATACGTACGTTGCGATGATGTGATAACATGAAGATAAGAACGGAAAATGGAATAAAGGAGATGAGAGCGGTATGGATGGAAAACGACAACGTGGTGATGATAGACCAGAGATACCTTCCCAACGAGTTGAAGATCTTCGTTGCCAGAGACCATTCGGACATACACTATGCCATAAAGGAGATGGTGGTAAGGGGTGCACCGACCATAGGTGCCACAGCGGCCTACGGCGTGGCCCAGGCGGCTATCAAAGGATCTGACATCGGTGAGGCCGCCAGACATATAGAAAGTGCAAGGCCAACGGCTTACGACCTTTTCCATGCCGTTAAATGCATGCTTTCCGCGGATAACGGTGATCTTTTGAAAGCCGCCGAAGCTTATGCCAATGACGTTGTCGACAAATGCAGGTCCATAGGCGAGCACGGTGCGGAGTTGATCGATCATGGTGCCAGGATACTTACCCATTGTAACGCCGGCGCCCTCGCCACGGTGGACCACGGTACCGCCCTGGCGCCCATAAGGGCCGCCCATTGCAAGGGTCGTGAAGTATTCGTCTTTGTGGACGAGACTCGACCCAGGCTTCAGGGTATGCGTCTTACCGCATGGGAGCTAAACAACGAGGGGATACCCCATGCGATAATAGCCGATAACGCCGCAGGCCATTTCATGCAGCGGGGTGAGGTGGATATGGTTATCGTGGGCACCGATCGTATAGCCGCCAATGGTGACATAGCCAACAAGATAGGCACCTACGAAAAGGCGGTGGTTGCCCGTGAGAACGGTATACCATTCTACGTGGCAGCCCCGGTGACGACCTATGACCCTCACACGCAGAGCGGCATGGACATTCCCATAGAGGAGAGGCCTCCTTCCGAGGTCCTCGATATGGAAGGAGCAAGTGTGTATCCCCCGGGCTCAACGGCCAGAAATCCCGCCTTCGACATAACTCCAGCGTCCCATATCACCGCCTTCATCACCGAGAAGGGCATATTCACTCCCGGGAAAATGGGCAATATGTTCTGATGAACAACCAAAAATTAAATACCTATCAAGGGATGGTGTGAGCATACATGGGCGATGAATGGATATCCGCAAGCGATGTGGAAAAGTACGGATACTGTCCGATGAGTTGGTGGTTAAGCAGGGAGAAGGACGTATCTTCCGATATATTGAGGAAGGGAAGCGAGGATCACAGGGAGATCGGCGAGAAGTTAAAGGAGGTACAGGAGAAGGAGGAAAGATCCGGCAGATTGGAAAACCTTATACTTTGGCTGGCAATTGCGGCTTCCCTGGTATCTCTTCTTGGTCTCGCCTTTTTGAGAACGGACGAGTTGCTCAAGGACATATTCATAATACTCTCGCTTATATGGCTCCTTGCATCGATTTTCTTCCTGTATGTGAGTGAAAGCGAGGTGTTCAAGGCAGACCGCTTTTCCATGGAGCGGATAATTCTGATCTTTGCAATGGTCGCAACCATCTTGGCGGTTTACAGCTTCGCATTGCAGCTTTCTGATGATACCTTCGCCCGCATAGCCCAGATACTGTCATTATCATGGCTGGTAGGCGCCAGTTACTGGTTGAAGCACAGTCTCACGCTTTCCAAAGAGGCACGGGAAAGAAGGCGTTCGTTGGACGTGATGGTGGGTGAGGTCAAATACGTTGATGTGGCAAAGAAAACACCGCCCATGCTGGTATCAGAAAAATACCGTCTACGGGGTCGACCTGATTACATACTTGATATAGACGGGGATGAAATACCGGTGGAGGTAAAAACCGGCCGGGTACCAAAGGGACCTTTTTTTTCACACATTCTTCAGATCGTAGCGTATTGTCTGTTACTCGAGGAGATGAACGGCAACCCGCCACCTTACGGTATAGTCAAGTACAGCGGGACGGAATTTGAAGTGGAATACGATGAATCGTTGAAGGAACTTCTCACCGGTAAACTAGATGACATGAGACTGTCCTTGGAAAACGAAGATGTTCACAGGAATCACAATCGCGAAGGTAAGTGCAGACACTGTTCAAGGAGGGAACTCTGCCCCGAAACGTTAGTCTGATCCTTTTTCCATCAGTTCATCTATTTTCTTACGTATGTATTCCACCTCTCCCTTCATCTTTAACATCTCCTCCTCGAATGTACTGAAATCCCGTGACGAAAAGACACGGTGGGATATGTATATGCCCAGGAAGGCCGCCCCTATTATACCCAGTATCGATATGACAACCAGTGCGAATACGAATGTATAAAAATCGGTGAGGAAGTCGCCCACACGGAAAAAACCCGCCATTATGCTGACGGAAAGGATCCCGAGCATAAGGACTATAAATCCCATGAGCAACAACGACATCGGTATTCTCTTAGCCATCTTTTTCCATCACCTCTCTTGCCAGTCTCGTCGAAAATGGGAGATCTGTATATCTTATGTTGGTGATAGATTCGTCGGGGTAGGTCACCTCGTAAACGTAGTTGTCTATCAGTGTAAGTTTGTAAGATGCGTTATGGTGATAAAAGTTATTACCCAGCCAAATCTCTATCTCCAGGTCGAATTGTTCCAGGTCAGTGTGGTATTCGAGGGAGAAGGAGTTGTTCTTGCTCAACACCATCTCGTTTATCGTTAGGGTTATACTGTCGTACCGGGTCTTATCTCTGCCGTGTATATACAGAGCGGTATGGTTATCGAGGGTTGTTTCGTAATCGATTAATAGTATGGGGATGTCCGATGCCGGAGGTCTCGGCGGGTCACTACAACCGATGGTGGCGAAGGCAAAGAGGGTCACCACCAATATCACGATTCCTTTGTACATCTTAGTACCGTATTAACCTTGAAGATTATTAAATTTACCCCAATATTTTCACGTTCGGCGTGGTATTCGGGTATCTGTCCGAGGGTGCAGCGGACCAGCTCAACAACAATCCTTCCGGATTCTCGTAACCCCACTTTAATCTCCGATTGAAAGTGGGCTCAGCCGGATTCGAACCGGCGATCTCCGCCGTGTGAAGGCGACGTCATAACCAACTAGACTATGAGCCCGTTTGCGAATAGGATAGTCGAGCCAAACTTGTTTGGCGAGCGCAGGGGACTTGTTCCCTGCAGTCCAGACTACGAACCAATCTGTGATTGGTGAGCTGTTGGAATAACGAGTTTGCGAGTTATTCCGACAGGCGAATCGATTCACAATCGACGAGCGTTTGGAATCTTTGATTCCGAACAGTGAGCCCGTTTGCGAATA
>JAFDTY010000007.1 GCA_019594055.1 Candidatus Haladaptatiplasma halalkaliphilum | reverse complement strand
TAAGGAACACCCTGCGCAACCTTGCCGGCCTGGGAGCTCTTCCCGCCAAGATACCCCCGTACCTGAACCACGGGCCGACACCCATAACGCCGGCGGAACACACCGCAGAGATACAGGCCATAACCGCATGGCAGGACACCTACGGGATGTCATGGATCACCCAGGGTCCCTTCAAGATAGTAAATTACGATAGGGGCAATCTGGTAGTCGAGTATGAGAGGCATACGGAGGAAGACGGTTATCCGTTCCCAGACGATCATTGGAGGAACGCACTGATCGTAAGCAACCTACGACACGGTACGGCGAACGTACCGTCCACCGTCGTCGCAGGCGATGAGCTGGCTGTCGGTGTGCGGGCAAGGGTGTTCGAGGAGCATCCCGTCAGGCGGATAAGGAATATAGATGTGGAAAGGGACGCTTACGTATCCACTGTAACTGTCCGCAACGAAACCGGGCATGAGCTATACAGTACCGATCTGACGCTCGAGTTAAGAGCAGGCGCTTCTTACCTCGAAACCGTCATACCCGGCGGTTTCACCGAGGACTGGAAACCGGGAGAGATATACACGGTTGAATTCGAATCCTATTTGGAGGACCAGTTACGCAAACCCGCAAGGAGCAGTGCTAAATTCGTTCTTCTGGAGCGAGACTATCCGTTGGATAATTACCGTTTGACGATAAGTCCGAACTTCGGGCAGGAACCTCTTACCATCGCCGTTGATGTGAGTGCGGACAACCCGCTGACGGTAGCAGTGAATGATACCGTGAATATAAACGGTATAGCGGTAAAAACCATAACCGTACCCCCAGAGACGGTGGGACACCAAGAAGAATTTATGTATACACTGTTCGCAGGTACCCATACCCTTAGATGGGGTGAAAGGACACAGACGGTGGTAGTGGATGCGTATGTACCACCGGAGGGGCTCGAGGATTACTCTCTTACCGTAAGCACCACAAGTGGCGAAGCGCCTCTACAGGTAAATATCACCGTTAGCGTCACCAACATCGGCGAGAACGCTACCAGTGACCGGGTTAAAATCAACGGCGTGGATATCTACGAAGTCGAGGTGCCCGGAAACGAAACGGTGACGGAAACATTCGCCCACACCTTCGAGACGGGCGGATACCTGCTCTTCTGGGGCGGCCAAACCGAGGCCGTAACGGCCACGGGCGAGCTACCACCTGAAGATCCGGTCATGATCAACCACGAGTTGAGCGTATCGCCTACCTCCGGTAAAAAACCGCTGACCGTGACCGTATACATAAGCGCGGAGAACACCGGTGGCCAGGCAGGTAGCGAACATGTTTACGTTAACGGTGCGGTGAGGTACACGCTGGAGGTACCCGCGGGAGAGACTGCGAGCCACGAACGTACCTTAGAACTCGAAGAACCGGGTACGTACCTCATGGAGTTCGGTCCCGAATCGGTACGGGTTATCGTACGGGAGGAACCGGAGACACCCGGGTTCCTGTTCGCAGCCTTAGCCATCAGCGCTATCGTTGCAGCCGTTGTGTACGCAAAGAAAAAAGGTTAAATCTTGCGTACGTATTAAGTCACGTGGAAAGGTGTGACCATATCCCGAAAAAAACTAATCGGGATTCGGAAAAGTATAATTAAATCCTATTTATAGCGTGTACAATGGGCCGGAAGAAGAGACCCCTCGGCATTACCATTCTCGGTATCTACATACTGTTGCTAGCCCTGATGTCATTCATCACGGCATTAAATTACATGGAAGGCAATGACCTACCGGAGATGGATGACGATCCCATGATAACGGCCTTGAGTCCCCTTGTTCTCGGCAGCATATACTTTTTACTGGGTGTTTCCAAACTGGGTGTTGCCGTGGGTGTGTTCATGATGAAGAGAACAGCCTGGGGCGGTGCATTCTTCATCATATCCATAGGTATGCTCTTCGACCTGCTCAACGGTCATTACATCATCTTCCTGGCGGGATTATTCGCACTGTTCTACCTTTTGGCATCCAAGAAACAATTCAGGTACTGGTGATCATTCCTTTGTTATGTCCACCAGCTCGTACCTTCTCTCGCCCATCCCCAATCTCTCCCCATGTACCAGCTGGACCTCTCCGTCCACCTTATGTACCGCACAGAACTTGTCCATGCCTGATTCGTGCTCCGTCCCCTTGGCATCCTTCACAAGGTCGAAGGCCGCCTGGTCAACTGCCACGGGGTCCCGGGATGCCAGCACACCGATATCAGCCACAAGGGGTCCCTTACGCCAGGGAGGGCAGTCGCATTCCGGTGTTACGTCCAAGACGAAATTGTAGAATAGTGACTTCTCGTACTTTCCCATCATAGTACCGTGGGCGAACTCGGCGATCTTCTCCTGCATATCATCGTTACCGGAGTAGTCCTTCACCTTCACCGCACCCAGGTGGCATACTATCCTGCACTCGCCGCAGCCCACGCATCTGCTGAGATCGATACTTGCGTACTCCTTTACCTCGATGGCATCGGCGGGGCACCAAGTTGCGCACCTGCCGCAGGCTACGCACTTGTCCCTATCGACCACGGGTTTTACATCGAAGTGCATCATCAACTTACCGGCCCTGGATGCGCACCCCATCCCGAGATTCTTCAGGGTACCTCCGAACCCGGTCATGTCGTGACCTTTGAAATGGGTCACACCGACTATGGCATCGGCGTGGTAAAACCCGGAGGCTATCTTGACCTCCTTGAAGTGCTTTCCGTCTATCTTTTGAGTGCGGAAATCATTACCGTGAAGACCGTCGGCGATTATCACGGGTGCGTCGACCACTGGCATGAGCCAGCCGTTGCGAGCCGCGGTGATGTGATGGTCCACGGAGTTCCCCCTGCTCCCCCTGTATAGTGTGTTTGAATCCGCAAGGAAGGGTTTGCCACCTGCCTTTTTTACCGCCTCCACGATGGGGCGAACTCTCACGGGTCTCATGTAGGTATCGATACCCAGTTCACCGAAATGCAATTTGATCGCCACAAGACCGCCGTCATACTCAGTACCCTCTCCCGCATACCTGAAAAGTCTCTCTATCCTTTGCAAAAAATTATCCTCCTTGGTGGAGGATGACAGGCCGGCGAAATAGACCTTGGACATACGGGAATATCCCCGGAGGGGCGATAATAAGTTTACGGCCCACCATAAACCCTTTTACCCTTCGGCTCCTTCACCCCACTATGATGAACATAGTCACCTACGAGGATATCCATGACGGTGATATGTCAGAACTCACCCTTGCATGCTTCGACCACACTTACTCAAGGGCCCACGTCAAGGGTATGATGGAGGCGGACTCCAGATTACCCCATTGGGGTGGTGAACTGTATGCAGTGGAGGATGGAAGGCTAATGGGCACCGTCGGTGTACTCTACCCAAGGCTGAAAACCCCTCACGGTGTGGTGAGGGTGGGTGGGATACGGAACGTATGCACCAGACCTTCCGCCTCTAGGAAGGGGGTCGCCCGTAAGCTGATGGAGGAGGCGCATCACCGTATGATGGAAGAAGGGGTACCCTTTTCATTACTCATGACCTCGGGTTCCCTGGTTGCTTACGAGCTGTACCGAAAACTGGGCTACAGGGAAATTCACTCCTTTCCGACGGCTTTAAAGAAGGTTTCGCCGGTGAATACAAGGCTGGAATTCATGGGCAAGCCGGACCCTGAATACCTGCGTTCGCTCTACATGGAAAGCGTTAAAGAACTACACGGGCTTGTGATCAGGGAGGAAGATTACTGGGGGATGGCGGAGGCCCGGGGATGGCCGGATAACGGCAACGTCATAACCGTATATGATGGCCGTGAACCCATAGGGTACGTCATGTACAGGAACCGGAGAAAACAACTCGATTGCGGTGAGATCGCCGGTGAGAGCGTGGAGGCATTAAGGGACATTATATGTGCCCTGGAGGCTTCCGCCCGCTGCGAACATATAGTGTTCTATTACATCAATCCCCAACACTACCCTCTGCTTGAAGAAATGGGTTACACCATCTGTTCCGATAACTGGGGCAAGGTGATGCTCAAGGAATTCGGCGACGAAAGGTGGCCGGACGACCTCATTTTTCACGCCGGTATATACGAGGCCTACTGAATGAAAACACCGAAAAAAGTATTATGGGTAGGTCGATACGATTCCATGAACCTATGGCAGGCGGTAGTCCTTGGAATTATTCAGGGTATCACCGAGTGGTTACCGGTAAGCAGCTCGGGCCACCTTGTACTGGGTAAACACTTTCTGGGCTTGGAGCCTTCCCTCGCCTTCGACGTGTTCCTTCACTTCGGCAGTGCAGCGGTCGTGCTGCTCATATTCCGTAAGGAGGTTATCACAGTGATCACGGTATTCGTGAACGCCCTTGACGACCTGCCATCCGTGGGCATCAAGGCCTTCACCACCACTCCCGAACGACGCCTGGGGGTACTGATCATACTCGCCTGCATACCCACGGGCATCATAGGTTTGATAGTGTCACACTATTACGAAGGAGTGCTCAGCGAACCTCGCACCGTGGGTATAGCCCTTCTGGTCACATCGGTATTACTTGCCATGTGCAGGAATAGAAGAGGCACACGAGGGACCAGGGACCTTAACTCCCTCGACGCCCTGGTGGTGGGAACCCTCCAGGGAATAGCCACCATTCCGGGTATCTCACGCAGCGGATCCACCATCTCGGGAGGCATACTCCGGGGAATTAACCGGCAGGTGGCAGTGCGCTATTCCTTCTTGCTTTTCTTGCCTGCCATACTGGGCTCGGGATTGCTGAAGGCACGGCACCTATCAGGGGGTGAGGAGCTGCTGCCGCTTACGGTGGGAGTCATAACGGCGATGGTGGTGGGATACTTCACCATAAAGGCTCTTCTTAAGGTGGTGGAAAAGGGATGGTTTCACTACTTTGCGATCTACTGCGGAGCCCTGGGCCTGATACTTTTGTTCATGGTAGGGTGAAAGGATTATATACCGTCTATCTTTCACCTTGGTAGATGAAATGGAGAAGAGACGGAGTGGCGGGCTTCTTCGCGGACATACCCGCACTGTTGGCCATAATCATAGGCCTTTCCATATTCACATTCAGCCTTTACAGTGCTCACGGGTCCTACCTTGATAGAAGGGGCTCCGAGGATATGGCTCGCCGTCTTGACAGTTTCGCCAAGGAATTCAATACCAACTCCGTTCTGACCTCATCCCCCGGAGTATATCTGGGAGAAGCACTTCGAAACCTTAACCAGAGCGATGTGATGGAACTCTATCCCCCGGAGGCTCTGGGATTCCACTACCGCATCGACTTCCAGGACGACAGTGGCTACGCCAACGGCTATTCGACCTCATTCGAGACCGATAAGATGCCATCTCAAAGAGATGTCTTCGCCAAGAGCACTTCTGTACTGATAACCGAAGGTACGGGGAGGGCACACCTTGCAAGGCTCACGTTTTACATATGGAGGTTGAATCCGTGAAGGGGGATGGGCGTGGAGTGTTCACCCTTTACGATGCGGCCCTATTCTTCGTCTTCCTGATAGTGGCTTCTTCCATCATCTCCGCATACTCCAGCTATCCGAGTGATGATTTTACCTCACGGAAAAACTTTTCGACGTACTGCCACGAGGCACGTAAGGCCCTCCTGGGAGCCACTGTGGAAGAAACGGATTATACCGGTGTGGACGGAAACGTGGTTGTCCGCAGGGACATCAGCGTTCGCATACTGCTGTTGGAACAGGTTTACCTGGAGGGGCGGGGCGTACCCCGGGAGAATTTTTCATACCACAGGGACATACGGATCTTGGCGAACCGGCATTTTCGTTACAACTGGGTCCTGAGGGCTTCATCCGACAATGCCCCGGACCTCATCATCGGCAGGCACGGACTGATTGATGGTGTAGGCGAGATGCTGAACAGGATGGGGGGCGCGGTAACATCGTCGTCATGGTGGGAAGAGGGGCTGGACGGTAGGGTGGAGATAACACTGTATCTATACGAATGAAGCGGGAAAATATATTAACGTGCTGTGCAAATCTCGTTACATGCACCCTTCCAATCATATAAAGGGTTCCAAGGGAACCGACCTTCGGGGAAAGAGGATAGTCCTGGGCGTAACCGGAAGCATCGCCGCCGTCGAGTGCGTTAAACTCGTACGGGAGTTGATCCGTGAAGGTGCGGATGTATGCTGCGTGATGACGGATGCCGCCCGGACGATCATACACCCCTACTCACTTGAATTCGCCAGTGGTAACCCCGTGATAACTGAGATAACGGGGATGGTGGAACATGTCTCATTGTGTGGCGAGGTGCCCGACAGGGCGGACCTATACCTCATCGCACCGGCGACGGCGAACACCATCTCTAAGATAACCATGGGCATAGACGACACCACGGTGACGACCTTCGCAACCACCTCCATGGGCTCCGGTATACCCGTGGTCATTGTCCCTGCGATGCACAAGAGCATGTACCAGCATCCGGTGGTCATAGACAACATGGAACGGCTCAGATCCCTGGGGATAACCTTCGTGGGCCCCAACGTGGGGGAGGGGACCGCAAAGGTGGCATCGATACAGCAGATAGTGGACGAAGCCGTGAGGGTACTGGACAGGCGTCTGGAAAAACGAAGGATAATAGTGGTCACCGGCAGAACACAGGAACCACTGGATACCATGCGTGTTATAACTAACAGGGCGACGGGAGAGAGCGGTATCGAGCTGGCCAGGAGGGCCTACCGGAGAGGGGCCGATGTTGAGATATGGTCCGGCAACTCGTCGTACGATATACCCGGATGGATACCGTGTAAATACTTCGATACCCTGGACGACCTCATGGAACTCGCGGACGGGGTGGCGGGCACACTGATCGTACCCGCCGCACTCTCGGATTTTGGGGTTAAGGAGAGGCATGGCAGCAAGATACCTTCATCGGAACCTCTCCGATTAGACCTCGAACCCTTGCCCAAGTTCATCCATGCGGTCAGGGACAGGACGGACTTGCTGGTTGCCTACAAGGCAGCGGACACCAGGGACGAGGCGGTGGAGAAAGCGGAGGAGATGGTAGACAGGGGAAGGGCTGACATCGTGGTGGCAAATTCCTTGGATGATATCAGAAAGGGATTGAACCGTATATACATAACCAGGGACGGCAAATGGTACGAAGGCAGAAAGAGGGACATTGGTGATAGGGTGCTGGACAACATCGGGATGCCATGACTGCAAGAGCGTTCTGCCCTGCCCACATAACGGGATTCTTCACCGTTTCCGAGAATCACTCTGACCCCGAGAGGGTGGGCTCCAGGGGCGCCGGTTTCTCCGTCAACCTCGGTGCCCATGCCCGGGTGGATGTGGGTGGTACCGGCTGGAAAATAACGGTAAACGGCAGGAGACGATCCTTCCTGCTGGTGGAGAAGGTGGTGAGGTATTTCGCCCCGGGAGGAAAGGTCGATATAACCACGGATGTGCCCTTTAGCCAGGGTCTTGGTATGAGCGGGGCGTGTGCCCTCGCCTCCGGACTGGCAGTCTGCGAAGAGACCGGACATACCAGGGAGGAGGCGGTGAGGGAGGCACACAAGGCGGAAGTGTTTTGCCGCACAGGTCTGGGAGACGTGATCGCACAGTCAATAGGAGGCTTCGAGATAAGGCTGAAAGAGGGATTGCCACCCCACGGGGAGATACGTAAGCTCGAACTCGATAGGGAGCTGCTCATCGCGGTTTTGGGTAAACCCTTGATGACCCCCGACGTATTGAACGATGCGGTGCTAACGGAGTGGGTGAACATGATCGGGGGAGAATGCATGAACGAATTCATCGATGATACCGGTTTTGATAATTTTCTGGATATATCCCACCGCTTTGCAAGGGAAACCGAGTTCATCAAGGGCCCCGTGGTACGTGCTTTCACGGAGGCTAAGGACCACGGCAAGGGGAGCATGTGCATGATAGGGAACTCGGTGTTCTTCACTGGCAATATAAACAGGCTTTACGAGATATTCTCGGATCTCACGGGACACAGGAACGTGTTCATCGTAAGGATCGACAATAGGGGTGCCAGATTGATTGACTCACCTGGCTAGGGTGAAAAGGGTATCATCCCCACCGGTCTCGAACAGACCCAGTCGGGCCCCGGCGTCCAGCCATCCGTGGGCATAATTAACGCATGCGAAGGCATCGTCCGGCTGGCCCTCCTTGCAAAAGTGCTCTGCATCGGAGTAGTAGGATACCGCCATCTTGAGAAAGTCCTGGGCAACGGGATACAGATGCGACTGCTCGGGTGCCACTATTACCACCTTCTCCAACGCCTTTTTGGTCCTGTCAAGATAATCCCTCAATCTTTCATGGGACACCATTCTCAGACCACCTTGATGGATGCTCCCCCATCCTGGGTCTCCCTGGGTCGGATATCGACTATGAGGGGTTCGGAGAGACCGCCTCCTGATATTATCGCCTCACCTATGGGCAGCCGTTGTATCTCCTCGGTCATATCCTTTGTTATACCCTCAACCGAGGACTCGATGGCGCGTATATCGTTTGGATTGGTAACCTTGAGTATTATCTGGGTGTTGCACTGGCTTAGCACGTTCTTGTCCACCTTCGCCGCCCGTTGGGTGATTATCCCAAGGCCCAGACCGAATTTTCTGCCCTCGCTCGCTATGGTCTGGAATATTTCGGATGACTCGATCTTGCCCTGCTGGGGGCAGAAGTTGTGTGCCTCCTCGGCGAAGAGTATAAGTGGTGGTATCTTGTTCCTCTTCCTGAGCTCGAAAAGGGCGGTGGCCAGTCTGTTCACCACGAAACCCTGGACATCCGGGGGTGTGCCCTTGAGGGTGATTATGGAGGTCTTACCCTTCCGGACTATCTCGTCCATCCTCGTTCCTGTGGAGGCGAATATACCCTTCTTTTCAAGGTCCTCGAGGTTCCTTATCAGACTGCTCACATCGTCCTCCTCGTTCCTCTTGAAGTGCATTATCAGCTCCTGTATGTCGTAAAAGCCCTTGGACGCCTCCAGGCGTGTCATGGCGGCCTCCAGTGCAACGACGTTGGATTTTCTCGTGGACGCATTCATCATCCTGAGAAGCTCGATGGGCCGCATGTTCTTGAAGGTGAAGCTGAGCCTTCTGGCACCTTGGTTTATCTCGGGATTGGGCGAGAATTCAGTTATCATATCACCGTAGCCCCTGGGGTTGACCCCGAAGTCGTTGGAACTCACCTTGCCGGGTCTGGCGAGGGACGGATATTCACCGTGGGGGTCGAGTATCACCATGGTGACTTCATGTTTCATCATCTCCTCTATCACCACACCCGTGGTATAGCTCTTGCCACTTCCGGTTTTCGCCAGTACCGACAGGTGCTTCTGGGCGATGGAATTTATGTTAAGGCGAACGGGTATGTTGTGCCCCTTCAATTTACCTATGTAGGCGCCGGTGTCATCGTTTTTGAGGCCAAGGACGTCCCTTATGAGTTTCTCCTCGGCGAAGTATATCTTCTCACCGGCCCTGAAGGGGTTACTTGGTATCTGGAGCAAGCCACGCTGGTCCCTGTATCCGATGACATGGACATGGCCTATCATGGATTCCTCTATCTCAACATCCTTTCCCTCGGATAGCTCCATGGCTTTCTCGATGGACACATTCGTCCTTCTTTCTATGCTGTCCACCCTGCCCAGGACGTTGCCTGCGGTAGGATGTTGTATCATCACGTATTCCCCCCTATCAACGGGCGTGCAGATATTGCACTGGAGCATAGTGGTACCCACATCACCGTATGTTATACCTACTAATTCACCCCCGTTGGAATCGTCCTTCCGTTGTATGTGTTCCGTCAGACACATCCCATCCATGTACATAATATGGAGTTCTGATTAAAAAGATTTACCCTTCAACAGGTGAGATGGAAGGCCCCGGCCAGTCTCTTTCCCCTTTCCAATTCCTGATTGTATCTCTCAACCGCCCTCCGGGTGGGATGAAATTCGAGTTCTATGTCCAAGATGCCGGCCAGTTCCTCGGGTACGGTCATCAACCCGCCACTGCCGGTACCGATGATCAGCAATTCCGGCCCGTATTCGACCACGCTTTCCAGGTCTTCTTCCGTCACACGATGTCCTTCCTTCCTCCACCATCCCCTTCTCACCTCCCTACCCAGAAGAACGATGTCTTCACTGTAAACTACCCCGTCTATGACGATCCTACCAAAGGAATAGCTCTCTATCCATGACATGTTATGAACATGGTTACGCCGAGTAAAAACATTTGCCTGGGAACTTTGGAAAGAGATTTTTTACCTAGAATGCCGGATGACCGGATGGGGGTGTCGTTTCATAGTATTTACCGATGTAGTGGGGAGATAAACAATCAATCCCCGGAACCAACAGTAATCTATTTATACGGCTCTAACCTCGAACCCGACCCGGAGCCACCTCCATGTCAAATATCAGACCCGAACCCTCGTCCAACACCAGACCACCCCACAGAGGCAAGGGGGGTATGGATCAGGCATTGACGAACTATTTTAGAAGTGGCGATATATATAAAGTCATGGGTCTTCTGGGTGGTCCCGTGGCCTTCATACTGGTCCTTTTGATGCCCACACCCACGGGTATGACCGAACCGGCCAAGATCGTGGCCGCTGTCACCGCCTTCACCGCCATCTGGTGGATAACCGAGGCTGTACCCATACCCGTAGCGTCACTGGTACCTTTGATATTACTTCCACTTACCAGCGCCATGGGGATGGAGGGCGTGGCGTCTCAATATGCCCATCCCCTTATCTTCCTGTTCCTTGGGGGTTTCATACTCGCCCAGGGGATGACCAAATGGAATCTACACAAGAGGATAGCCCTTCACATAATCCTTATCGTTGGCACCAAGCCCAAGTACATAATCCTCGGCTTCATGGTGGCCTCGGCCTTCCTCTCCATGTGGATATCCAACACTGCCACTGCCGTGATGATGATGCCCATGGGGATCGCGGTTGCGGACCTCGCTTCCAGAAACAGCAAGGGGGATGAGGAAGGGATGCTGAAGTTCGTGATCGCCCTCATGCTGGGGATAGCCTTCGGCTGCACCATCGGTGGTATCGGAACGTTGATAGGCACACCCCCCAACGCGCTTTTTGCGGCCAATCTATCCGGTTACGAAGGTGCCCCCGAGATATCCTTTTTCCAGTGGATCAAGATAGGGCTTCCCCTTGTGGCGGTCTTCCTCCCCATAGCGTGGTTTCTGCTGGTATACGTGGTATACCCCATGAAACTCAATGAGATCCCCGGAGGGATGGCCTACATAAGGAACGAGTTGAAGAGCCTGGGGAGGATGAAAAGAGGAGAGATTACGGTGGCAATGGTGTTCGAGACCGTTGCGCTGTTATGGTTGACCCGTCCCCTATTACAAAAATACCTGGTTCCGGGGATAAACGATTCCATCATAGCCATCGCCGGTGCGGTGGTACTGTTCGTGATACCGATAAACCTTTCAAAAAGGGAATTCGCCCTGGATTGGGAGCATGCAGTCAAGATACCGTGGGGCGTACTCCTGCTCTTCGGGGGCGGTCTTGCCATCGCAAAGGCTTTTGTCGACACCGGCCTGGCGGATTACATGGGTGACGGGTTAACCTGGTTGCAATTTCTACCGCTACCACTGCTCATATTGTCCATTGGTCTCTTCACCGCCTTCCTATCCGAGATAACCTCCAATACCGCTACCGTGGCACTTCTACTACCTGTAATGGCCGCCCTGTCCGTGGCCGTGACCGTCAATCCCTTGCTGCTGCTGCTTACCGTTACCATCGCTGGCAGCCTGGTATTCATGTTACCCGTTGGAACTCCACCCAACGCCATAGTCTTCGCCAGCGGAAAGCTGACCACCCCCGCCATGATCAAGGCGGGCTTACCCATAAAGATAGTATTGATGCTGG
The DNA here is from genome assembly GCA_019594055.1 of Candidatus Haladaptatiplasma halalkaliphilum. GTDB lineage: Archaea > Thermoplasmatota > Thermoplasmata > Halarchaeoplasmatales > Halarchaeoplasmataceae > Haladaptatiplasma > Haladaptatiplasma halalkaliphilum. The sequence continues at coordinate 28,163 of JAFDTY010000007.1, read as the reverse complement.
TACTTACGGTACTCATGTACTTAATCGTGATACCCGTGATGGGTATCGATCCAACCACCGTACCGTCCTGGGCTAACGGTACCTAGTAGGAGGATACTTATATGGAAGAAGAAAAAGGACAAATTTGCTGGAAGGTCGCCGGGAAGAGGAAGGGCAGAGTATGTGTTATCGAGGAGAGATGCAAGGGTTGCGGATTCTGCATAGAATTCTGCCCGGTCAACGCCCTGGATACATCGGAGAAGGCAACTGAAAAGGGATATCGTCCCCCTACCATGACCGGGGACTGCATACTTTGCGGGAAGTGTGAGAAGATATGCCCGGAGTTTGCCATCTACGTAAAGGCGGAGGACGGATGATAACATGAAGCCAGGAACATATTTCATGGACGGAAACACCGCATGCGCCGAAGCCGCCATAGCCGTTGGCTGTACCTTCTTCGCCAGTTATCCCATAACACCGGCCACGGAGATACTGGAAAGGATGGCACTTCGCTTTCCCGAGATACACGGTAGCTACCTTCAGATGGAGGACGAGTTGGCCAGTATCGCCGCTATCATGGGCGCATCCTGGGCAGGTCGGAAGGCTATGACCTCAACATCCGGACCGGGATTCAGCCTCATGATGGAGAACTACGGGTTCGCACTTATGACGGAAACGCCCTGCGTGATAGTCAACGTTATGCGGGGTGGACCCTCCACGGGTTTGCCCACCATGGTCGCCCAGGGTGATGTTATGCAGACCAGATGGGGTACCCACGGTGATGTGGGTGTGGTGGTTTACTGCCCAGCTTCGCCCCAGGAGATGTTCGACCTTACGGTGGAGGCGTTCAACACCGCCGAGAAGTACCGGTTGCCGGTGGTGTTACTTTCCGATGCCATGGTGGCCCACATGACGGAGAAGGTTGTGATCCCATCGAAAGAGGAATTGACCGTGGTTGACCGGAAGAAACCCACAACTTCACCCGATGATTACTTGCCGTATTGCCCGGACGAAGACCTCGTCCCACCCATGGCGTGTGCGGGAGAGGGCTTCGGGATACACGTTACAGGCCTCACCCACGACGAGAGGGGGTATCCGTCGGTGGACGAGGAAACACAAACCTACCTGGTCACCAGATTGATAAACAAGATACGCAAGAACTCCCATGATATACTGCGGTACGAGGAGTACAGGACAGAAGATGCAGATGTTATCGTAGTGGCCTACGGCAGTGTGTCCCGGTCTGCCAGGGAAGCCGTTGACATGGCAAGGGAAGAGGGTATGAAGGTGGGAATGCTCCGACCGGTGACCATATGGCCCTTCCCGGAGGACAGGATAGGTGAACTTGCAATCAACGGGTTGAAGGCCTTCCTGGTGGCGGAGATAAATTTCGGACAGATGGTTTACGAAGTTCAGAGGTGTACGGAAGGTCACTGCCCTACCTACCTGTCACCCAGGATGGGCGGAAGCATACACACACCCGAGGAACTGGTGGAGAGACTTTACGGGATATACCACCATGAAGGGGAGGAGGGGGCACCATGAGCATAAGGAAAAGCCGTAATTACTTCTCGCCGGAGTACATGAGCCAGCAGAAGGGTAAAGATATGGGTTACGGACTTCACCCACTTGACGACTACCTCAGAAAGGATAGGATCCCCCATATATGGTGCCCCGGCTGCGGCCTGGGTGTCGTTCTTTCATCCTTCCTCCGTGCCCTGGAAAACACCGGGATACCCATGGAAAAGACAGCCGTGGTCTCAGGTATAGGTTGTACGGGAAGGGTAGCCGGTTACCTTAACATAGATTCCTTCCACCTCACCCATGGCAGGGCGATACCCTTCGCCACGGGGTTGAAGATAGGAAATCCCCATATGATGACCACGGTATTCAGCGGTGACGGAGACCTCTTCGCTATAGGCGGTAACCACTTCATCCATGCTGCCAGACGCAATGTGGACTTCAACGTTATCTGCGTGAACAACTTCAACTTCGGGATGACCGGGGGCCAATCGGGACCCACCACCCCCACGGAAGCCACCACAACGACCACTCCATTCGGGGGCTTCGAGCACCCCTTCAACCTTCCCGGAGTGGCCGCGGGTTCCGGGGCGGTCTACGTTGCACGCTGGACCACCTACCACGTCGAGGCACTTATCAACTCCCTGGAAGAGGCGTTGAACAAGAAGGGTTTTTGCTTCATCGAGGTACTTGCTCCGTGTCCCACCGGATACGGTCGGAGAACGGGCCAGAAGACGGGGAAGGATACCATGAAGTACTATCGGGATAACAGCAGGATAGAGCACGGTGCCGACCCCACGAAGGTATCCCTCGATGGGGGGGAGATAGTGGTGGGGAAGTTCGTGGATCGTGATGCCCCCACATATCAAGAACGCCGTGGTGAGATATTCCAGGCGATACGGGACAAGATGGGGGTCAAATGATGCGGAAGGAACTGCGTTTTTCGGGATTCGGGGGCCAGGGTGTGATCCTCATGGGACACATACACGGTAAGGCCGCCGTTTTCGACGGTATGAACGTTACGCTTACACAGAGCTACGGCCCCGAGGCAAGGGGAGGCGCCTGCAGCGTTGACATAATAGTTAGCGACCGGGAGATACATTATCCGGAAGTTAGAAGGCCCGATATATTGATAGCCATGTCCCAACCTGCCTTGAAGACCTATCTGCCTTCCCTGGCGGAGGACGGGCTCCTGGTGATAGATAGTTCACTGGTGGAATGTACCCGTGAAGGATGCTCACGCATACCCGCCACCGAGCTGGCCGAGAAGGTTATCGGAACACGTATAGTGTCCAACATGGTCATGCTGGGTTATTTCACAGGGGTGACCGCTATGGTGAGCGAGGGGGCGGTAAAAAATGCCATATCGGCGCGCGTCCCGAAGGGAACGGAGGAGAAGAACATCAAGGCCTTCGAACTCGGATACGGAAAAGCGAGGGAAGGATGAACCGCTTCCAGCAATCTATATATACTGTACCGTATTTAGTAACCTAAGGTGTTGTAACATAAGCGAAATATCCAAGACCATCTCCGACACCGCCTACAAGGCATACGAGAAAAAGCTGCTGAAGGAGATCAAGAGTGGAGATTACATACCCAAACATATCGCGGTGATAATGGATGGTAACAGACGATTCGCCCGACAATTGGGATTGGACGAGAGCCAGGGGCACATGATCGGAAAGGATAAGCTCGAGGAGATACTCGACTGGTGCCTCGAACTCGATATCGAGATACTCACGGTTTTCGCCTTCTCCACCGAGAACGTTAATCGAGATACGGAACAGGTGGAGATGCTCATGGAACTCTTCCAGGAGAACTTTAAAAGGGCTGCCGACGACCCCCGGGTACACGAAAATCAGATAAGGATACGTGCCATAGGCTCCGTGGATATGCTACCGGAGGGTGTGGCGGAATCAATAAGGTATGCCGAGGAACGCACAAAGGATTACAACCGGTACCACTTCAATATAGCCGTGGCCTACGGTGGAAGGGAGGAACTCGTACAGGCTATCCGGAGGGTTGCCCGGGATGTAAAGGAGGGGAAGCTCGAGGTGGAGGATATAGACGAGACCACGGTAACCCAGAGACTGTACACTTCCGATTTCCCCGACCCGGACCTTATACTTAGGACCAGCGGAGAAGAGCGCATCTCAAATTTCCTCATATGGCAACTCGCATACTCTGAACTGTACTTTACCGATGTTTACTGGCCCGGCTTCAGGAAGATAGATTTCCTCAGGGCTATCCGCTCCTACCAGAATCGACAGAGACGGTACGGGGAATGAAAACGGGCCGTGCTTTCATGGTAGGGGCTGCATGTCCCTTATGAAGTCGACTATACCCTTGAATTCCCTTGCCGAATCCGATGTTATCTCCGCAATCGCCAAACCCTCTTCATCACCGCATTCCGCCACGGGTATACCATAAGGGTTGACCACACGACTGCACCCGAAGTAGCTGAACTTTTCATCGGAGCCCACACGGTTGGCGGCAGCCACCCAAAGCTGATTGTCCAGTGCTCTCGACGAGGTGGCGAGCTGCCACTGATGTTTGAAGGGGTCGGGCCAGTTGGCCGGTACCAAAATGATATCCGCTCCGTCCATGGCCATGCGCCTTGCCACCTCGGGAAAGACGGTGTCGTAACATATCATGAGACCCACCCTTCCGAATTCCGTGTCCACTGTCACCGTCTCGGTTCCGTTTTCCACGTATTCCTGCTCATCCATGAATAGGTGTACCTTGCGATAGGTTGCCAGCAGTTCGCCCTTCCTACCCGTGAGTACTGCGGTGTTGTACAATCCTCCCTTCTCCTCCTGCACCAGGGAGGCGGCGATGTGGATGTCGTACTGCTTCGACATACGCTGCAGCTCATGGACGGACGGGCCGGAGGCGGGCTCCGCTAACTCGTCGAATCTTTCCGGTGTACTGCCGGTGGGTAGGTACTCGGGGAGCACCACGAAATCCGCTCCCGCGGCGGTGGCCTTGGAGACGAATCCTTCCGCCTTCTCCATGTTTTCCTTCTTATCACCTAGCTTCATGTTCATCTGTGCTACCGCGACCTTGAAATCTTTCATGTTGTTCTACTCCTTTTTTTACGGGTATCGTCACTCGGATGTAAATGTTTCGTCACGGAGATCACATCGTTTTGAGAATATTTATGTACTAGGTCGAGTGTTCACCATATCATGAAAGGCGGTAACGATGTTTACGGGAAACTGAAGAATTTCAACCTCGCCATGGGTGTCCTCCACATGCTCCAGGGCCTGTTGATGATAGCGGTAAGCAACAACAATGCATGGCCCGTACAGGTGACCTGGCTGGAGTTCAACGAGGTGACCCGCTCACTGGAACCGGTGACCAGTGACCTTTTCCTGGTGCAGCTTGCACCCCTGGTGGCCCTGTTCCTGTTCATGTCGGCCATCGCACACTTTTGCATATCCACAGTACTGTTCGACAGGTACAGAAATTTTCTCGAAAGGCACATGAACCCCTATCGCTGGTACGAGTACTCCTTCAGTGCATCGGTGATGATAGTGATAATCGCCATGCTCACGGGCATCTACGACCTAGCCCTGCTGGTGGCCCTGTTCGTACTGGTAGCGGTCATGAATCTCATGGGGTTGATGATGGAGAAGCACAATCAGCTAACTGAAAGGGTGGATTGGACCTCATACATCATAGGCTGTCTCGCAGGGGCGGCCCCTTGGGTGGTCATCGGCATCTACTTCGGCGGATCACTCATAGCCTCCGGCGGCAACGTACCGAACTTCGTCATCGGCATATATTTTTCACTGCTCGTGTTCTTCAACCTCTTCGCCATCAACATGTTCCTCCAGTACAAGAAGATAGGTAAGTGGAAGGATTACCTCTACGGCGAAAGGATGTATGTTATACTGAGTCTGGTGGCAAAGTCCGCACTGGCATGGCAGGTATTCTTCGGCACGTTGAGGCCTTAGCGCTTATTTACAGACTCAGGGTGCGAACAGAGGATCCGGTAGGTTCGGGTTGATCTGTACATTGTAGATCCTAACCGTGTTTCCCTGACCGTCGGTGTAGGTGTACTCGCCACCGGTCCATGATGACAGGGAACTTCGGTATCCTTCGAATGTCTGTTTCCATACATCCCAAAACGTGTTCCAGGACTCTTCAGGTATCTCATTCAAAATCCATTCGCCGTCTTCCAGGTACCACATCCAACGTGTTTCACCGTTCAATATATTACCGAATTCTTCGCCGTCCATGGTTCCTTCCATCATTAATTTCAAATTTTCAGTACCGATATTTTTGGCACTCCAGGTCAGTGTGCCGTGCCCTTCGGTGGTGGTTGCTTCAACCGTGAATCTCAGGCTGGAAGCCTGTTCGACAAAATCGGTACCGTTACCGTTACCGTTGTCTTCGCCATTATCGGTGCAGCCGCTGAAAGCCAGGGCAACACAGAGGATCAGTATTCCGATGGCATAGATATTCTTTCTCATATTTTTCCCACCGGTTGGCAGCATATATAATCGTTGTGGTTTTTATCGCGGTTGGCAGCATCTTGGATCCCTTAGTTAATCCCTACTGATATATACCACCACCTCTATGGTGGTACATATGGATTCGAGCCATCCCGGGTTAAAGGTATTGAAGACCTTCAAAAGTAAAAAGAACTCCGTGCATCTGGTGGAGTACAGAGGCGAGGAGCGTATCGGGAAAAGGTACGACGGGGAACGCAAGGACCTGCTTCACGTGGAGGAAAGGGTGTTGAGGGAGTGCCGTGTCAGAGGTATCCAGGTCCCGGAGATAATCGGTATCACCGGGGGCACCCTGATACTGGAGTACATACACGGTATAAACTGCAAGGAACTTTTCGGATCCCCCGGTGAAAAGGCGAGCAAGATGCTCACCGCCGTGGCCCGATGGTTATCCCACTTCCACATGTCCTTTGAGCTTGAAAGGCGCAGGGGAGACTGCATCCTGGCAAACTTCATACTCACACCTACGGGCGTCTACGGCATAGACTTCGAGGAATCCCGACGGGACAACCATCTGAGGGATGTAGCCGATATGTGCACGTCGATATTGCGGATGGAACCCTCTTTCACCCGTGAGAGATTTGATCATGTCGACCACTTCATAGGCGAATATTTTGACTCGATGGGTAAGGATAGAACGGACCTGACCGCCCATGTAGTGGAGTCTATACTTCATTACTCCGAGTATGGTACCCAAGGTGACAGGTTGAAAGGATGGGCTGCCAGGATCAAAGAAGTCGGCTTAGATAGTATACTTCGAAGCTGAATATCAACATGGATAAGGTCAAAGCCAGGTCCCATGAAGTAAATTTCACAGGGTGCAGAAATGTTTTTTTGCGATACATCCCGAAACCCCGGCCCTCCATGGAGGACGCTAATGTGTTCACCTTGGACATGGCGGAGAAGAGCAAGGGCACCGTGGTGTACCTCACGGAACGGACCAACCCCCGTATGTTTTTATCGATCTTCAGCCCCCGTATCTTCTGGGCCTCTTGAACGTTGGATAATTCGAACTGGAATATGGGCACGAATCTCATTGCCAGTATGAGTAAAAAACTGAAGCGGTAGGGAACACCCACCTGGGTCAGTCCCGATGCCAGTTCCCGTGGCTCAGTGGTTCCCACGAACAGCCAGGACATGGTTATCAGGGAGAAAAACCTGCCGGAGATGACGAAACCCCTTTCGATACTGCCGGTGGTTACCTGTAAAAAACCATATCCCATCAACGGTTCTCCCTCGGGGACGAATATGATCTGTGCCAGGAATATGGCTACGACCAAAGCGATCACGCTCTTTCCGAAGCGTCCCCTGACATTGTAGACATATTTCAGTGCTACGAGTATGCATACGAAGCACAGCAGCATGATCACCGAATGTACCAGGAAGACCATCACCGCACCCATGACCAGCGCAAATAATTTGACCACCGGATTCACCTTTGACAGCTAAACCACCTCCTTCAATTTATTCGGTACTCCGTCGTAAACGACCCTACCGCGTTTGAGTACGATAACTCGTGTGCAGAATTTTTTTGTGAAATCGATGTCGTGGTTTACCACGATAAGTGTTTTACCCTGCCTCCAAAAATCATCCATTATATCCGCTATCTTCAGGGCGTTTTCGTGGTCCTGGCCCGAGAAAGGCTCGTCGATGATCAGCATGTCCGGGTCGTGGAGTGACGACGAGTAAACGTTCAACCTTCTCTTTTGCCCGAAGCTTAGGGTATGGGGATGTGTATCTGGGGTCAGATCTTCCCTTGAAGTCATGGTCTGAAGTTTTCTTTTACCGTTGTCGATCCCCTTTGAAAAATTTTTCGGACCGAACATCATCTCCTCTCTCAAGGTATTCTCGAATATCTGGTGATTGGGATTTTGGAATACGAATCCTATCTTCTCACCCACCCTGTAAGGTGGTATTTTGTGGGTGCTATCCAGGACCATATCCGATAGTTTGACCCTGCCTTCCTGTACTTCAAAAAGCCCGGAGATCACCTTTGCCAATGTTGTTTTGCCGGAACCGTTCCTCCCCATCACAGCTAATATATCTCCTCTTTGGACCTGGAATGAGATGTCCCTCAATATTTTTTTGCCATCGATGGCGTGACAGATACCGTCCAACTTTAAGATGGTCTTACGGGGTGAACTATGCACTCTTTTATATTCGGGGAAGGAGTAGTCCGATAATCCTTTCTTTTCTTTCGCCGTCCGGTCTTGAAAGTCAACTATGTCCTTTGATAGTCCGCCGTGCTCCATCTTCAATACTCGATCCACCTGATCAATCAGACCCCCTATGCGGTGCTCTGATAGTATTATGGTCAACACCCTACTCTTCCTACTCACGTTCTCTATGGCCTTGAGCACTTCATCCATGGACCTCCGGTCAAGATTGGATGTTGGTTCGTCCAGGATGAGTACTTCGGGGTTCAAAGCCAACATAGATGCTATGGCTATCTTCTGCTTTTCTCCACCTGAAAGAGTGTGCAATCTTCTGTGTCTTAGTTCACCGCAGTTCAAGTCCTCCAAGGTTGTTCGGATGATCTTGTCTATCTTTCGTCGAGATAGTTTTCTGTTCTCCAGACCGAAGGCTATCTCATCTTCAACATATTCCGTACAAAATTGTGTCTCCGGGTCCTGGTGCACCATGGCGATATACCTGGAAAGTTGCAGTGGGCTAAGGGCGTCACTTCCACGGAAGACTATCTTACCTTCAACTTCGGCGGGGATTATATGGGGTATGAACCCGCATAAACAGTTCATCAAAGTAGATTTACCCGATGCACTGTCACCCATGAGCCAGACGAACTCCCCTTTACCTATGGTAAAAGAGATGTCATCCACTGCTTTACGGTCCCTGCTCGGGTATCTGATGCTCAACCCCCGTACATCCACCAAAGCTTTATTCGACTCTGATCTCATAGACATCCTTTACCCAATAAGCTCCGTCATATCCCTTTGCCACTATATTGTATCGCTGGTCATGGTAAGAGATTATCACAGTATCGTCTGCGATCTCGTTGTAGTTAAAGATAGCCGAATAACCATCGGTAGCCGTCACGACGATCCTTGAACTCCCTTCCATTGGACCTGCTGTTTCCAGAACGATGTTTAACGGGATGCCCGTGTAATTTCTTTCGGGCACATGGGTGACCGAGCCTATCAGCTCTGCCGAGATGGTGATCTCGTGTTCTGCGAAATCATGGTGAACGAACACGTACTCGTTGTTCACGTTACCCGTTATTTGGATCTCTTGCGAACCCGGAGGGACGTAGATATTGTTGAAATAGTAAACACCGCCGATGGTAAAAGTCGTTAGAAATATCACAGTTACTGCGATACTAGCATACTTGATGTAGGTCGGTTTTTCATCCTTTGTTTTAACGGTTCTATGTATCAAACCACCCTGCGCCAGTGAATCCATCATCTGAAGGGTGATGTAACCACCGAATATGACCCCGGACCCAAAGGCTAACATGGTGAGCATAAGGATGAGGATCATGGGAACTCCTGCGAAGAAAAATGTCTGGAATACGATCACGTTGGATGCTGCCGAAAGCCCTCCTGCTATGGAGTATGGTATCAGGTCACGGTCTTCTTTCGTACTGTCTCTGAACAAAACTGCATCCACCAACAATCCCTGCACCAGGGAAACCACCAATATGACCACTCCGTGGGTCCCGCCCATGAACAATTCTACCATCCCCTTCAGCAAGCCAGTGGCGGTCCCCACGCCCTTTTTTCTCGTGATGCCCACCGCAAGAACTATCCATATAACGTGTAGCCCTGCCATGAATTGACCGGCACCGAAGGGGACACCGACCATACGATTGACCAAGTTACCCAAGTAACCTATGTAGGTGGATAGACCACCGCCTAAAGCCGACAGCAGTGCGATGGTCACGAGATCCTTTGTAGTGAAATGATATCTAAGCTCCACCTCTAACCACCGTTATAGTTTTTACATACTTTACCCACCTTGCACCGGCGGACTCGTACAGGTTCCATCCCTGCCCTTCGTAAGATGTATTCTCACAGTTCTGATTATCGTAATAACCGTCGGCCGGTATGAACACGGCTCTGGGGCCATCCCTCCATTCGTCGATGGTCTGATTGTTATAAGTCAAAGCCAGGATGAACTCCCCCTGTTCGGATAGGAAGTACCCGTCAGGATACACGTTCAGATACCCGAATTCCTGTGTATGACCGTCTATGGATTCTATCATCAATGTATCGTCCTCACTCATCCCACCTACAGCCTCCAGTAGTGTACTGATCCTTATGCCGCTGTAATATGCCTCTCCCCTCTGATTACCGAATTGATTCTGGAAAGACGATACCCCGGATACTCCATCCTGGCTCATGATCTGCAGTAGTCGCTCGTATGTGATCTCCTCACTCTGTGTTCTGCACCTGACCGTGATACTGTATATGTTTTGCTCAGGCGTATCTATTGGAACTTTCTCGAAGCTCATCCCGGTGCTATCTACGGTCACATGAGTGTAATGGTGTACTCCTTTGACCAGTGATCCGCCACCGCCGCCGGTTATCAAGCGCTGCATATTCTGTGATACATCCTGATGATAAGCATGTATATGACCGGCCATGAACACATCTATTCTTCCCTCAGAAAGGTACTGTTCAAGCATCTCATCGGAGGCCGGGTCAAGTGTATGGTCACCTCCGAAGGGATCGTAGTATGGCGAGTGGGTGACTATGACGTTCTGCTTATCCTCCAGCACCTGTGTGTCTATCCAGCCTATCTGATTCTCTGTCAAGGATAGCTCCGATGTATCCAGAAATATAAAATTGTATTCAGAGTAAACGAAGGAATACTCCGTAGGTCCAAGGATCCTTTCATATATCTCGGTACCATCGAATCGGTTGTCGTGATTTCCGATAGTGGTGTACACCGGAAATTCTGCGTTGTCTATGACCTCCATGACTGCATCGTATTCATTTTGCCTTGAGTGGGGAGTCAGGTCCCCCGTATGTATGAGGAATTCTATCCCCTCCATATCATCAACTGCGATCTGGAATATATTGTTCATTCCCTGGGTATCACCGATGACTGCGAAATTGAACTCAGTCTTTTCAGGTGCATCTATGGTTATGGTCCTCTCCTTTTTATCAGGGATCTCCAGGTGGATGATAGATGTATCAATGGTATACTCATTCACACCTTCTATGGTCGAATCTAGGTGAGAGTTAGTCACCTCTATGTTACCCTGGAAACCTTGCACCACTATCTCCGTGTTTGGTGATATGGAACGGATACGTATCTGATCATGGGATTCCTCAAGTACTATACCACCAACTACATCTAGTGCGTATTCCGGGTCCTCAGTACACCCCGAGGTGAACAGAGAAACCAGTACCACGGTGGCTACCATTAAAGTTAGCTTTTTTCCTTTCATAATTCCAAGCCGATGAGCCTTATTTCTACAACATTACGGACCCTTTGCCCTCCGGTTAAACCTTCACCCACCAGCCGTAAGGGGGCATCTCCTTCCGGTAATGGTTCACCATTTAACCTGGAAGCCAATATCATGGTGTTGTTGTAAGCAACATCCGATATGTGGAATGTGTAGCTGTAACCGTCTTCAGCGATGACTTCCACTTCATATCCCCGTTCAACCAAAGTATCGTTGAGGGACCAGTGACCGTGTGTTTCACCGTCGTCAACAGCTGCCAAAAGTATCCATAAAGGTATCCCTTCGTAAGTATCATCTCCAACGGTGTACGTTTCAGTATGCACGCCACAACCAACCAAAGCGCCGTAAACCTCCGCACTGTATTCTCTTACCAGAGTACCAGAAAGGGTCAGTGACCAATCCGGTATTTCACTCTCGTCCGGAAGATCTGTCAGTTCGATCCTTACTATATTTCTAACCCTCTGCCTTCCGGTGAGACCGTCTCCGACTATTCTCAGGGGAGCATCACTTGCTGGTAATGGCTCTCCGTTCAATTCGTTGGCGATTATTATCTTATCGTTCCTTGCAACTAGATGGGATGGTATGTTTGCCGATGACCCATCTTCCGCAACTACCGTTACGTTATATCCCAGTTCCGAAAGGATGGTATTGTACATGTAATGCCCGTCGGGAGGATCTGCACCGTCTATGGCGGCTACTATCTCCCATAGTGGAACCCCGGCATATACATCACCGTCTATTTCGTATTCAGCTCTATGGTAGTGGCAAGTAGCCGCACTTTCAAAATACTGTTTACTCATATGGACTGATTCCGAACCTTTTACCAACTCCAGGGTCCAATCTGCTTGCGTCGGTAATATCCGTATGTATCTAACCTCTCTGGCCCATAGACCTGCTGAACTGAGAAGGCCTTCATCGTTCAAAAATGCTATACGAGGACCTCTTTCCCAATCCGGTACTGCTATGCCGTCCTCTTCGAAGGCGAGTACAGCCTCGAAATCAGGCTCTAAATCTGTTTCATTATAATCCTCGTCAAACACTGTTATGTTGCCCTCTACCTGTGCTCTGGAATAAGTCATGGTGTAGCCGTCTCTAGCCTCCACCCGAAGGGTATATTCCTTTCCATCGTAGATATTGGAGACCAGATCTGTAAGATAAACTCCGCGGTAAGCGTTGGGTCCGCTGATACTGGCTGTTGACCTTATCCTCGTCCCGTCTCCTTGGACGGAATCCATGTTCCTCAATTCTTCGAATGTATAATGATGTACAGTCGTTCCTTCCAGGGTTATTCCGACTTCGGTGTCCGTATAGGCATCGGTTATCAGCTCTATCACCTTAACGTTCTTCACCCATAATGAACCGGCTGACGACTGGTGGTTGTAATCCGAAACCAGTGATCGGGTCATATTCAGGTCCGCGTTGCTGAATTCCCCATCTTCCGGTAGAACGGCTATCATGGGGCCGTCCTCCCAATCCGGTACGGACACTCCGTCACGACTGTATGCCAGTATGATATCTCCCTGTACCTTGCGGTTGGTTTCGGACGGAAATATCTGTCGGTAGGAAAATTTCTGGGAAAAGCCGTCTTCAGCCGTCACTTCCAGTACGTCAGTGGGTTCCATACCGGGGACAAGTGAACTCAGTGCCACTCCACTGTATTCTGCGGGTTCGTTCCAGTTGTCGAATCTGTTTTGGAATCTTACGGTACCCGAGAGGAGCTCCATCTCTTTCAGTTCGTCCAGAGACATGGAGGTACCCATCACCGTTACCAGGGATCCCTCGGTAACTTCCGGTGACTCCACCATGGTCAGGTATATCAAGGGTATGGCTATCAGCAGTATGGTTACCGCTACAAGGGCTAGTATCTTCATCTTACTTCTTTCAGACATATGATCACATCGATATGCTTTGCTAAACATATCACATATATAACCTTGTCGCAAGTCATGTACATATTTGCCTTCACCCCATACCGGAGAGCGTTCTCCTTATCTCACGATGGTCTTCCAGGAATTTTTTGTATCGGGAGAAATAGCCGGAACCCTGGATATGAGCCGGTACTTGGAATCACGGGTTACAGACAGATACCCTAAACCTCTTCGTCTCCTACCGTATCTTCCTCCATTTCCGGGGTGTCCTCTTCAACGACGGGTTCTTCGCCTCTACCACGTTTTATCGTGTACAAGATCACCATTGCAGCTACTATCGTCACGAGGAGTAGCAACCACCAGTAGCTACCCAGAAAACTCTCTTCCGCAGTATCATCGGTATGCCTGATGGCGAACCTTGTACTGGCGACGGCGGTGTTATCCGCACTGTCGAACACCCTCACCGTGACCACGTGATCGCCCGGGTCGGTGACGGTGAACGTGTGGGCTGTGGCAGTGCTTACGTTTATCCAATCGCCACCACCGAGACGTATCTGGTAGTGTGAGATAGCATACGTACCCTCTTCCGAAGTCCATTCGACGGTGACTTCACCGGGATCCAATATGCTGTCGTATCCGGGAGTGGTTATCACTACCGTCGGAGGTATCCCCTCTCGGAAGTGTGCCGTGATGGATCTATCGCGGTCAATGATGATGGTTATATTTTCGTTCGTTTCCTGACCCTCGGGCACGTCACCGCTCCAGTGGCTGAAGTGCCAACCCTCGTCGGGTGTGGCGCTTATGTTCACCGATGTTCCGTAGGCAAAAGAGTGTTCACCGTCTTCGGGTAATGTCGTACCCTCGCCTTCCACGGCTATGGTAAGGTTGTGGTGGATACGGTCGAAGTGCGCGGTGATGTTCTTGTCGCCGTACATAACTACAGTGATATTTTCGTTCGTTTCCTGTCCATCGGGTATGTCGCCGCTCCAGTGACAGAATATCCAGCCCTCGTCGGGTGTGGCGGTGATGTTAACTTCCGTTCCATAGGTGTAAGGGTGATCGCCTTCGGAAGGGACGGTGATTCCCTCACCGATGATGTTTACAGTGAGTATGTGGTAGACCCGCTCGAAGTGTGCGGTGATGGTTTTGTCGCCGTCTATCACGATGGTGATCTCTTCGTTGGTTTCCTGCCCATCGGGCACATCACCTGACCAGTGACTGAAGTGCCAACCTTCGTCCGGGACGGCTTCTACCGTAACGGTATCACCGTGGGATTGATGGTAAACACCGGGAGGCGGTACGGTGGTACCGCCTTCATCCGCATCGATGGTGAGCACAAGGGGTTCTACGGTGGTGAAAGAAAATGTTCTATCGGCACTGACACCTTCGTTATTTTCCACCGTAACCATCCAATCATAGGTTGTATCGAAATCCAGTGCCAGCTGTTCGGTCTCGACGATACCATCGGCATTAACAGTTTGCGAGTGCACCAAATCATCGTCAAGATAGAACTCGACCTCGGCAGGGTAGGCTCCCGCTTCGACGTGAACGGACAATATGGTGTTCACAGGTATGTCTATCGAACCGTCCGATGGTGTCTCGTCGGATATCTCCGGTACCGGGAGAGTAGCCGGACCGAGTGCATATAGGTTGTTGTCATGTGAACTTACGTATATTACACCCCATTTGCCTATCGCAGGCGAAGAACTTACATCACTACCCGTGGTGAAGCTCCATTTTTCAGTACCATCGGGGTTTATGGCATAAACTTTGTTATCATACGAGCCTATGTAGATGGTACCGTCGGCGCCGATGGCGGGTGAAGAATACGACACTGGGCCTTCCGTGGTAAAACTCCACTCCTCTGTACCGTCGGGGTTTATCGCGTAAACTATGTTATCTTGTGAGCCTATGTAGATAGTACCATCAGCGCCGATGGCAGGCGAAGAAGTTACGCTATCACCCGTGCCAAAACGCCACTTTTCAGTACCATCGGGGTTCAGTGCATATACATAATTGTCATTAGAACCGATATAGATGGTACCGTCAGCGCCGATAGCGGGTGAAGAATGCACTAAACCGCCCGTGGGAAAGCGCCACCTTTCCGTGCCATCAGGGTTTACAGCAAAGATATTGGCATCTAGCGAACCGAAGTAGATAGTGCCATCGGTACCTATAGCCGGAGAATGAGATCCGCCAATTATCCTTCCACCGCCGGTAGCGAAACTCCATTTTTCAGAACCATCCGGGTTTACCGCGTACAGATGATTACGGGCGCCCCCTATACCTGATTCCCACGAGTTGACATAGATTGTATCATCCGGACCTATCGACGGTGACATGAATACTCGATAATCATCCGGTGTAAAGATCCAAAACTCTGTACCATCAGGGTGTAGCGCGTATAGGCCAAAAGAAGAACCGAAATATATCGTACCATAAGTTCCCACCGCTGGTGATGCGGAAGTAGTAACACCGGTCCAGAAGCTCCATTTTTCAGTACCGTCGGGGTTTATCGCATACATGTTTCGGTCGTTGGAGCCCACGTAGATCGTACCATCTGTTCCTACGGCAGGAGAAGAAAACATCCTGTCCCCTGTTTCAAACCTCCATAACTCGGTACCATCGGCTTGGCTGGTATCGTAGGGGCTGAGTCCGGTGTTCCTCACATTGCCTCTGTACTTCGGCCACGGCGAATCCGCGAGTCCCGTGATCGTCGATTCGTCACTTTCCGTGCCATACACAGGTGTTATACCGGAGAAAACGAGCATCACACACAGTGTTACGCACATCACGCTAACTATTACTCTCCATCCGTTAAACAGGTAACATCCTGTCTTCCTTTCTCGATCTGTCCTCATCTTGGATCACCTCTGAACGTTATGGTAAGAACCATTTACGACACCTCCCTGGCCCGTTCTTTCCGTCCATGCCAAGGCCGCTTTATGAACAACGCTAACGCCACTATCACAGTAACCGCTATCGGCATCAAGAACCACCAGTTGCCAGATGGTGTGGTTTCAACCGTCACTTTGACCGGCTCAGAAGTCTCTCCCTCGTAGGTTGCTGTTATTATGTAAACTCCCTCGCGCTCACGATAGAACATCCCTCCTTCGTCCGTATTACTCCATATGAATTCTGCAGCCTCGTCTGTGATCAGATTGCCGTACTTATCGTAGGCGGCTGCGGTAAACTGCAGGCTCTCACCTTCTTTGACTATCCGCTCTTGGGACGGAGATATGATCACCGAATGAACCCTATCGGGAAGTACGGTCAACTGTACAGTATCTGTATGTTCATCATACACACCTGAAACTGTCCATGTTCCGGAAAATTCGGAAGTGTACTCGTTATCCGACCATATACCGCCGGCTTCGGAGTTGATATCCCAATGGGTTTCGTTTGTTACATCACCCACGAGATTACCGAATTGGTCGTAGGTTTCCGCCTTGTAGTTACATTGATACCCTGCGGTGATAGTTTGATCCGGAGGGTGAATTACGATATGAGTGATGTTTCCCGGCTCCACGGTAAGTCTTGCTTCACATCTCAGACCGTTATACACCGCAGATACCGTCCATGCACCCGCAAATTCAGATGTAAACGTGTTATCTGTCCATAGGCCTCCGGCGGAAATGTCCACCGACCAATCGGTTTCTTCGGTAATATCTCCTATCTCAGTACCGAATTCGTTGTAAGCCACTGCGGTGAAAGTCTGTGTATCACCTGCGGTGATCACGGATACTTCAGGCGACACCACTATATATTCAGGGTCTCCGTATTCAACGGTGAGATACACCGTATCGGTCAGGCCGTTGTAATCGCCTCTTACCGTCCAAGTACCCACGGATCCCGAGGTATATACGTTATCCGTCCATATCCCTCCTGCACCCGCCTGGACCCAAAAGTCGGTTTCCTCGGTAACATCTCGGATCTCAGTACCTAATTCGTTGTAAGCCACTGCGGTGTAAGTCTGTGTACCGCCGACCGCGACAGTTGTATTTTCGGGTGATATCGATATGTATACAGGTTCCCCGTATACCACCGTGAGACCGGTGGTATCGGTCAAGCCCTTGTAATCACCGGTCACCACCCATTCACCGGTATACTGAGGATGATACACGTTATCTTCCCAAACACCCACTGCCGAACCGTAGGCTGACCAATCGGTTTCTCCCGTCACATCGAAGGGATTACCGATACCATCGTATGCCGTTGCGGTAAAGGTCTGTGTATCACCTGCAAGGATAGTCGTATCACCAGGAGAGATAGATATGTATTCCGCATCTCCGGGGTCAACTGTGAGCACCGCTGTTGCAGTTATATCACCGTAGGCGCCGGTAACGTTCCATGTACCAGCATATTCAGAGATATACAAACCTCGTAACCATCTACCTCCCGCATCAGCATCTATCGACCATGTGAATCCTTCAAGATTACCAACCTCGCCCATACGGTTATGGTCCGCATCGAAGGCTACCGCATCGAACAAAAAAGTCTCTCCCGCGGTGATATTTGCCACCACGGGAGTTATCTCGATGTGAGCCACTTCTATCATCTCGATATCCAACCAGGGGTAATTGTCCCTGCCACGAGCGGATATGGTGTACGGAACATCGCCTATGCCGTCGCCCCTATCCTTAGGCGGAGGCCGGATCTCTGAGTAGTCCGACCAGTAGTTACCTCCTTTACCGCTTGCTGCCGGGTCGCCATTGTCCCAGTTGTTAAACTGATTATGGTAGGAATCCTCATAACCTTGGAACATGTTTTCTATGAATATGTTTCGGTAGATATGATTGTTTTCGGATCCGATGATGTACACACCGAATCTATTATTTGTGAGGGTATTACCGGTGATGATGTTGTCATCTGAAAAGCCCAGTGAGATGGCAACGTAAATATCACCTATATTCAGTTTTTCGACTGTCACACCCGTGCAGTTAGCAAGGATTATCTGGCCTACACTCGCGGCACCATCTATGGGAATTGTACCTGATATCCGGTTTTTAAGGTAGTAGATCGGTTTACCATTGACGGTATTCGAGGTGTCTATGGTATGTGTGTTCCAGTTTACCAAGAAACCCCCAGCAATAGCCAAACCGTCGTTCTCCATAACATTGCCGATGAGGGTATTACCCGTGACTGAAGTGTCGAGGATAATGCCTATACCGTTGTTTGAGAATATATGATTGTTAGTTATGATGTTACCGCCTGATAACCACATTGCAAATCCCATCCTCCTGCTGTTCGAAACTGTATTATCGGTAAAGGTGTTGTCATTGCTCCAGCCCCATAGCAGTATCCCGTGGTCGCCGTTATTGGATACCGTGTTCCTCAATACTGTGTTGCCGTTCGACCGCCACAGGAATAAACCCATCCATCCGTTATTCGATAACGTGTTATCTGCGATGTAGTTGTTATGTGAACGATATAGGTAGACAGCATCGTAACCGTGGTGTGTCAAGGTGTTGTTGGTTATGTAGTTGTTATCGGAATATCCCAGTTGGACACCTGCGCCGGCGTTGTTAATGTTAAAATCGCTCACCGTTATATGGTTACAGTTAACAAGGATCACCTGGCCCGCATCGGCTGGTACGGTATCACCTGTTCGATCCTTCCAGTAATAGACAGGCTTGCCGTTGACCGTATTGGATGTGTCTATCTCGTGTGTGTTCCATCGCTGTAGGGTATTACCTTCGATAAACAAACCGTTGTTTTCCATCGTGTTACCGGTGAGTGTCTGGTTTGTTGAATAGAATAATACGATGCCATTGTTGTTGTTCGATAAGGTGTTCTTTGATAGATAATTGTTGTCAGTATCCCGCAATAGTACCGCAAGTCCACATCCAGATACGGTGTTGTTCGAAAGTTCGTTGTTGTTTGACCCCCATAGAAATAAAGCCATACGGCTATTCGATATGATGTTATCTTTTACAATATTTCCATGTGATACAAAAAGGCGGATGCCCTCTTCGTAGTTGTTTGATACTGTATTGTTTGAGATTATGTTGTTATTGGAAAACCATAACCAGATCCCTTTTCCGTTATTCAGTATCGTGTTGTTTGTAATGGTATGGCCTGAACCACCGATGGCAATGCCTCTACGGTTACTATATGCGGTATTATCGGAAAGCACATTGTTGGAACTTCCGATAGCGATGCCTTTGGTATTGCCGTATACGGTATTGTTGATTATTTTATTTCCAGAACTTCTGATTTCGATACCAAAACTACTTCCAGATGCTGTATTGTTGATTACGGTGTTACTAGATGAAGATGACGAGATGTAAATGCCTTTTCGACCATTGTTAAGTGCAGTGTTCCCATCGATAAGGGCGTTTCTTACTTTATGGAGGTATACTCCAGCATCCCAATAATAATCTACAGGCTTTCCGCTTGCACTGTGTACGTAATTACTTTTTAACACGAAGTATACTGTTGTATTACCTACATAGACACAATATCCATGTCCGGTGCCATCGATTTCATAACCTTCTATTATATACGGATCCCCCTCGGTCCCGTCACCGGGCCAGCCCTCGTCGGTCGCCTGAGATGCGAAGTCTGAATTACCGTTGATACGTATCGGTTCTCTCACCTGGTAATCACCCGAAGGACGTGGTATATCAAACAACGGCATAATTTCGTCATTTTCCCGAACGGCATATTC
Source organism: Candidatus Haladaptatiplasma halalkaliphilum (assembly GCA_019594055.1). Taxonomy (GTDB): domain Archaea; phylum Thermoplasmatota; class Thermoplasmata; order Halarchaeoplasmatales; family Halarchaeoplasmataceae; genus Haladaptatiplasma; species Haladaptatiplasma halalkaliphilum. The sequence continues at coordinate 8,180 of JAFDTY010000007.1, read as the reverse complement.
CGATGGTCCTCTCCCGCCCCACGTACCAAAGCGATCTTCCGTAAGAACGTGTCTTTCATCGAAGTGACGATAAGGCTCTTCGGATGATACTGTCTCGTCCCACCTACCAAAGTGGGCATCCATCAAACCGTATCTTTCATCGAAGCGTCGGTAAGGCCCCTCGTGTAATATCAATTCACTTTCATCAACACCTTCGAATTCGTTCTCTTCAACGTGTTCGTAAATACTTTCAGTACCAATAGCGATGGTGAAGTTCAAACCGGAGAAGACGAGCATCACACATGATGCGATACAAGTCATAAGTAAGATGACTCTCCTTCCTTTTCTCCGTGTCTCCATGTTATCATATATCCTATCGCTACTTTATATAATTATTCCATAAATTGGAAATGTGAGAGGGGTCTTGTACGGCGACCCCTCTTTCGAACAGGTTTTTGTGTGGTTTATCATGTCAAAGGAACGCGGGTAGGTGGTTCCTCGAAGAAGGAACTAATTAACCTGATGACCATCCTCCATTTGGAGTTATGAATTTCACGCCTTCAACACATGAATTCCTATCCATATTACCCCAATAGAATGTCCCTTTTATATGCCTTTGTCCTGGGGGGGGGAATCCAATAGATATTCCATGCTCATATCGTGTGTAGTAGGTGATGTTCCAGTATGGTTTATAGATATGTGTATCTCCGTTAAGATGCCCTTCCAAACTATCGGTTATAAAAGAAGCCTGTTCTGTCCACGGAACAACTACACCGGAAGGCCCGATTATTCGAGCAAACACCCTAATTACAATCGCATCGTCTTCTTCCACTTCGATATGACCGTCTCCGATGTAAGGAGGACTCCAAAACTCATTCTGATAACCTTCTCCAATACTGTTTCTGCTTACAGCAGCGTAGCCAGGGTCAACTCTCTCAGTTTCATCCCCATTAACATCCCTTATGAAAACTCTGATGCCCCATTCTACAGTGTATTCTTCTCCCATTACAAAATCGGTCGAATATTGTATGGAAGAGCTTTCCAGGTTCAGTTCATAAGACGACGGATTGGTCAATTTGAAGGCTTCGAGTTGGTTCACCGTGTGCTCGTGCCCCCTCATGTTGAATACTGTGGGAAACACATAACCCAATTCTGCATTGTAAACCACCAATGCATAGTCCTGACTGTTATACCCTAGACCGACTGAGTCCTCGGTTATCGATTTAGCTCTGATCCTTACCGTGTAATTACCGATTACTACATCTTCAGCAGGTATGTACACATTCTCTACGTTGTTGGTGTCGTCCCAACCGTCTTCATTCCTGTCGAAGACCCCCATGGTATCCACATCGGGGAATGAAAAACCCGTGTCACTCACATCTTCACCGGTCATATTGAACGCATTGCCGCGGTATACCGCACCGCAAGGAGCGATAACTACAAAGTTCAGGTCGTTCATCAAAGATGGATCACTACCTACATTACCTGCCTCTTTATCCGTCCATACAAGGCTGATTTTGAGGGGGACTCCCTCTCTATCAGGTATAATCAGGTGTTCTTGTACCTGACCACTTTCGTCAAATACATGTTCCTGGTCGTAGAGATAAAATGGGACAGGGTCTTCAAAGGGCCTATGTAATTTGGAGATATCCACAATACCCCAGCCTTCGTCACGATTCGGGATATGACCTGTGTTACCGTTTTCTGTGCACAAGTCGTTAGCAGTATTTATCAACAGTGCCTTCACCATTGCTGGACTTGGAGTACCACCATGATTAACCCTGTACCACTGCATGGTAACCGCGGCCGCACCTGCAACTGCTGGAGTTGCCATTGATGTCCCGGACATTTGAGAATAGTCGGGAGTTAGCTCCCAGCCACCAATCATTACTGTGGAATATACTTTTTCACCAGGTGCAACCACATCAGGTTTGACCCTGTTGTCCTCGGCCCATCCTCTCGAGCTAAATGAAGAGATGTTCTCAGGATTGGTATTGACACGGTAGTTTTGACTGGATCCGACTGTTATCACATTCTTACTGGTTCCTGGAGATCCAATGGAGGTGTCATCTGGCCCTTCATTACCTGCCGCAACGGTTATTACCATGTTGAAGTCTCTCGTAGCCTTGTCATAGCTTGAAGCGTCTCCGTCATAGCTACCACCGACATTTGAGCCCCAAGAATTGGTGTGAATTGACGCGGTAGAATTGGTTGCGGCTTCCTCAACAATCTCATAAATATTTTGAGGTCCTACGTACACTGCATAGAGTGGCCACGGGAATGTTGGCCCATTCGGATCCTCTGCTATACCGTACCAATCAAAAATTCTTTGTGCATATAATTTCGCTGCAGGAGCAGAACCTTGTGCAATATAGTAATCCATATTGGGGATAGTATCTTGGGTTCCCGCATAAGTATGTCCAGCAGCGCTTCCAGCGACATGGGTACCGTGTCCAGAAGTATATTTGAAGCCATCATATGTACAAATGTATACCATATCGCTCCAACCTTCACTGAAACTATGGCCTGGACCTTCTATGGGATGATTATCCCACCAATTACCACCTATAGCACGACCAAAAAAAGTGGTACCGAAATCAGGATGACCGGCATTGTAAACATATCCGTCACCAAGACCTGAATCCGCAACAGCGATTGTAACTTGATCACCGGTATAGTCTATCTGGTTCATGTACGAGCCAAAAGGACCGTGTAGTCCGTAAGGTATATCCGGATTTCCCATCCTGTGAGGACCACCTGAATGAGGATATTCGTCATCGAAGAACCAGCAGCCTCCGCCGATTATTTGAGTAGCTACCTCATCGTATAGTTCAGGCGCAACATATTTTTGTATGTAATCCACATCCTCTATACGGGCTAATTCATTCAATGAAGCCTTCGAACTCGCTACCGCATTGACCAAATATCCGCCTCCGCCCTTCAACTCTGTAAAGGACCGCAAAGTCACCGTGTTAAGAACTTTCTCGATGTTACTTGTACTTGCACCGGAGACCAAACCGGCGGTGATGGTACCTGTCTCCAACCCGGGCTGCAGCTTGTAGTACGGGTGGTATATACCGACCCAATCGACGAAGTACAGCTCGGATACCTCGCTTGTTAGCTCGGGAGTCATCTGCACACGGTATGCATGGTTGTGCATGTAGTTAAGTACCTGCACACCCTTGCCCTCCAGCGTCGGTCGCCAGCCTCTGGCAATGGGGCCTACCATGTGTACGATGTACTGTCCCTTAACACCGGGGTCGTAATCATCCACTCTCAGACTTGCCGGTATATCCGGCTCGCCGATCGTGAAGTCGAACTCCAAGCCGCCCGCGTATATGGTGGTTCTTTTCGGTAGTGTGTCCACATAGACACCGTAGCTCTCCAGAATTTCGATGACGGTTCCATCCGCTTCGATCAGGACGTGATTATCATAGTACTCTATGATCTCAACGTTCAAACTGTTCAAAAGCTCAAGTTCATGTATCCCATCCAGTTCGACCAGCACTATTTCAACACCTGTGCAGTCGTCCTGCGATGCTACACCTCCGATAGACAGCGAGATAACGAACAGCATCAAGACTGTCATCAGAGTTATCGTTCTTTTCTTGATTTTTTCCATGTTCAACCTTTTCCTTTTTTTCTCTTTTTTGGTATATTTAACCCGAACCCCTAATATAAGATATATATATATATAAACATTTCGGTCAACATCGCTATTTTTTTATACAAATATGTAAATGAACACTTGCATGGCCGTGCAAATGTTCACTACGAGATCCTTGGAACATAAATTATCGTAGTGAACCTGTCCTTTTGGTGAATACCTGTTGCAGCCCTTATCTGCCCCCCGGATTCCCTCGGTAAAGAACAGTGTGTAAAGGGAATTTGCCTAGGACCACAACTTCCGATGCGAATATCACGAACCATATCACCAGAACAGGATCCTGGGTTGTCACCAACCTACCCCAATCATTCACCGGACCTGATACACCTTCACTCATTGTGTTCAAATCCAGAGATCTCGACGGCAAGCTATCCTTCACCCCATACCAGAGAGCGTTCTCCTTATCTCACGATGGTCACCCAGGAATTTTTTGTATCGGGAGAAATTGTCGAAGCTCCTGAGGAAAAGCAGCAGTTTACGTTCCTTGTCTATGGCATACAGGATATGAACACCGTCTATCTTTGCCCTGAAGATAGGATGATCGTCAACATGCTTTTCGAACTTGTGCAGCTCGGTATAATTTATGTTATCACATCCCAATATGTCGTCTATGACGGACAGCTTCTCGGTCTCTTTTTCGAACCGACGGGAAACCAGTATACCCTTAAGTGAAGGGCGGAATTGTGCGAAATGGTTATGGCAGTTCTTACAGAAATCCCTTTCCACACTGCATGAGTTTTTCAATGTCAACAGTATCGCACAGTTCGATCTGTGGTAATAAAACTTGGCATCCTAGAACCCAAAAACTCTTAACATACCATAAATTGAGGTGGGATATGAGCGAAGAAAAGGAGATATCCATAGAAGACATCGGAAAGGGGGATAATGTAAAGATCAAGGTGGCGGACTGGCTAGCTGAGAAGAAGGGACTGCCGGGAGGGGTTCTTGAAGGTACGGTGGAGGTGACCACACCTAAGGCCGTCCTCATCGATGAACAATGGATACCCAAGAGTCAGATAGAGAAGACCTGGTTCCTTTGATAGTGATATCAGTACCCACGACCAAGGGCTGCTAAACCGTAAATTTTTGCACCGGGCGTTCGTCCTGATGGTATAACCTTGTACCGTACCTTCACCGCATCTTACCGATCGCTTCTTCCACCGATGCCACGAATTCCCCGGACGCTATCACGTCCTTCATGATCTCGATGTCCTGTGCCAGTGACCTGTCACCGTCGAGTGCCTCGACGTACCTGCGTATGGTACGGTAGGCCGCCTTCACACCGTCACCGGGTTCCAGATCTCTGTATTCGAGACCCTGTGCGGCGGCGAGTGCCTCGATGGCCACTATGTACCGGACGTTATGGATGATCTCCCTTGCATTTCTCGCTGCTATGGTGCCCATGGAGACGTGATCCTCCTGACCGGCCGAGGTGGGTATGGAGTCCACACTGGCAGGGTGTGCAAGTATCTTGTTCTCGGATACAAGTGAGGCGGCGGTGTACTGAGGGATCATGTAACCCGAGTTCAGCCCCGGAAGCGTTGACAGGAACGGCGGAAGACCGCTCTCCGGTTCGAACATGAGCTTGTCCGTCGTCCTTTCGGAGATGTTGCCTACCTCCGCCATGGCGATACCCAAAAAATCCATGGCGATGGCCACGGGCTGGCCGTGGAAATTACCCCCGGAAAGGACCTCACCCTCGGGAAAGATAAGGGGGTTGTCCGTGGCGGAGTTCATCTCAACGGTGATCACACCTTCGACATAGTCCAGGGTGTCCCTGGCGGCCCCGTATACCTGGGGCATGCACCTGAGGGTGTACGGGTCCTGCACCTTGTAGCAATCCTCGTGGGATGCGATTATCCGGCTGTTGACGATAAGCCTGCGCAGATTACCCGCACAGGCGGATTGACCGAGGTGAGGCCTTGCATCGTGTATCCGTTGATCGAAGGCCTTCGATGTCCCCTTCAATGCTTCCAGGCTCATGGCAGAGGCGATCTGGGCGGCCTTGAGTACCTGTCGGGCATCCCATAGAACGATGGCCCCTATCCCCGTCATTATCTGTGTTCCGTTAAGAAGAGCCAAGCCCTCCTTCGATTTCAGCGTGATAGGTTCTATACCCGCTCTGTCCATGGCCAGCTCGCCGTCCATCACCTCATCCCGATACTCCGCTTTGCCCCCTCCGAGCATGACTATTGAAAGGTGGGCCAGGGGGGCGAGGTCACCGGAGGCACCCACGCTTCCCTTGCACGGGACAAGGGGATGCACGCCCCCGTTCAGCATATCCACAAGGGTCTTCACCACCAGGGGTCTAACACCACTGTATCCCTTTGCCAGTGTATTCACCCTGAGCAGCATCGCCGCCCGCACCACCTCCCGATCCAGTGGCTCACCCACACCGCAGGCATGGCTGAGTATCAGGTTCTTCTGAAGTTCATCGAGTTTGTCATCATCCACACGGATATTGGCCAGCTCGCCGAAACCCGTGTTGATACCGTATATCGTCCTGCCCTTTTCCAGCAAGCCCTCCATCACGGAACGGTTTTCTCGTATACGCTCCAGGCATTCGTGGGTAAGGGTCACTTTCTCTCTTCCTCTGGATACCCTCACGACCTGGTGGATCACGAGGGAATTTCCGTCAATGGATATGGTCATCCTAATGTAATATACCTTTATGACTAAAGTTTTATCCCCCGCTGACCCTGATAGTTGCCCGATCTTTGGGAATAGTCCTTTTCGGATTCGACACCCAGTAGGTGAAATACCATCTGGGCGAATGTTTCGCCCGGGGGTATATCGACCTCCCTGCAGGTATTGAAGGCGCTCAACGTGAGATTCCCGTGAAAACCAGCATCTATCATACCGAAGGATGCGAGTATGCCCTTTCTCGCCCAGGTGGTCCTGATCCATAGCTCGCCGGCGATGTTTTTGGGAAATCTAACGTACTCCAGGGTGGACACCGCAAACCATCTCCCGGGTGGTATCGTCACGACCTCCCGGTAAGTGTCATCGCCGCCTTCCACGTAGATGCTCTCTATGGTCAGATCGTATCCGTTGGGTGTAAGATTCCTTTCCCTGAAACCCTCTATTGCCAGATCACCTTCTTCCATCAACCCTTTTATCTGTGTATCGGTGAGTATCATGTGACCATGATAATGACCTACAACTATATATTGATTGGCAAGAGAGATTAACCATCGAAAAAACTTATAAAACATTGCGTTGTTCCGAATTCATGTACTGTGAGCTTCCCTCGGAAGAAAGAGAAGATGTATTGAACCGTATATTGAACCAGGGGACACGGGAAGAGCGCTTTATGTACTTGGAAGAGTTGGTGGAGCGGGGTGGGGAGGAAACCGTCAACATACTTAACAATGTGGCCCACAAGAGCAAGGAATCACCCATAAGATGCAACGCCTTGAGATGTATGGCCAGATTTACTCTGAACGAGAAGATGATCACGGACATCAAAAAAATTGCGATATACGATAAAGACCACAATGTAAGATGGAATGCGGTACGGCTATTGGCCGAGTCCCATGACCGGGGAGCACTTTTGGATTTCATCCACCTTCTCGACCACGAAGACATGTCCCATCGTGTTAGGGCTGCGGAGGCCCTTGGGATCCTGGGAAACACAGCTTCCGTTGATGCCCTTACGGATGCCCTTGATGATCCGGAGGTACTCGTACGTATCAAGGCGGCGGAAGCCCTGGGTGAGATAGGAGACCCCGGTGCTGTCCCCGGTTTGATCCAGGTGCTTGACAATGACGTTGTAAGCGTCAAAAGAAGCGCTGTTCAGGCACTGGGCGAGATAGGCGACCCCGGAGCGGTAAGTTCACTTTTAACCATGCTGGACTCGGAAGATGATATACTTAGAACCATGTCCATTTGGGCCCTGGGTTCCGTCGGCGACCCCCGGGCGGCACCGGTGTTGTTCAAGGCGGTGAACAGTGACGGTGGCCTTGACAAGCTCATCGCCATGTGGTCGTTGGGAAACATCGGCGATAATTCGGCCCTCGACTTTATCATAGAAAACCTCTACGGCGATCTAAAGTCAGTAAAAGAGGCAGCCAACGCCCTGGGTAAACTGGGGGATAAAAGGGCGGTGATGGAGTTGATAAGGGTCATCGACCATCCCGATCCCAAGGTGAGGCGAGATGCCATCGAAGCCCTGGGGATGCTGGCAGACCCCCTGGCCGAAAAGTACATACGGATAAAACTCTCGGATGATGACCCGTGGGTACAGCGCATAGCCTTGAACGCCCTGGGTATGATCGGTGACAGGGAGTCCGTCTATGACATAATCCGTAAACTGTACTCCGAAAACAACGAGATAAGAAGTTGCGCAGCAAGGGCTCTTGGAGAGATACGTGACCCCGGGGTGACACCCGAGTTGATCTCTTTACTCTCCGATAGCGACCCCCAGGTAAGGGGTGAGGCTGCATGGGCCCTGGGCCGAATAGGTAATAAAAGGGCGGCGGGGGCTCTGTTAAAGCTACTGGAAGATGAAGACCCCTGGGTACGCAAATACGCT
>JAFDTY010000064.1 GCA_019594055.1 Candidatus Haladaptatiplasma halalkaliphilum | reverse complement strand
GACTTCACTAGTCATCCATAGAGGATGCCCCAATGGCTTTAGCCTTGGGGAGCACTCACCGAGGCAGATTTTTCGATGCTTCGGAATTACTGCGTAATTCCAAACACTGATGGAATTGCTGAGCAATTCCAGTAAGAGTGACCGTCGGAAACTACGTTTCCTAATTACCACAAAAGCGAGTTTTGTCCAAAAGGTGGAATCATTGATTTTTCCGCTTCCAACCTCATACGAATCAGAGGTTATTATAGGGGCACGGGCGGTAACCATGGACTATAGAGGACGGGTATGATCGAAATAAATTTTACAGGTTTCCGAGTCCAATTATTTCCATGAACTCCCTGCTTTTTACTGTTCTAACACTTTTTTTGATCTCTTCATCGTGAAAATCCTTATCTCCCGTTATGAAGTAATCCGGTTGAATATGAAGCACGGCTGCCAATACTTTCTTATCGTTTTCTCCATGAACATACTTTTCTGCTTCGGCCATCCTATGGCCATAATCCTTCTCAGCGACTATATCAATATCCAATAATGCCTTTGCAACCTCGTAAAGTACTTTCTCTTGTGATCTTGAACTTAGACCGACAAATTTTCGCTTGGACACATCGAGTGTTTCTTCCTTACAGATATCCGCTGTGATCGGTCTTATTTCAGTCGAATGCAATATCTCGGCTTCCAATCCGGAAAAAAAGATACCGGAGATGATCACGTTGGTATCCAAGAATACGTGATTCATCCTATGCTCCCTTTCTCACTTTGATCCATTCCTCTATCATCTCTTCTTCCGACAACTCCATCTCGTTCACGAGATCGCGTAGGAAACTTCTGCTTTGTTCTGCAAATAATTTTCGAAGAGCCTCTCTTATAACTTCGCTCTTACTGGTATACATGCCCGAATCGATCCGTCTATCGATCTCTTCGTACAGCTCATCGGGAACTCTTGCCTGGATGCTTTTCAAACTTTTTGTGACCATTTCACATCACTATGTATCAATATGTAATACAACTTTAAATAGTTATCCCGGTTTTCTAACCGGTCACAGCCAACTTTAATTTTTCATCTACGGCTCCTTCGTGGGGGCGCCGGAACTCACTTCGTTCACGAGCCACACTTGGCGATGTTTCGGAATTACTGCGTAATTCCAAACACTGATGGAATTGCTTTGCAATTCCAATAAGAGTGAGAGGTGGACGTTAGTCCGGCGTATTTTTTTGCTGGGGTAACGTAGTGGAGGCAGTGAAAAAGTAAGTGGACGTTAGTCCGGCGTATTTTTTTGCTGGGGTAACGTAGTGGAGGCAGTGAAAAAGTAAGTGGACGTTAGTCCGATGTATCGCTCCGCTTCAAAACATTTTTCTCCGGAAAAAAGTGTCGGAACAAAGTTCCAACCTCATCAAAATTAAAAATTTTGATAAGTGGGGGCACGGGGACCTAACAAGATTACGCAGTAATTTTGTGGGCCGGAGGAATCTTGGATTCCTCTGAGTGCACACATTTTTCGGAGAAAAAAGTGGGGGCACGGGGATTTGAACCCCGATCAACGGGTTTCTTCCACGGAGGGAGCTACCCACCGTGTTCCGTTACGGGTCACCGCTCCAGTTATTCATCACACCGATGAAAACCGGTCAGCAAACCCGATTGGCGATCATTCCACGTAACTGGAGCCCGTGAGGATGCCGAGTTACCCTATACCCCCGTAGGGACAATAGACGTAGAAAGGGTATTCCTTTTTAGATTTTGTGGCACGGTAGAACACATGAGCCTTATTCATAACAACGGGGGTATCGCCGCCCTTATCTGGGCGATGGTCCTGAAATCCATCAGACCGTTTTCGGTGATAGGATAAACAAAAAAATCCTCCAGGGGAACTGCCCTCAGCTGTCTGGAGATGAATCCGCCACCACTCAACATATCACGGCCTTCGAAGAGGGGATTGAAGGCGGGTAAGACCACGATCTTTCGTATGGGGTGATAGAGAAAACACGGTAGGTTGATAACACCTCCGGCCTCGTCCCTTATCCTTATGGCAGGGTGCTCGTGGCCCATGATGAGTGATCCGGTGTACTTCAACTCCCTGTGACCATGGGCAAGGGTTAAACCGTCTATCCTGAGTTCGTCTTCATGGAAGGGTATGCCTTTCCTTTCTGTTACCGTACGTAGATAATTATCATGATTCCCACGTATCAAGGTAAGGTTGGCACGCGCACTTAAGTGATCTATCATCTCGCGGATATCCCATGCCTCTCTTCGATCATCACCGGAAAAAGTGTGCTTGAAATCACCCACGACTATCACCTCTTCCGGATCATACCTGTCGAATATCCGGGACAACCTATCCATTATCTGTTTCTTCTGGGGTATGGGGAGGGACATGCCTTCTTCGATAAAGGAGTGGTCGTAACCGATGTGCAGGTCGGCTAGTATGATCATCTTTTTAACTTCGTACCAAACACAAAAATCCGAAGTAAAGTAGACACCCGGTTCGATACTCATGCACTCCATGGTCAGGCGACTAATTCCTTGAAGACTTCCTCTTCCCTTACACCTCCGAAGGCCTCGTCTGTCTTGGCTTCTTCCCTGTAATCGGTGTCCAATGAAAGGGCCCTGGAGAGAAACGGTTTAAGGAGCTTGAGGTCTTTTTGTTTTGCAGCTATCTTCGCCTTATAGTACCATGCACTGGCCGTGTTGGCCTCACGTTTGACCACCTCGTTGAAGGATTCCATGGCCTCATCATAGCGATCCAGTTGATACAATGCGGCACCTTTACTGAGCCAGGCCACTACCTCGTCCTTGTCCTCCTTCAGTACGAACTCGAAGGCCTTTACCGCCTCACCGTATTCACCCAGCTGATACAGGCAGGCACCCTTGTTGTGCCACAGGTCTATGCTGTTCTCGCCCAGCTCCAGGAGTCTGTTGAAGGTTTCCAAGGCACCGTTGAACTTACCGGCGTTGTAAAGTGCGTCACCCTTGCTGTAAAGCAGATCTATGTTCTTGGGGTTGACTTCCAGTGCCTTGTTGAAGTAGGTCATATCAGAAGGATTCAACTCGTGTATCTTTTTGTAATGCTCAAGGGCTCCCGGTAGCTTGCCGGCCTTTTCCAGCAGCTCGGCTTTGCACCTCAAAGCCTCGGGTTCATCGGGGTAGAGTTCCAGTACCCTATCGACCAGCTCTTGGTTACCGGGATTCTGGCTCAACGCCTCCATGAAATTCTCCTTGGCCTCGTCAGTTTTACCCTCCTTTAACAGTTCCTCGGCCTTTGCCAGTATGAACTTGCTATCATCGGGGTTCAAATTCATGAGCGACTTGAGGGCCTCCTTGTCATTGGGGTCCAGTTCCACGACCTTTTGATATGCCTTGGCAGCCTTGTCTTTCTTACCGAGTTTTTCAAAATTCTCCGCCTCCAGCCGCCACAGGTTCGGGTCGTCTGGGCTGTGTTTCACCAGTTTGTGGATGTGTCTGATATTGGCAGGGTTAACGTCCAATAGATGTCGGTACAGGCTTTGAGCTTCCTCGTGTCTGTCCATCAGCTTCAACACATTGGCCTTGTTCAACAGGGCGTCTTCATTATTGGGATCCAGGTTCAGGGCCTCGTTGAAGCAGAGCAGGGCATACTCGCTCATCTTATCCATACTCACGTAGGTCATGGCCTTGTTCAGCCATGCATTTATGTTCCTGGGGTTAAGGTTCAGGGACATCTCGAAACATTCTATTGCATAATCGTGTTCGCCCAGGTTGAAAAAGCGGTTGCCGATACTGTTGTATATCTCGGAGAAATAGACGGGGTTCTTGTTCACCACATCCTTCTCTTCCCTGAGGTAACGAAGTACCCTTCGATATTCAAAGACCGCATCCGTGATCTGCCCGGAGACCTGTTTTTTCATGGTCTCCTCAATCATTGTTTTTGCCTCGTCGGCAACCTTCTCCTCTTTGCTTCGACCAAAAGGCAAGTTGACTTCACCTTTTCAACTGATATTACATGTAATAGCCAATTCAGATATAAAATCTTCGGTCTGTGGATATCGCACCTAAAACAGTATCTTACCTACCTCTTCATCCATACGCCTCAAAAAATCATCTATACATCCCTTGTCCACCGTGGCCCCCGCCGCTATGTTGTGCCCGCCTCCTGAACCCCCGAGCTCGGCACTTACCTTCCTGCATAGCGCACCGAGGTCGAGTCCCCTCCCCACCATGCCCTTGGTACCCCGAGCGGAAATATCGTATTTTCCATCAGTAGCGAAGATACCGAATGCCGGTCGTCTCTGGTCGAAGAGATACATCATGCCCAGACCGGCCAACTCACCTTTCCTGGTCTTCTTGTTATCGTAAAAAAATTGTATGTTCTTCATCAACTCGGGTCCTTCCTTCTCCAGTTCTCTCAACCTTTTCACCATGGATGTCCGGTACTCGGCCCTCAACTCCCTGGCACCACTCAATGCACCCTTATCGCCCAGACAAAAAGACAGCGCAAGTCCCGGCTGGGATACCCTTGCACACGAGTTCATGAGTTTGTAAAGTTCATCCACACTCATGTTCAGCCTGTCCGATATATACCTGTATCCCTTTATACTCTCCACCATATAAGCCGGGATATTCTTTTTGAGCAAACTAAGGGTGAGCAGTGACATTATCTTACGTCCGGTGTCCTTTGACATTTCGTCTACCGGTGTGGCTGGGTCTATCTTAAATCTCTTCAGGGCCTCGTCCACCCTGTTTTCATCGCCTGACATACCGGGAAAGTAGGGGTCGCAAGACCTTATCAGGGCATCCCGGATACCATCTCCGTCCATATAGGCCCCTTCTCTTGCCTTTATCACGCCCCTTTCCAGTGCCTCGTCGAGTATCTGCTTGTTCACACCCGTGAAACCACCCACATTTTGCTTGTCCGCAGCCGCCCCGGCCAGACCGTATATCGCCTTTATCCAATTTGTTTCGTCATAAAAAACCGCCAGTAGAAAAGCAAGGGTGCCTCCGCTAACCTCCCTTGCACCGTCTATGCCGAATTCATGAGGATTGATGAATACCTTATCTTCGCATTCCGGCATCGCCTCATCCACTCTGTGATGGTCCAGCATGATAACTGTCTCGTTGACCTCCGATAGTTTTTTGACGGCGCTTGCACCAAGATCGGTGAATATAAGTGGAAGACCCTCGGGTATGTTCTCAGGAGCGGACTCCGCAAAAGTGGAGTGAAAACCCTTTCCCGCCTTCATCAAGGCACGGGAGATCACCGCCGCGGCGGATATGCCATCCGCGTCATAATGGGTTATTATCCTGAATTTGTCGTGCTGGTCCAGCAGATCGGCGGCCTTCCGAAATTTGTCCCCAAATCCAGTGGGTATTTCCAGCAATAGCCCCCCTCACATACGCCCTATCTTATGAACATCTCTGCCCTTTCCCTCGTATACTTCCAGTCCTTTGGCAGTGCTCCTTCGACCTTGTAGTACTTGACCAGCCGCCTTATCTTCGCTTCCACAAGGTGAAGACCCCTCTTGTTACTGAGGTCCTTGGGATTCTGTTTCAGGTGGTCGTGAAGGCTTATGGCCTTCTTCATAAGGTCGATAAGATCTTCGGGAAGATTCGGATAAACCTGCTGAGACCTCATTATGTCTGTTACACTCTCCCCGGTTAAAAGTTTCAGGTTGGGGATACCGTACTGGTCCCGGAGTATCACCCCTATCTCGCTTGACGACTTGCCGTCTTTGGCCTGGGTGACTATGATATCCACTATCTTTTCCCTTTCAACATTCACCCAGTCCGGCGACTCGGTAACGTATGGTTTCGACGAACCCGATCTTCCGCGTTTTCTTGCATGCATTCGTGCCATGGTAATATCCTCTAAAGTTTGAAGGAATCGACTCATAACTGTTCTCATACTTAAAGGTTACAGTTAATCTAGGGAGGAAATGGTGCCCTATCACCGATATTTACACATATAGTCACGATGCCCTACCTTTAAATATAACAAGGCTTTAGGGACAAAGTATTAATACCGTTGGCACCACATCATCGTATCTCTAGAGGCGTTGCAATATGGCCAAGAAGAAGAAAAAAACAACGAAAAAGAAGGTAGGCAGCACGGGTCGCTTCGGACCACGCTACGGCGTCAGAGTCAGAAGGACTACCAAGAACATCGAGGAATCACTGAGACGGAATTACGAATGCCCGAAATGCAACCACCAGAAAGTGAGCAGGGAGAGCTCTGGCATATGGTCCTGCGGAAAATGTGGCCTCACATTCGCCGGCGGTGCCTACCAACCAAGGCCGGAGAAGGGCATCGGAATGGAAGAGGAAGGTTGATAACTTGTTCAAGTGTTCCATCTGCAAGGAAAAGATAAGCAAGGATAGCATCAACCGTGTGGGCATCCAATGCGATAACTGTGGCGGAAAGGTCTTTTACAAGGAGCGGCCGAACGTTAAAAAGGTATTGAAGGCACGGTGATATCATACACCGTGTGACTCTCCATCTGGAAAAGGGGGATGCCATGGAGTCCCTGTTGATCTCCCTTCAACCGGAGACCGGGGACGAGATGAAAAGGGTCCGTGTCCGATTGTTGCCCGAACTTCCGGGGATAAGCATGGAGGCCGAGGATTCACATTCACTCAGAGCCGCCCTGAATTCGTACCTCAGATGGCTCGATATCACTGATAAGATAGGCAAAGAATTTACATGAATAGGAGGCAAAGAAAATGGCTATGAATCAAGAAGACATACAGACAAAACTGGTGGAAGCGCAACAGCTACAGCAGCAGCTGCAGCGGATAATCACCCAGAAACAGCAGTTACAGCTCAAGGAGAACGAAACGGAACGCGCCTTGGAAGAGCTGGGAAAATTGAGTGATGAGTCACCCGTTTACAAAAATGTGGGTGGTAATCTCCTTGTGAAGGTTGAGGACAGGAGCAAACTCATGGATGAGTTACAGGATGACCTGGAATCCACCCAGGTGAGGGTGAAGGCCATCGCAAGACAGGAAGATAAACTGAGGAAGAACTTTCAAGGCATTCAGAAGGAATTGAGTGCCTCCTTGAGCGGTTTGCAGCAGGGACCCGTCGGCGGGGGATAGATGAATATACGTGAAGGGGGAAATAACCTCTTCATTTCCCATCAGAATGCCGATCCCGACGCCATCGCCAGCCTGTATATGTTGTGGGTGCGATACGGCGGGACCATCGGCCTGCCCAACCCTCCGGACAGCATGGGTCGGAGACTGATGGAACACCTCGATATGGAGCCTGTGATAGCCCCGGATCCCGGGGATTACGAGCTCGTGGTGGTTGTGGATACCCCTGATCCCAGGCAGCTCGAACCCATGGTGTTACCCGACGAGGGAGTGATAGTTATCGACCACCACAGGGTGGCCCTTTGGGAGCGGGAGGTCATATACGAGGACAGAAGATCCTGCGCCGAAATTATTTACGATATGATAAAGCCGGAAGACCTTTCTTCCAGGGAGGCAACTGCCATGGTGGCGGGCATGTTATCCGACACATCCAATTTCAGAAGGGCGGACCACCTCACCTTCAAGACCCTGTGGGAGGTCATGAGCAGATCCGGGGTCACCGTGACCCAGGTCCGTAATATATTGCAGCGACCCCGCACCTATTCGGAAAAGATATGCCGTTTGAAAGGTGCAAGCCGCTCCACCCATGAGAGGGTGAACGGATACCTGATCGCGTGTTCACATGTGAGCTCCTTCGAGTCTTCAGTATGCAACATGCTTTTACTTGCAGGGGCGGACATAGCCTTTGTTGCATCACAGAGGAACGATGATATACTGGTCTCCGCAAGGGTAACCAGCGAGCTGGTGGAAGAGGGATTCGATCTCGGCCTTCTGTTCCACAGGATATCTTCCGCTTTCCATGGAATAACCGGTGGCGGTCATCCCGGTGCGGGAGTGCTCAGGGGAAAGGGTGATGCGGATGATGTGCTGGTGTCGATGTTAGAAGAAACCAGGGCGTTGATACAAAAAGAGGGACTAGAACGGTTAAGGGATTAACTGCTTCATCCTTTCTAGGTTGTGAGGTTTATCCAGGAAGTACTGCCTTACGGGTTCCAATAATTCCGCCAGATAAAGGCTAACCGCCTTCTTTAGATCCGCAGGGTGAAGCTCTCCTTTCACGTAATCCTCCTCCAGCTCTCGGTAGGTCTCGTACCGGAGTGGACCGCCCCATTTTTCATCCCTGGGCACGGTTATCTCGTGGGTCTCGGGGAATATGAGGTACCTGCACATATCGAGCATGGGGTTGTCCTGGGGTGTGGGTGGGCAGAAGGCACCCTTTACCTTCCTGTCTATATCTTCGGGAGAATCGTGTATGAATATGCATGAATCGGGATCACTCTTGCTCATCTTGCCTTTGTGGGAGGAATCCATCCGTCCTCCACCCTTCAATCCCGTGAGTATGGGTGTGTGTATAGCCATGGGTTTCTTCCAGCCGAGTTTATCGGCGGTGTCCCTTGCGAGCATGTGCGCCCTGCGCTGATCCATACCTGCGTAGGCCACGTCCACCCCGAGTTCGAATATGTCGGTTACCTGGAGCGACGGGTAGATCAATTTCGACGAATCCGCTTCGGCATCCTCCGCTTCACGTCCCATTATGTCCACCGCACGGCGTATCCGGGCCACGGAATTCGCCTTTGCCACCCTCAGCACCCTTTCCCAGTAATCCATGCTGCCCATGATCTCGCTGGCAAGTACGAATTCCGTCTTTAGGGGATCGACCCCCAAGGCAAGGAAGCAGTCCTGGATGTACCTCCCGCACTGCTTGATATCCTCTATGGAACCGCCGAACTTGTCGTTTATGTACGCATGCCAGTCCGCAAGGAGTATCTTAACGGTAAAACCGGCCTCCTGCATGTCCCTCACCTTCCTGGATGTTAGCATACCCTGACCTATGTGCATGAAGCCCGACGGCTCTATACCTATGTATGCGATGGGAGAGGGGTTGCTCTCCAGCAGTTTAGCTATCTCCTCTTCCGTGACCGCTTCTTCAACATCCCGAAGTACCGTTTCCATGCGCTTTTTCCATGACATCACTTCAGCAACAATCCGGGGTACAATATGAAAATTTTGGTCTCTAAAACCTCTAAAAGCGTATCTTATGATAATAAAGCTTATATCAGTTACCCGTAATCCATTGTCGATACCATGTCCGATGTTGAACATAAATTCTTCACGCTGGATGACTTCAACCTAAGGGACAGAACCGTGCTGGTAAGGGTGGACATAAATTCACCCATGGACCCCAGATCCGGAAGGATACTCGATGACCACCGGATCAGAAGGCACCTGGAGACCATCCGAGACCTTGACAAGGCAAAGGTAGTGCTTCTGGCACATCAAAGCCGCCCGGGAAAGGATGACTACACCACCCTTGACGAGCATGCCATCCGACTGTCCCAACTTTTGGGTAAGCGTGTTGAATACGTGGACGGGCTCTTCGACAGCCACGTCAGAACGAAGATAAGGAACATGAAGGCCGGTGATAAGATACTCCTGGAGAACACCAGATTCTACGCCGAGGAAACCGCCCTCACAGGTGAACCTAACTGGTACAAACATCAAAGGACACATATCGTCCGCAACCTGGCACCCCTGATAGATTTCTTCGTACATGACGCCTTCGCCGCCGCCCACAGGGCACAGCCATCCCTCATAGGCTTTGCCGAGGTGGTGCCGAACCTTGCGGGAAGGGTGATGCAGAAGGAACTGGAGGACATGGGACGGGTGTTCAGGGAGGACGGCCACCCCAGGATCATCGTTCTGGGTGGTACCAAGATAGACGATTCCATGGAGGTTGCGGAGCACATGCTGAAGCACGATAATATCGATACCGTGTTGACCACCGGTTTGATGGGGCAAGTGCTACTCATGGCATCCGGAATCGATCTTGGCCCCGGAAGCACCGACTTCATCAAGCGTGAATTCACGGATCACGAAGAGCTCATATCCAGGGGTAAGAATATGCTGGAGCAGTGGGGAGAGCGGATAAAGATGCCCCTTGATGTGGCGTTGAACGTTGACGGAGAGCGGCGAAACGTATCTTTGGACGGGCTACCTTCTGAGCATACCATATTTGACATAGGCCTGGAGACCATAAGGGATTACACAAGGGATCTCAGGGATGCGAAGCTCATCATCGTCAACGGGCCTGCGGGTGTTTTCGAAAGGGAGGACTTCTCCATAGGAACCACAGAGTTGTTCCGGGCGGTGGCCCATTCCCGGGGTTTCAGCATAATCGGGGGTGGCCATTCGGTAGCCGTGGTGGAGAAGCTTGACATAGAGGACGAGATCGACCACATCTCCACCGGGGGCGGCTCGTGCATAAGTTTCCTGTCCGGCAAGCCCATGCCGGGTGTGGAGGCTCTGGAGAGGTCAAAAAATATCTTCGGGAAAGGGCCTTTCCAGTCACGTTGATATTTGCCTTTACTCGAATGATCTGAACGCCACTGTAGCTCAGCAGGCTGGAGCGATGGTTTCGTAAACCATAGGTCGGGGGTTCGAATCCCTCCAGTGGCTTCTTTTTTTCGTGCCTAAGGGGTTCAAAGCCCCAAGGGTATCGGAAGGGTTAATATTCATGCAAAATATGGTCCGCAAATGCCCAAAAACGAGGTCTGAAAACTGATTTTATATCAGTGTATTTTTCCTCTTGCTATACGCTACTTCCATGTTCCTCATGGCACGATACCTTTTTTCGACGGTCTGGAGCTTTACAGATGGCAAAAACCTGCTATCGTTATAATTTGCTATTCTTTACATCGTCAAATCTTGCGGTCGTCAAATCTTGCGATAATCTTAAGTACACCTGGGGTATTATCTTCAAGTATGCCCGAGAGCCTTTTCAAGATAAGCGGAACCATAGAGCCGCCTTATTTTATCGGCAGGGATGAAGAACTCCGACGATTGACAGAGGTAGCTCGAAGCATGAATCAAGATATCGTGATAATTAGCCCCAGACGATTTGGTAAAACCGCTCTCTTGCACAACCTGTCCAATGGATTAAATAAAGAAACTACCGTAGCCATGGTGAACTGTTTGGGTATGACGAGATACGCTGATTTTCATGAAAAAGTGGTCCATGAAACGTTGAATGCCTATGAAAAAAAATATGGGGCAGGAAAAAGATTACTTGCAACATGGAAGGATGTTCTCAGAAAAAGTATCACGGGCGCTTTTAAAAGTGTCAGCAAGATAGGAGGATCTATCGCTGATGTGGGGGAAATTTACCTTGAATTTCGAGAATCCCGGGGCGACAGGGATAAAGAGTATAGATTGGTAGAGGTCACTTTCGATTTTTTAGATGATTTTGCAAAAGAACAAGATCTGGACCTGATCTTGATCTTCGACGAATTTCAAGCGCTATCAAAGTTCAACGGAGTCATCTTCAATACCTTTAAAGAAAAGATGGATGCCTCCACAAGAGTTAGGTTCGTATTCAGTGGAAGCAGCGTAGGCCTTCTTCGAGATGTTTTCCTATCAGAAGATGCGCCTCTATACCAGATGACTACAAGACATTTTCTAGACCCCATACATGAAGATATGATGAAGAGATATATCGAAGACAGGTTCGAGTACGGTGGTTTCAGGATCACCGAGAACGCCTTAGATTCCTTTTGGTCATATACTAAAGGGATACCGTTTTACTTCCAAAAATTGGGTCTTATATGTTATTCGGATCTTAGTTTAGGGAAGAAAAAAACGGTAGACGAAGATGTGGTCCATAAGGCATTTGATGGGATGATAGACGAGTTCAATTTGGAGTATGAGGAAAGATTGTCGCGTGTATTCAGTGAACAACAGCAGGCGATCTTGGAAGCTATGAGTGAAAAACGATTCAACCGTATGAGCGAGATCGCAGATAAAATGCGGACATCGCCTAGTAATATTTCCAGCAACATGAACATCCTCCTCTCTTCCATGACCATCGGTAAGGATGGAGATGGACTATATTACATCACTGACGAAGTTTTCAGAAGATGGATCAAAAGGATATCTTGATGTGGGATGGGCTAGCCGGGTTTGGTTCCATGCATGGGGCGGAGGAATAGCAGGACGGCAATCCACTGATTCTTCAGCACGGCGATAAGGGGATGGGGAGGATGGGACATGGGCTGTGGAGTACTGTGTCAGAACAACAGGGCTTTGAACCGTAATATGAGATCCTGGTAGCGGCTTACTCACACACATTAACCCAAGGGGATATACCATGGGCAAGTTTATATACTTATCAAGATAGTATATTGATGAGCATCGAAAAAACCCCGATCATGCGTTAAGGAGTCAAGGCGTGATGAAGATGATGATCAAAACAAGAGTGATATGCATCGTTAGCTTGCTGCTGGTCAGCGTATTAGTCGCAGGTTTTGGGTCCGAACCGGCATCAGCGGACCGGCATGTCCAAGAGATAAGACTAGAAGTGAGGATGGAGCTGACCGTGGGTCT
>JAFDTY010000080.1 GCA_019594055.1 Candidatus Haladaptatiplasma halalkaliphilum | reverse complement strand
GAGGGCAATGATCATACTATTTCAAATTTTTTCATAAACCGTAGTTATACCGGCTCCGTCGGGCTTTTCGGGTACACATCTTGGCATAGTAGTGTCCGCAACATTAGTATGACCGATGTTAACATTAGGGGTTACGACCATGTTGGCGCGCTTTCGGGACATAACGATGGGTTGTTTACCAACATATTTATTACTGGTAGGGTGAAAGGGGAGTATTCTGTAGGCGGTTTATTTGGGTTTAACGACCGCACAGTCTTGAATTCGTATGCAAATGTTGATGTGAGTGGTAACAATAATGTAGGCGGGCTAATTGGAACTAACAGGGTAGGCACAGTTGAGAACTCCTATGCAACTGGTGATGTGAACGGAGTCTGGTATGTGGGCGGACTCGTGGGATCTAACGGCGGAACGATATCTAACTCGTATGCAACCGTTAAAGTGCGTGGATATTCATCGGTAGGTGGTCTCGTGGGGTTCAATGCAGGAATCGTGTCGAACACGTACGCCACGGGAAGAGTAGAAGGTGTCAACAGGGAAGGCGGTTTGATCGGACACAATAGATATATCGTCGAAACCTCGTTTTGGAACATCGACACATCCGGTCAATCAGAGAGTGCCGGTGGCGAAGGTAAGACTACCGCTGAAATGATGGACATAATCATCTTCAGCGATGCGGACTGGGATATAACCGAAGTTGATAGTGGAGATGCCCGTGACAAGGCTTTCACCTGGAACATCGTGGATGGCGACACATATCCGTTCCTTAGCTGGCAAGACTTAGTGGTCCATCCTGAGTTCATGTTGAAAATACTTGTAGAAGGAAATGGGACAACATATCCTGCTCCGGGTATGCATATCTGCAGTATAGGACAAGAGTTGACGGTTGTGGCTATCCCCGACGAAGGGTGGCGGTTCAGCCACTGGAGTGGCGATGTGCCGGTGGGGCAGGAATTGAGCGATGAGGTCATCATAGCTATGTACAGCGATAAAACCATCACCGCACACTTCCTGAGGGAAGAGTACACACTCGAGATCACTGTCGAAGGAGAGGGTGTCACGGATCCGCCGGTGGGTACCCACGTATACGAATACGAGGATGAGGTCGTTGTAACAGCAACACCAGATGTCGGTTGGTACTTCAGCCATTGGGCAGGTGATGTGCTAGAGGGCCAGGAAGAGAGTGATGAGATCACCATCGTGATGGACGGCAACAAGACAATCACCGCGCACTTCGAACAGATCTATCACAACCTAACCATCTCGGTCACCGGTCAGGGTTCAACCGACCCGTTGACGGGCAACCATACCTACCCGTACGGCACATCGGTTAACATAACCGCCATTCCCTCCATAGGTTGGCAGTTCAGCCACTGGAGCGGTGACATACCCGATGGACAGGAGACGAACGAAAATATCACCCTAATCATGGACGACGACAAGAACATAACCGCACACTTCGACCGTATCCACCACAACCTTATCCTCTCGATTACCGGCCAGGGCACCATCGACCCATCGGCCGGCAACCATTCCTACCCGTACGGTACTACGGTGAACATAACCGCCAGTCCCTCCGAAGGCTGGCACTTCAGCCACTGGTCTGGTAACATACATGAAGGCCAGGAAACGAACCCGTACATCACCCTCATCATGGACAGCGGTAAAAACATCACCGCACACTTCCGGGAGGTGATCCCACCCTCCGTCGTGATAACCTCACCCCACGACGGCGAGACACTGGACACTCACACCGTCACGGTAGAATGGTCTGTGGAGATAGGTACCTACCCCATCTCACACTACGAGATACGCCTGAACGACGGCGACTGGATAAACGTGGGCAGCCGAACTCGTTACACCTTCGAGAGATTGAACGACGGAGCCTACGATGTAACTGTGAGGGTGGTGGACACAGAAGGAAACGAAGCCACATCCACAAACAGCTTTACCGTGGACACGGGGGTAGATATGCTCGCCGGAATATTGTTATTGTTGTTACTGGTAATACTCGCCCTGGTACTGTTCATGATGTTGAAGAAGGGGCGGTCTGTTGAGCCAGAGCTCGAGGAGGAACTCGCCTCCGATGATGAATTGGCCGAACGGGAGGAAAACTTACCACTTGAAGATACGGATGATGGTTGAAGGTGATCATCCCCAAAAGGGTTGTTTATCAATGCGAATTTTCTCCTGTGTGGTGGTGGCCACCGGGTCAGAAAACGTCACTCTACATCAGTATGCGTGTGGATGGTAGTGACTGGACCAACGTAACGGTACTCACCCACGCAACCACCCCTCGGAAATGGTCATACCGCTCAGAACCATTCGGCAGACTTCGCGGGGCTGGACAACCCGGTGCGGACACCAGTGAAAGTACAAAAAGCCCCCATGGTAAGTGCCATGCTCAACGGTGTGGAGGATGTTAGGGACATACTGCTAGAAGGCAACGACGAATTCGTAACCATCGTCCCGGGTGAGTACATAATTCTCACCTTCGAGATACCCGAGCAGAACCCGGCCCCCATATTCGCTGGGCGGAACTATATGCTGTCCTCCAGGTGGTATTACCATTTGTACTAGGGGGGTTAACCCCCTTCCTTTTTTCATCTCTTAGGAAATTTGAAGATGCCAGTCCATTCATCCTTTATATTGAGGAAGTAAGAGATGAAACCCTTTCACAAAACCGGAGGTTTTCTTCAGTCTTTCATTCCTCACTACGCTCGTAACAAAAGCAAAGCGGAATCAGTTCAGATTGCGCGGCTTTTTTTTATAATAGAGGACGATATACGATAGAAGTTAAATACCAGCAAACACACTCGGTGGATACGATGAAACGTGAGAATACCATGAGGCTATCCTGCCTTTTGATAGCGGTATTGGTTATCACATCATCCCTGGTGATAACCCTCGAGCACGCCACGGGAGTTTCCGAGGATGAAACGCCAGTTCAAAGTCCCTGGGGAAGTTTCGGAGGCGATCGGAGGAATACCAGACGAAGCCCTTACGACACCAGTCATGTGGATGGTGCGATAAAGTGGTCAGTGTGTACATGGGGATCATTCTTACGATATGTGCCAGCGATAGATAGAAACAGTGTTTTGTATGTACATGGTAAAAGAACACTTGATGTTATCGACACACGAGATGGTTCTAATATACGGTGTTGTCGAGTGAAAAATATATCTACCATCATCGAAGAGAACGGTATGATATATGCGATCACACACGAGATTCCCAAAACGGAATTTAGTCTGTCCGCCTTAAATCCCAATGGCACATTGAAATGGAAATATTTTTTGAATGATGTTATAACATCATCAACGGTATGCCCCGGTAAAACCATATACATCGTTTCAGACCTAGGGTTTCTTCATTCGGAAGACCAATTTAACATATACGATGAAGAAAACGATTCGCAACAACCGCTACCAAATATTTTTAGAGATATAAACAATGCAGTGTTCATTACGTTATTGGTTTTCCTGGTTTGCATATCATTAATCGGCATTATTTTTATTATGTCGCGGAAAAAGAAATATGGTGCGGGCTCTCGGACCATGATTCTGAAAAAGAGATATTACAGATTGGATGAAACAACATACAACCATATTTTTCACATCGGGTCCGTTCTTATGGTTGTCGGTGTCTTTTCGTTCATCGTGGGGTATGTTCTATCTTTGGGTGAACCTTTAATAATTATCGGGATTGCGGCTACCGCGATAGGCGCATATTCAGCCCTCATGTCTTTACTCGGGTATAAAGAAGAAAAACGTATTAAGGAAAAGGAGAGAAAACTGCAAGATGAATAATTGGATCAATTATTCGTTACAATGAAGATATTGGCGTGCTGATAAAAATTTGGGCGTGCCGGAATCCATGTAATCGACGAGGACGGATTCAGGCAACTACCGGAAGAAGGCTGGCCGAACTACTTTTACGAATCGGGCATCTGACGGTATTTTTATCATGCCGTCTGCCATCAAAATTATTACTCACTTCTCTCGGGTATGAATTTGATATATAGGTGTCTGTCAATCGCCTCCGGATACGATAAGACACATTGAACGTGCCGCCCCCCGGGAAGATTCGAAAGACTTTATACCAACTTCAATCTTACAGCCGTAGATGAACGACTACGACCCTCAATCCTTAGAGCGAAAATGGCAGCGTATATGGGAAGAGTCCGAATCCTACCGTACCATGGTAGACGAAGATAAAAAATCGTTTTACATCATCTTCGCATATCCGGGTATATCGGGTTACCTACATCTCGGACATATGCGGTGCTACACCTACACCGATTTCATCGCACGCTACAAGAGGATGAGGGGCTACAACGTACTGTTCCCCGCAGGAGCACACCCTACCGGTAACCAGGTCATCAGCCTCGCCAAGCGGGTGGCAGAAGGAGACCGTAACGTTATGGAATATCTGAGGGCCAACGGTGCCACGGATGAAGACATACGCCAACTGGACAGCCCTAAAGGTATAATCGATTATTTCGCCAAAAGCTACATCAAGGAGTGGAAGAACTTCGGGCTTTCCATAGATTTCAGTTACTTTACCGATACCTCACGGGAGGATTATTCAAGTTTTATACGGTGGCAATTCAAGAAGTTAAACGACCTTGGGTTACTGACCCAGAAACCCTACTACGCACCGGTATGCAAGAACTGCGGCCCCGTAGCCGTAGACCCCTCGGAGACAGATCTATCCAAAGGTGGCACCGCCGAGGTTCAGGAATACACTCTTCTGAAGTTCAAGTTCGGCAGCCGGTACATCACCGCAGCCACGTTGCGACCGGAGACGGTGTACGGTCAGACCAATCTTTGGGTGGACCCCCACGAGGATTACGCCGTAGTCAAGGTGGATGACGAGGAGTGGATAATGAGTGACGCCGCCGCCAGGAAGCTGGGATACCAGATGGATGATGTGGAGGTGATAGGTCATATCAGCGGCAGGGAGATGATAGGCAAAGGTGCGGTGGCACCCATGATACACAGGCAAATACCCGTGTTACCGGCCGGTTTTACCGACCCCGACATGGGTTCCGGTATAGTAACCAGCGTCCCCAGCGACGCACCCTACGACTGGATCGCCCTGAAGGAGTTGAAGGAGAACAGGGCACTGCTGGAAGAGTACGGATTGGAAGAACTGGTCAAGGAAGTGGAACCCGTACCCATAATCGACTCGAAGGATTGGGGGAGCAACCCCGCCGAAAGGATAATCCTTGAGATGGACATCGGATCTCAGGGAGATGTGGAACGACTAGAGGAGGCGACCCAGAGGATATACCGTGCGGGTTTCCATGCCGGCACCATGTTGGGTATATGCGGCGACTACGCAGGTATGCCTGTTCAGGAAGCCAAGGACAAGATAAGGGAGGAGATGATGGGTTCCGGGGAGGCCACCCCTTTCTACGACCTGTCGGAAGAGGTGATATGCCGGTGCGGCAGCGATGTGGTCATGGGCAAGATACCCGACCAGTGGTTCATAAGGTACTCCGACCCGGAGCTCACCGAGAAAAGCAAGGTCCACGCACGGACCATGAACATTCGGCCGGATACCTATGGTCGAACACTGCCTGATATCCTGGAGTGGTTCCAGGACAGATCCTGTGCCAGGCTGGGTAACTGGATAGGAACGAGGTTTCCCCTTGATGATAAATGGATAATAGAGGCCATAGCGGACTCCACCTTGTACCCCGCATACTACATAGTGGCCAGGCACTACAATCTAGGTCGGTTCGAAGCGGGGCAGATGACGGAAGCCTTCTTCGACTTCGTGTTTCTCGGTAAGGGTGAGGCGGACGAGGTGGCGGGTTCCACGGGCATCGACACGGAAACTTTGTTAGAGGTCAGGAGGGATTTTACTTACTGGTATCCCTTGGACCTTAACCTCGGTGGAAAGGAGCACATGACGGTGCATTTTCCCGTGTTCCTCATGAACCATGTAGCCATACTTGACGATAAAAACTGGCCCCAGGGGATAATGGTCAACTGGTACCTGACCATGACCGGCGGCAAGATATCCAAATCCAAGGGTGGGGCCGACCCCATACCCGATGTGGCGGAGCGCTTCGGTATCGACGCGTTGAGATTGTATTACGCACATTCCGCCAGTCCCTTCGTCGATAAGGAATGGGACGAAAGGGAGGCCTTCAATTACCGAAAGAGACTGGGTTTTATCTGGCGTTTGGTAAACAGGATGAGATCTGTCGATGGTGGCGAATCATCGGTGGACGACTTCTTAGAGTCACGTTTCAACCGCTTACTGGAAAGGACATTTTCCTTCATGGACGATTACGAGATACGCAAGGCCGCCAACGTGGTGTTCTATGACATGCCGGCGGAGTTGGAGTGGTATTTCAAAAGAGGCGGTGAGAACGGTGCGCTGCTGGACCGGCTGGGCGAAACTTTCGTCAAGCTATTGTCTCCGTTCACTCCGCATATGGCCGATGAACTCGGCGAGCTGTGGGATATCAAGTATGTTTCCGAAGAGTTGATACCGGATGTAGACGAAGTAGTCATCTCAGACGAGGTGGAAGGAAGGGAAGAATATCTTAGGGATGTTATGGACGACATCCGGAATATATTGTCCATCGCCGATGTCTCCGGTGATGTAATACACATATACGTATCGCCATCCTGGAAAAAAAAGGTTCTGGAAATAGCTCTGGCGGAAACTGAAAAAGGCATGGGACTGATGTCAGTCCTTTCCAAAATGCTCGACGTACCTCCCAAGAGACTATCCGGTTACCTTCGAACCATATTGGAAGACATCAAGAAGAACAGAGACACTGTCGAAAGGGATCTGGCGCTGGATGAGATGAAGATACTCCAAGAGGATAAATCTTTCATCGAAAGGGAATTCGAAGCCGAAGTTAATGTGCACTTAGCTTCCGAAGATGTCTATGACCCGGCCGACAGGAAGGACAAGGCGGCACCGGGCAAACCGGCGATCTACATCGAGTGAATCGGTTTTTTCCGTACACTTTGCTCCTTATGATTTATGCCGGGCATATTTCATATCGTGTTTACCAAAAATTTCTATTATCATGGCCCCTTTTTGTAAGTATGATTGGGAGACCGACTCCGAAGGAAAAACTCAGGAAGATGGAAGGGGTAGCCGGAAACATATCTCAAGAGAGGATGGTTGACGAAAACGTCGAGGCGGTCCTCCTGTTCGGCTCCGTGGCCAAGGGCAACATACACACCGAGAGCGATATAGATATGGTCGTTGTAAAAGATTCAAAAGAGGATTCCATATCCCGAAACATTTTTTTTCGGATGGCACCAAGGTAGATCTTTGGGAACATTCCCGGTCATATTACAAAGACTTGGTCAGTAGAAATTTTCCCCCCTCTGAGATGTTCAAATATTCTTTATTTTTGAACGTTCTTCAGGAATGCGTCATACTCTACGACAGGGATTCCCGATTCGGAGAATACAAAGAGCAGGCAGTGAACTGGGATTGGCCAAATGCCTGCAAGGAACATGTAAAAGAAAGGGTAATAGCGGCGCTTGAAATGATCGTCGAATCTGAATTCGACATATTCGAGAAACTAATCCTGATCAGAAAGCTATTCCTCCTGGATACCGCCTCAAAACTACTGGATATCGGTAAGCCTGTAAGTATTCGAAATAAAGATTACTATCTGAAATGCAAGGAACACTTCTCGGTGCGAACTTTTGAAGAAATCTTCGGCAGGATCCCCGATACGATGCAAGTGGAAGTATTGGTTGAAAACTGCTTTGAACTTTTCAACCGTGAGGTAAGTGACAGGGAGCCTTGGACCGAGCTTAAGAACGCAGAAAGTTATTGTTCCAACGATAACCCTCTTATGTCCATTGTATCGCTTCAAAACGGAATGTACTATCTCGGTTGTGAAGGACTTTCTAACAGGGATGTTGGTAGAGATAACGAGGGTTTTTTACGCCCGGAATCCGAGATCGAGTTGATCAGAAAATCCGAGATGCATTGGATAGAGTTTTACGAGCTATACCGAATGGTGCATAATGTAGATGCCTGGTCTGAGGATGATACCGATTCTACCCTGGATCGTTTTCAGTGTGATCTGAAGGTATAGGGACCACCTACAGTTCATTTTTCTAATATATTAGAAATGTTTAAATAAATCCCCCCTCCCTTTCTAATAGGTTAGTATGAAATTCAAAAACCATCTTGAATTGCTTAGTGAGAAGATAAGGACTGTTGACCTAGCTAAAGAAGAGGATCTCAGAAGCGTTGTGGCCGACGAAACTGTAAAGGCAATGGGCCAGATGCTGGAAGCGGATGCTGCAAAAAGACACGATAGACCTTATCTTCGAGGATAAGGAGAGCCTGGATAATTCAAACCTTACGGAGTTCGTGTTCTCTTCGGAGGTGGACCGTATCGTTCAATTTGTTAACATGACCATAGAGGAGGTCAGGGAAGGAAAGAACGATTCACTCGTGTCGTCCGCATTTCACGACGGGGAGATACTTTTCCTTAAATATCCGCTGCGGTTCGAGGCTCAAAATGTTTTCAAAGAACACAGCTTTTCCGTCATTACCTATGACCTCAGGGGTTTGGAAAACAAGGAAAAAGTAAAATTCCATCACATTTTGTACGATAAAGGTAAAAACTACAAGGGAATACTAGACGAGTATCCCGGCGAGAAAATCGGTAAAGGTGCGATATTGATAGCAAAGGAGGGGGCGGAAAAGGTTATTGAGGTCTGCAAAAAGATCGGGGTGAAATACGAGGAGAGAAAGGTCTGGCTATGAAATCTGTGGGAATGCGTTTTCACATTTACAGCCCAACTGTCGAAGTTGGGCTAGAAACGTTTTTTAATCAATAAAGGGTGTTGCACGATGCAAGATGAAAACTAGTGGGATATAGGCCCATTTAGCGAAAACTAAATGTGCTGGCTGCCTATATCCCTTTGAATATAAATGCCAACAAGAAGAGAATATCGGACAAAGGTTAAGAATGTTTTGGAATATCTGTCGAAAGTGACCGTTGCAACAAAGGAGACTATCATCGAAGAAACAGGAGTTCGAACACATGACATAAGACGG
>JAFDTY010000081.1 GCA_019594055.1 Candidatus Haladaptatiplasma halalkaliphilum | reverse complement strand
TCACTTCGATACACATCCAGGTGCAAGCCATGATAAGACTCGAGATAAACGGTTGGGAAGCCCATATCGGTTTCTCCGCGGCCCATATCTTGCCCGAGCACGACAAGTGCGGCAGGCTACACGGTCATAACTACGCGATTCATGTAAGGGTCGAGGGATTCAAGGGGGAGCAGGGTTTCGTTCTTGATTTTATCCCACTCAAAGGTAAACTGCGGGATATCGCCCACGAACTGGACCACAGGGTGATACTTCCCGCCGGAGCCGTCGAGGAGACGGATAACGGTATATCGGTCTCCCATGACGAAAAACGCTATGTTTTCCCCAGGGAGGACGTACTGCTCCTGGATATCCGGAGGAGTACCGCAGAGGAGCTCGCCGGGTATATACTCGAACGATTACTACAAGAACTCGAAATACCCGATAGCATAGTCGCTATCGAGATAGGAGTCGACGAGTCGAGGGGGCAGGGGGCATGGGTGAAGAAGAAGTTATGAAAAGGAGATGTGTGGTGCTGCTGTCAGGCGGCCTTGACTCCGCGGTGACAGCGGGGATCGCACGGGAAGAGGGTTACGGACTCTATGCACTCACCTTTCTTTACGGTCAGAAGCATGGAAGGGAGATAGAGAGTGCAAGGAAGATAGCGGAGTGGCTGGGTGTCATTGAACACCGGATGATCAATATGGACCTGAAGGAGATAAGCCGGTCGTCCCTTCTCCACAACGGTGAAGATATTCCCGATGCAAGGGACGATATGGGAAAGGGCATACCGTCAACCTACGTACCCGCAAGGAATATCATACTG
Organism: Candidatus Haladaptatiplasma halalkaliphilum; assembly: GCA_019594055.1. Lineage (GTDB taxonomy): Archaea > Thermoplasmatota > Thermoplasmata > Halarchaeoplasmatales > Halarchaeoplasmataceae > Haladaptatiplasma > Haladaptatiplasma halalkaliphilum. The sequence goes on along the minus strand of JAFDTY010000081.1, from coordinate 8,235 downwards.
TTGAGTTACGCCCTTTCCTACGCCGAGAGCATAGGTGCAAAGGCGATCTTCATCGGTGCCAACGCCGTTGATTACAGCGGCTATCCCGACTGTCGGCCGGAATTCTTTCGGGCACTCCAGGAAGCCTTTACGATGGGCACCAAGACTGGCATACAAGGAAACCCCGTGGTGCTGATATATCCCGTCATCGATCTGACAAAATCCGAGATCATATCCTGGGGTGTGGAACTCGATGTACCACTGGAGCATACCTGGAGCTGTTACAGGGGTGGCGAAAAAGCTTGTGGTAAGTGCGAGTCTTGCAAGTTGAGACTCCGTGGTTTCGCGGAATTGGGTACGAAAGACCCCGTAGAGTATCGTGCATGATTCAGCGTCACCTTCAGCCCGGGATGGCAGTGGTAAAAAATTCTGTTCTACCGTGGGCGCCGCTGCGATAATGTATGAAGAGATGGGGCTCCCGGTCACTGATGAGGGGCTACCACATATACCCGTAATTTTGGTAACTCCGATGTATTGCCCCCCCGGGTCGTCACACACACAGGCAGAATGCGTAAAGAGGGACGTACTTCACGACCACACCGTTGACCGTCCTGGTGTCGTATGTGTCTTCCGTGATAAGATAGGGCTTGAAACCCGTTCTTTTCGCTGCATCCACCAGGTTATCGACGTCGTGTTTACCGTATTTCACCTCCAACAAAACCCCCCTCTTCGGTAGTACAATATCCACCTCGGGATCCTTTAGATGGTAGGGTGTTTCCAATCGCCTTGCGTGGTTAAATGCCACGGTCTCCGCTTTCAAGCCCCTCTTGGTAGGAAAGATCCTGTTGTATGCATGATCTTCGATGTATATATTTGGGTTTTTTCTCGCGGATTTGTGTTCGGATGTGGTGAAGGGTCTGCTGGGCTGGATAAGGTAGGAGTCTTCCAGATACCCCAGGTATTTCTTCACCGTCCGGAAATCAGAGTCCAGCCGATTGGATATACTGTTGTAACTTATCCTCTGCCCGGTTTCCGTGGCCAGAAGAAGGAATATGTCCTTTAGAACGGAACTCCGGCCCACATCAAAGAGTTCCACCATATCCCTGAAGAAGACCAGGTCGATATTTTCCTCCAATTCTTCCAGGGGTCTTGTGGAGCTGTAAAGCTCGGGGAGTCCGCCCTGTTCGAAGTAATCCCTGAACATTATGGCTATCTTTCTATCAGGTAGTTTTATCCGTTCCAGCTCCTGAGCCTCCTGTTGGACTCCGTTGTACTGCAGAAACTCCCTGAAGGAAAAGGGGTACAATCTTACGGGAGAGAATCTACCCACGAGTCCCTCCCCCGCCCCTTTCACGAGATTGGATGCCGAGGAGCCTGTAACGGTGAAATCCATGTCCCGGTAATGGTCCACGAAGAGTTTTATATGGCTGCTCCAGGCTTCCACGTTATGAACCTCATCCAGAAAGAAGTGGACGGGGCCGCGAAGGTCAGAGAGGGGTTCACCCAGTATATCCTCACAGAATGTTTCCACTATGTTATTCACGTCCATGCGTCTTATATCGAAGGAGTAATAACAGGTTCTATTCCAACCGATCTCCCGTGCCCTCTCCACCAGGAACTGCAGGAGCAGGGTTGTTTTCCCCACCCGCCTTTGACCGATTATCCCCACAGTCCTCTCTATACCCTTCAACCTTTCAAGCGGTTCTCTCTGTATTATATGGTCCTCGAAGTCTATCCCTTCCCTCTTCCACTGGGGGTTCAGGTCTCGTAATAGTTTGATAAGATCCTGTTTTTCCATACAATGGTTATGTAGTGTCTACATAATATACTTTACTATTATAGTGTAGTTGGTACATAGTTTTTCTATGTTTATTGTGTAGGCATTACAGTGGCATGGTGCCACTACTGGTGCTCTCACATCCCGTTCTTCAACGCTCCACTTCTCCGTCATATCTGTCTTCGACCTCATAGACAGAACATGATATTTCAAGTTACCTATCCGGGGATATCCACGTGCAATATCTCGGTAAACTATTTGAAGAAGTTACCACTTATCTTTTAAGCAAGTATTGTCCGACGATAAGTCTGACGGTGGTGTGCCAAATGAAAAAGATACCCACTGGAATAAGCGCCCTCGACTCCATAATCAAAGGAGGTCTTCCAGCGGGTTCTGTCGTTCTACTACTGTCGGAGATAGGCGCGGGTGGTCAGGAATTCGTGTACACCTCGGCAGCCAAATTGCTGATGGTAAAGAAGGACCCGGCCAGCCGCCACCTTGTCCTGGGTGACGAGTGCCAGGAATCCATACTGCCCGAGGAGATACACCATATCACCTTCTCCAGGGCAAAGCAGGACATACTGGACGAGATAAAGAATTCCTTTAACCAGAACTATTACGATGCCATCGAGGACTCCCTGAATATTTCGGATTTTTCGTATCCCTATTTCAAGCGCACCATGGTTCCCAGCGGGTGGACCGGGAACAACAACCCCGCCAGCATATTCTCCGAAAGTGCAAACAACAATCTGTTGAGGGAACTCGTGGACTTTCTGGAAGAAAAATCGGAAGAAAATATGGTGGTCATCGATTCCCTGACGGACCTGCTATCCAACAAGGCCATAGATCAGTATGAACTGATAACCATAATCAAGGGTATACGCAGGGCATCGAAAAAATGGGGTGGTGTGATCTACCTTCTTCTCTCCAAGGAGGTGATCGACAGGAGTACGGAGTACCTCATAATCGACAGTGTGGACGGTGTGTTCAACTTCGAATGGTCAAAGAATTTCAGGAGCACCAGACGGCAGCGGTACATGACCGTGGAGAAGTTCATGAGCGTGCTCCCACACCTGAGAAGGGAAAAGATAGCCCGGTTCAACGCCGAGATAACGGATTATTCGGGTTACCATGTCGCCAACTACGAGATGATAAGGTGAGATGAGATGGACGAAGAGAGTATAGAAAGGATATCCACGGGGATAGAAGGTTTGGACGAGATGCTCAACGGTGGTGTACCAAAGGGTCACGTGTTCGCCGTACTCGGTACCTTCGGTACCGGCAAGACGACCCTGGCGCTTCAGTATCTGTGGGAAGGGGCGAACAGGGGGGACAAGTGCATATTCATCTCTCTAGAGGAGGAGAAGGACGAGATAATCAGGACGGGACGTGCCTACGGTTGGGACTTCGAACCCTTCATCGATAAGGGGCAGATAGTGGTGGAGAAGCTCAGCCCGGCGGATGCCGACGCCACCATAAACAGGCTGAAGAGCGACCTGCCCAGATTCATCAGTGAATTCGGTGCCCACCGCATAGTCATAGATTCCGTCTCGTTACTCAATATGCTTTCCGACACGGCACGTGAAAAAAGAGAGCGTTTGTTCGAACTCTGCCAGATGGTGAAGCAGGATAAGGCGACAACCCTGTTGACCGCCGAGGTGAAGGATGAAAATCCCACCAGCTCCCGGGACGGTCTGGTGGAGTACACCGCCGATGGTGTGATAGTTTTGAGATACGACCAGCCTCAAAATCAGGATGTACAGATGAGCATACAGGTGATCAAGATGCGGCGCATCGCCCATTCCAGGAAGATCAAGCCCTACGAGATAACCGACCGGGGGTTGAACGTGCAGACCGCGGGAGCGGTGTTCTGACGGCCCGGAGGTACACATGGGTGTAGCACTGAAGGATATCGTGGTGTCCCGTGAACTGGACATGGACGAGCTTCACGGCCGTGTGGTCGCCATGGACGCATACAACATAATCTACCAGTTCCTTGCCAGCATAAGGCAGCAAGACGGTAAGCCTCTGGTGGATTCCAAGGGTCGGGTAACCTCTCACCTCTCCGGTATCCTTTACCGGAATGCAAATCTCTTGGAGGCGGGTATCAAACCGGTTTACGTATTCGACGGAAAACCGGATATTATGAAGGAAGGTACGCTGGAAAAGCGAAAGGAGCGGAAGATAGACGCCTGGAACGAGTACGAGAAGGCCCTGGAAGAAGGGGATATGGAGAGGGCGAGGACAAAGGCGATGCAGACCTCGAGGATGACAAAGGAGATAATCGAGAGCGGCGACCGTCTTCTGGAGCTCATGGGCATACCCAGGGTGTACGCTCCAGGGGAGGGGGAGAGTCAGGCGGCCTTTCTCTCCATGTCGGGAGACGCATGGGCGGTTGGCAGCCAGGATTTCGACTCCCTACTTTGCGGTGCACCCCGGTTGGTGAGGAACCTCACGATAACCGGCAGGCGAAAACTCCCGGGGAGGAACGAGTACAGGCAGGTACAGCCCGAGCTCATACTGCTGGAAGAGACCTTGGATGAACACGGCATAACGAGGGAGCAATTGGTGGACATCGCCATACTGTGCGGTACGGACTACAACGAGGGAGTGAAGGGCATAGGCCCGAAAAGAGGTTTGCAGTATGTCAGGGAACACGGCTCCCTGGAGGGTGTATTGGAGGCCAGGGGTGAAGAGGTGGGCAACTACGAAGCCATCAGGGAGCTTTTTCTCAAACCCCATGTGACCAGGGACTACCGAATAAAGTTCGGGTCACCACGCATCCGGGAGATACGTACATTCCTGTGTGACGAGCACGATTTTACACCGGAACGGATGGAGTCGGTGTTCCAGAAACTTTCTGAAATATCCGAAGGAAACAAGCAATCTTCTCTATTATCATTCTCCTAGCAGAATTCATCCAGCCTGGGCATGCTCACCTTGTCGTTCTCGAACAGTGAATCCACCTGGTCGCTTATCTGCTGCACCCTTTGCTGAAGGTATACGGGCAGGTCGAACCGTCTGGTAAGCTCGAGGGAGGTTTCAAGGTATTTTTTCACCCCACCCTTGTGTATGGTGAGGGTGAGGTTACCACCGCAGTCGCACACTCCCGCCATGGGAGGTCTCCTGTACTTTTTGTTGCATTTGGTGCACCTCGTTGTCTGCACGCAGAACTTGTTCAGGTTCCCCATCATGTCGGGGATGAAATGGTCCTCTATGACCCGGCAAACCACGTCGGTCACATCCACGGCGCGTATCAGGTGCGCCACCTTGATCTGCGCCTCCATCTTCTCGGTCATCTTGCCCAGGAGGGTGTACTGACTCTCCGTTGGTCCCATGGAGATATCGTAAGTATCATGGGTATACCCCAAACCCTCGTACTGCCCCGGGGTGTTCAACCTGTCTTTGACCGTCTCCATGATCCCGGCAACCTCCCTGGGATCGGGATACTCCAAGGTCTTCGTGTAAAATTCCAGTGGATATCTCCATAGGCTGTCCACGTTGTGGGCTTCCTCGTCTATCTCGTCGGGGTTTATGCGTGTGGTAAGTACCAGTGGTGCGTCCATGAGCCCGCCTCTCTTTTCAGGTAAAAACTCCCGTGAAAAATTGATAAGCCCGTCGAGAAGAAGCATCACGCAGTCCTCGTCACCGTCGCAGTTTCTCCTTTTGGACGCGTGGAAGAAGGGATGTGCGTAGCACGCTCTGCCCCTGTGATATCCTATCAGCCTTCCCAGTACGCCCCCGGAGGTATGGGGTGCCAGACCCACCACCAGATGCCCGATGAGGTCGTCGGCGGAGCGGGCGTTGTAGAAGGGTTCCAGAGCGTAGTACTTCTCCAGAAGATCGTCCACGAAATCCGCCACCTGCACGAGGTAACTTCCGGCACTTTTGGAGACGATGATATCCTGGGGTTTGAGTTCCACCACTTGATCCGGACCCTCCAGTTCGTCTCCCCGGATGTCCCTGGTGTATCCCAGCTCCTTCAATCGCCGTATATCACAACCTATCTCGCCCGGTTTGAAGTGGGTCAGGGGAAGGTCCGTCATGTCGAAGCGGCACGTACCGTCCTTGAAGACGAACACTCCGTGTTTCTTTCTCAGTATGCCCTTTTCCAGTGCCTCGGGTATCTTGTTCTTTGTGACCAAACCCTTGACACCCTTTATCTTCTGGATGTTCCCACCTTCACCCAGGGTTACCAGTGCCTGTCTGTAGATCACCTGTACGGGTACTTTCTGCCGGTTGGGGGGGTCGCACACCTCGCTGCGGCCTCCGCAGGAGCATCTTATCTGGGCACCTCTCTTGCCGCAGTTGGTGCACTTTAACACGCTCACCTCCACCTCGATGACTCCGGCCTCCACCGCCTTTTCTATCAGCCTCTGGTTGGTTCCGGCCTCGCCCACGGGGAACAGGGCATGTACCGCCGGGGACATGGCCCTTTCCTTTGCCTTCTCGGGCCTCGCCATCCTGGTACCCACAGCCACAGGGCCCTTGGAACGTATGGGTACGCCGCTCAACCCGGATAGGTACTCGAAAACATCTTCCCGGTCACTGTCTCCCACCTTTTCCAGGGAAACGGGGTCCAGACCCAGGGTGAAGAGCAGCGGAGGATGTTCGGGGAACTCTATCTTACCGTCTTTCAAACTGTGGGGTATACCGATATCCTCCGCGATAACCTTGATGCGCCGGTCCCTATCCACAAGTAGTGTCTCACCCGTGGACCCGTGTTCCGATATCCAATCCCGAAGTGCCATCACATCTTCTCTTGAGACGTAGTCCCAGAAGTAGATGTATTTGGGGTGCAGGGGTAAAGGACATTCCCGTGACAATTCCACCGCCTTGACGGCGTCTATCTCGTCCTCCCCTATCTCCCTGCCAGCTTCCTGTACCCACCACTCGTGACAGTAGGCTCCCGGTACCAGTGTCTGATTGTTCTCCGCGAACTCCCCGTAGGGTATCAGTATCTCCCCCAGGTCGATGATCTCCTTTACACTCTCCTTTAGATCCAGCGCCTCCTCCAGCTCGTCCACCCGCTTCACGGTGCCGTCCTTCAGTAGCACCGTCGGCCCCTCGATCGTGCTGCACGGTGTTACTGCCCCCGCCTTCCCCGGTCGCTCTATCTTCAACTGGGTTCCGATGGCCATGAAACCCCCCGATAGTACCATGGTGGCCGGATTGACCGCTATGGCCGCCAGTCCGGTGGTTCTCGCCCTTCCGTATCGCAGGCGCAGCCCCCCCTTTCGCATGGGGTGACCGAAGACGGGTCTGCCGGCGATGGTCTCCTTGATGTACTTGTAGTTGGGCTCTATACCCGGTTTACCCTCTTCCCTTTCACCGCCCTTTTTATCGGATGAGTACTTGCGTGTGTACTCATCCAGGAATTCCCAGCCGTCGATACCCAGCTTATCAACGTATTTTTTTATCTTCTTCGCCTTCAGGCACATCCCCTCGGCGATAACCAGGCAAGCACCGCCCCGTAGGCGGTTGGTACTCACCCTCGGGAGGTCTCGGTTCCCGGAGATCTCCCTGTCCTCGGTGCCCTCCCCGCTTATGCTTATGGGGCAGCCCGATATGATCAGTTCTATCTCCTCCGGGGACGGTGTGTACTGGAGGTTCTTGGACCTTTTGTATAGCGGTATCTCCTCCTTGAAACGCTGTATCTCGCCTTCCGTGGGTTTGAATTCGCCTATACCCAATTTGCGTCTTACCACGTCTGCTATGAGGACGCTCATGGCCTGGCCCGTACCCCCCGCCGAGCGTATGGGTCCGGCGAAGGACAGTTCCACGTAATCCGAGCCATCGCTATTCTTCCTTATCTCAAGGTCACCGATACCTTCCAGGGGTGCTACCAGTATACCTTCCGTGAGCACGGCAAGCCCTATCCTTATGGCGGAATCAAGGCGATCCCTCAGGCTCCCAGGTCTCATGGCCACCTCCTCGGCTATCAACAGTGACACCTCCTCCCTCTGGTGGTCCCTGCTGAGTTCCCTTATCCTCTCGGCGGTATCCCGTATACCCGTGAGTTCCTGTACCCTCATGGCGAGGTCGGCGGCCTTGGGTATCTCAATACCGGTCACCGGATCGTAGCCCTTTTTTCTGGCAGACTCCGCCACGGAATAGCAAAGTTCCGCTCCCTTCTCAAGCTCTTCAAGGTAATTTGCCATGTCATCGGAATAGACCGGTTTGGGCGAGGGCACCCCTCCTGTTTTACTCAACTTGTATCCCATCCGTTAGGTTGCCGGTCCACATGGGGCGGGAGCTTATTAAGTTTACTGGTTCGGGGTAAGTGCCATGCTCAACGATGCGGAGGATGTTACGGACATCCTGCTGGAAGGCAACGACGAGATGGTGAGTATCGTACCAGGCGAGTACATCATACTCACCTTCGAGATACCGCGGCAGCGCCCCGGTCGTGCATTCGCCGTGCGGGACTACATGCTGTTCTCCAGAGGCTACTACCAGCTGTACGAGGGGGGATGACC
>JAFDTY010000076.1 GCA_019594055.1 Candidatus Haladaptatiplasma halalkaliphilum | reverse complement strand
TTTGGGGAACAATGGGACATGATGTATGAGGAATTAGACAAGAGTTAGGATCTTAGCTTACTCATCTTATCATCCCTATGATTTAACACGCCCTATTATACTTACCCAAACCCCAAAGTAACCAATTACCTTGCAAAAACTCGGAGAAGGTCCACCAAACGAGTACAAACCTCCTGGCTGCCGCGGCCGTGGCTAGCGTAAGCTGTAAATAGTCCCGTAAGGATGCGGTAGGGATGAGTATCTGCGAAGTGAATGGGGCGGCGGCTTATGACAATATCCCGGATGACGATTTCATAACATCGCACATAGATTCATTCTTTCACCCTGATGACACCCATCCTCCTAATGTCGATGGAAGCACGGAGGAGCAGGAATTAGACCTGAGATCACTCTTCGGATTCCTGGACTCTCCGATAGTGGAGTCTTTGGAGGTAAAAGGGAATTACAACCCGTTTAGTGGTGGCACCAGTGCCGATGTGACCACCAAGGTTTACGACCCTTCGGGCATACAAGTCATATATCTGGCAACGCCACAGGACTGGATAAACATTCGGGTATCTCCTTCGGATGTAGATGATGACGGGCTAATAGTTAAAACCGTTAATCTGAATACCAACGCTCTTGATTGGGTTTCAGGATGGGACCTCCGTGTTTGGGTTCGTAACGGTGCGTATAATATATTGGACGAAGATATGCGGATACAGGGTGTAACAGATGTTGCCAACTGGATCTATGATTTTTTCGCCGAGATCTGGGATCTCATAAAAGGCGCCATAACATCGGTAGCCGCCGCGGTGACCGAGATGGCGAATGCGCTGGTGGGGTGGGTCGAGAACCATATTGCGGCGATATTATTGTCAGTAATCGATCCAATATTGACTAAGATAGATGATTATGTTGGTGAACTTGTTGAACTAATTTACAACTCCGTAGAATTGGGTGAAGATATAAACAACATTGAATTTGTGCAACTTTTTTATTCAGAGGTTTTTTATGCTACATTAGCCCTGTCTGCGGCACTCATGGCCGCATCATATATTCTTAAAGGTATAAGTTTTGGTTCAACAACAGTTATTGGATTGATAATACCATTCGTCATAGGTTTCTTAGTCGCCCAGATGTTCAGTGAATATGCTCCTTATGATCAAGGTGGATATAATATAGGCGCAGGTATGTGCATAAACGGTTTGTTTGAATATCTTGAAGGGCTGATACACAATATAATTGACACTTACGGAGAGGGTATGAACACAGTATTGGAAGATCAAGGCGATTTTCTTCTCGTACTTTTAGGCGTGGTAATTGCATCTTTTGGATTACCCTTTAGTACAGGACTATTAGCTGATGCAATCCATGATCATCTAGGTTTTTTCCAATCTACGGTAAGTTTATCTTGTGTAATATTATCTATGTTCTTTGCTATCGCGGGCCTCATCTACAGAAATAAAAATAACCCCGAACCTGAGAAAGGGTTCATCTCATCTGTAGCAAGTGTAATGTTCGGAGGCATAGGGCTACTTTTTGGTGCATGGGCTGGGCATAAAATTGGCGGCCAAAATCTAGTTAACAGTGTATCTACTGTGCTAGGATTAATTGCATTGGCATTTGGGTTAGTTAGCTTAGCAATTTGATGTGGTAATCATGGAAAACAGAAAAACAAAGATATTGCTCACACCCCAAAAAATGTTTAGGGCGGGTTTTTGGTCTAAGTTTATGTTCATAGTCGGTTTTGGTTTATTAGGTCTATCCGGTGTAATATTATTTTATTTACACTTTTACATCACTCCCTTAAAAGCAACGATCCTTTTAATATCTGGTTCGATACTTTTGCTTATATTTGCGTGGTGTAACCAAATGTTCCCATGGTATGGCGCTCCTATTTGGATAGAGTTTAAAAATAATGGGTTGATATATCAGGAAAGAAAGTTTTGGAGAGGGATTTACCCGATATTTCTTGGAAAAAAATCTAAGGACGTGCCAAAGGGTAGACCAAAGTTTTTACCCATAGAAAACATTACTTTTATAGGGCGGTCAATGGAGGAAAAACGGCTAGCAATAAATTTTAAGCCTGTGAAAAAAACAGAATATCTATTCATGAAGGACACCATACAAACTCATCCCGAAATTACATTTGATATTCTAGAGTGGTATATGAAAAATGCACCATATAACCAGTGCATTGAATTTCGAGATGTGACTTTAACAACATGCAAAAAAGAAACAATACGGGGTAAAAACACCTCCTATCCCTGAGTGCCTTTGACGACGCACTGTATGCCCCGGTTTTCTACGGGATAACGGCTTTATCGGTAGCGGCGATGGGCGTGTACATGTTGTCGAATGAGTCAATAGGCGAGATCACCTTATAACTTTTATATACGCCGAAAACAATCTCCTTGTATATGTTCCCGGCACAGTACAGGAAGTTCGTACCCAGCCTCATGATACTAGCATGGATGCTGGCCTTCGTCCTTGCCGTAAGAAGACTGGACATCCTGTGGCTCGTACTTGGCGGAGTATCCTTTCTTTTGATGCTGGGCGTCACAAGAGTGGAAGACACACCAAGTTTGAAATGGGAATTGATCTCTTTCCTGATGATCCCCCTCTTCCTCGGGATGACAGGGATCTCAAAAAATATCGAGTTTTTGTTCCTCGGGGTCGATATCGCCCTTGTGATCATCGTACCAACCATCGGTTTTATGATCATGTTCAACATGCACCATCACACCCTGCTTCACGCCAATCTACCCTTCGCTATTTTTTTCGTGGGTATATTCACCCTGGCCTCCGGTGCCCTCATCGGTATAGGGGAATATATGAGCGACAAACATCTGGGAACACGGCTGCTGGAGAGTAATACCGATCTCATGGTGGACCTTATGGCCATGGCAGCGGGAGGCCTCATCGTGGGGTACCTGCTGAGAAATTATCTGAGGACTTCTCATTCCGAGAGCATACAGAGCTTGACCATGCCCATGGAGGTCGATTCGGAGGGCACACCCCGGGCAGTTGGAAATATACTGTATTCCGGATTCGGTGATCGAGGACATCGATGGGCACCACCCCTATCCCGTTTTATGCAGATGTTGATATTCATATTCGCCATCTATGCCATATACGAAGGGAATGTGAGATGGTTCTTTTCCAGCGTACTGGCCTTTGGTGTCACCATGACCCCGAATGTTTTGACCAGGAATATGAAGATAGTCGTACCGCCCTTGCTGAATCTCTGGATCTGCGCAGCCCTATTTCTCCACGCCGTGGGCGGTGTTTTGGGACTTTACAGCGATGTTTGGTGGTGGGACCATCTGACACATTTCATATCCTCCGGGCTCGTAAGTATACTCGGGTTCACAGTTCTTCTGACCATCGCAAGACTGTCGCGAACGCTGTACATACCACCACTATTACTACCGGTATTCATCCTTCTATTCATCCTGGCAACAGGTGTGATCTGGGAGATATTCGAGTTCTTCTGTGACAGTCTACTGGGTACGAATATGCAGTACAGCCTGACAGATACAGTGTATGATATGATATTCAATACAGTGGGTGCCCTATTCGCCTCGGTGATAGGTTACCGATATTTCCTTTCGGAATACAGGAAGATCGGTCACTGAACATCCGACCACAGAAACACCAAAAGGTAGAAAAACCCCATGAAACCTTCGGCAAGCCTTATGGACTGTGTTAAAAAATTCCTATCACGGGAGCCTCTGAAGAATGCATATCAAATAGCAGTCATGGACGAGGAAGACTTGCGGGTAATAGTGGATGACCGGGAATCCCCGGAAAATGTTGTACTCGTTAATGAAGGAACCATCACCATGAGGGGCGGAGACGGTTTGAGCGCCCTTATCCGGGAGATATCGCCGGGCACCTACCGCTTCCATTCCGTGGATACCGGATCCTTCCAGGCGGTGAAGGGATGCCTGGAGGAAATAGACGACCGTCCCACGTGGATACTGAAAAGACCACCGGAAAGGATAGGGGAGCCCCAGATAGAGGCCTCCCCTTTGACTGAGGAAGACGCCCTGGAGATAAGCAAGTACTGGGGAAGGAGCCACATGGATTCGGTAGCGTACATAACGAAACGTATAAGGGACGCTCCGGCATACGGGATACGTAAGGACGGCGAACTGGTCGCGTGGAGCCTCACCCATCGTGTTACCGAAGACGCCATGATGCTGGGCTTTCTTCATGTCAAGGAGCAGTGGCGGAGACAGGGCCTTGCCAGGGCGGTAACAGAGGCCCTGTGCCAGCATGCACTGGAATACGGGCTTACACCGGTGGTGGACATATACCACGACAACGAGGCATCTTTTTTGCTGGCCAAATCCATGGGATTCGAAGTGATCGGTGAGAACCACTGGTTTTCGGCCCGAGTACCCGAACTTTGAAATGAGAAAACTAATAAATACAACATCTCCATGACCGGGTATCATGTACACCCGCCAACCCATAGTCAGTGTGCTGGGTCATGTTGACCACGGCAAGACCACCTTTCTGGACCGTATCAGAGGCGGTACAGTGGCTGACAGGGAAGCGGGCAAGATAACACAGCACATCGGCGCCACCGAGGTCCCCGTCGACGTGCTCCAAGCCGCATGTTCCGACCTGGGATGCAACCTAACCTTCAAACTCCCCGGTTTACTCTTCATAGATACCCCCGGGCATCATTCCTTCATGACACTGCGTTCCAGAGGCGGTGCCCTCGCGGATATGGCTGTTCTGATAGTGGATATAAAGGAGGGTTTTAAGCCTCAAACATTGGAATCCATAGAGATACTTCGAAGGGAAAAAACACCCTTTATCGTTGGTGCCAATAAAGTCGATCGTATAGCCGGCTGGAACTCACAAAATAAACCTTTCGTTAAGAATTTCCAAGAGCAGACAAAGGGTGCCAGGAACAGGATGACCGATGCCCTTTACCAATTGATAGGTTCTTTCTACGATAACGGCTTCTCCGCGGACAGGTATGACAACATAAGGGATTTTACCAGGAACATAGCCATAGTTCCCCTGAGCGCAAAAACCGGCGAAGGTATAGAAGACATTTTGCTGACACTCATCGGCCTGGCCCAGACTTACCTGAAGGGCGAGCTAATAGTGGAGGAGGGCGAGGGAGAGGGAACCATCCTCGAGGTGAAGGAAGTAACGGGCCTGGGGACGACCCTGGATACCATCGTGTACCAGGGGATATTCCGCAAGGGCGACGAGGTGGTGATCGGCACCCATGACCAGCCGTTGATAACCAAGGTGAAGTCATTGCTCAAACCCAAACCCCTGGACGAGATAAGGGATCCCAGGGAGCGGTTCGACGAGGTGAAAGAGGTGTATGCCGCCGCAGGTATCAAGGTGGTTACCCCCGTAGCCGAAGGGGTCATGGCAGGCGCACCTATCAAGGTGATAGGCGGTAGGGACAGGAAAGCCCTTATGGACATGGTGATGGAGGAAAGTCACCCCAGTATAGAAACGGAGGAACTGGGTGTGATAATACGCGCCGATGCCATAGGTTCCATAGAGGGTCTTGCATCCGAACTCAAGGATCGTGGTATACCCATAAGCAGTGCCAAGATCGGCGATGTGGCACAGAAGGATATCATCGAGGCCGCCACCCTGAACGATCCGCTTTACAGGGTGATACTCGCATTCAATGTAAATCTTCTACATGATGCAGAGGAATACCTGGAAAATTGCGATGTGGAGGTATTCAGAAGGGAGGTGGTGTATCAACTGGTTGAGGACTACGATAAGTGGATGGAGGATAGAAAGGTGGAACTCGAGAACATGCGGAGGGAGAAGATAACCCATCCCGGAAAGTTACGCATACTGGATGACAAGATATTCAGGCTTAGCAAACCCGCCATAGTCGGGGTAAGGGTTCTGGGCGGAAGGATAGAGGTGGATCAGCAGCTTTTAAAGGACGACGGCCGTGTGGTGGGCAGCATAAAAAGCATACGAAGCGGTGAGAAGAGCATCGATCGTGCCGAACAGGGCGAAGAGGTGGCCGTGGCCATCACCGGGGTCACCGTCGGCAGGCAGATCAAGGGTGGAGAAGACCTTTACATCAACATACCCGAAGGGGATGCCAGAAAGCTCCGGGATATAGAGCTCAACTTCGATGAGAACCGCATACTTGATGAGGTACGGGAGATAAAGAAGAAGGAAAAACCGTTCTGGGGTATGTGAGGTAACTATCTTTGATCGAGTATCTCTTCCAGGATATCTGCCTTGGTGATTATACCGGTTACATTACCATCCACGGTGGTGAGTACGGAGGGGTAGTACAGCAACAATTCTCTCACCAGTTCTATGCTGGATATCGCGGGTATTATGGGAAAGGGTTCCTCCATTATGTCCCTGACACATCCATCCCTATCAAGCTCGTCGAAACGGTTGAGCAGGCATCTTTCCGTCAGACCCCCCACCACGATCTCACCATTGATAACGGGTAGCTGGGAAACCGCATTATCCTTCATCAATTTCAGGGCCGCACCCACCCTATCTTCGGGCCCTATGGAGATCACACCTGCCGTGTGGATGTCCCCGGCACACAGCCCGCTCCCCCGGTTACGGATCATGGTATCAAGGGCTTCCAGTATCGCTTTTCCTTTATCATAGGACGGCATGGCGCTGCCGCATTCTATCTTTGCGATGAGGGATTGGCTCACATCTGCCATCTTGGCCAGCTCCATCTGGGTGATGGACAGGTTCTTGCGGATTTTCCTCACATCCTTCAGATCTCTTAACATGGCGGACCCCACGCCCTGCGAGTATATATCTTTTATTCCGATAGGAATAATACCGACAACAAACTATTAATAACCTTCACACTTCACCATGGTGTCGTCCTTTTTGGATGCGCATTACTGACCATGGAACGGTCGCTTTAAAGGAGATATTCAGATGACAAAAAACATAGCAGCGGAAGTAATTCACGAAACGCCCATCGAGAAACAACACATCGAGATAGTCGAAAGAAAGGGAATAGGGCACCCGGACAGCCTTGCGGACGGTATAGCCGAGGAGGTGAGCAGGAATCTATGCAGGATGTACATCAAAGAATTTGGCAGGATCCTTCATCATAACACAGATGAGGTTCAGATAGTGGGGGGGCAGTCAGAGCCCGAATTCGGGGGCGGCATAGTTCTTGAGCCCATATACATCCTTCTAGTGGGCAGGGCGGTTACCCGTGTGGGAGACAAGAGATTGCCGTATAGAACCACCGCATTGAGAACCGCGGACGATTATCTGAAGGAATTTTGTCCTCATCTCGACCCAGACAACAACGTTTCACTGGACTGCCGCATAGGGCAGGGCTCCATCGATTTGAGAGAGGTGTATGACACCAGGAAGAGATTGGCCAACGATACGTCCTTCGGTGTGTCTTTCGCACCACTCAGCGAGACAGAGAGGGCTGCCCTGGAAGTGGAGAAGTACATCAACGGCGAGTTGAAAAACATACTGCCCGAGGTGGGGCAGGACGTAAAGGTCATGGCCACCCGGGTGGGAAACGAAATTGACCTTACCATCGCGGCGGCCATGGTGGATTCACTTATACCCGATGCGGACCATTACAAAAGCGTCGTCGAGGATTTGAAGGGCCATGTCAGTGATTATGTGTTATCCCACACGGACAGGGATGTAAAGGTGATGGTGAACACCGCGGACGATTACGATCGGGGGGTATACTACCTAACGGTGACCGGATTGTCAATGGAGAACGGCGACGACGGTTCCGTGGGGCGGGGAAACCGTGCCAACGGCCTCATAACTCCCTTCAGACCCATGAGCATGGAAGCCGCAGCGGGTAAAAACCCAGTTACTCACGTGGGCAAGATATACAATATCGCCGCCAACAGGATAGCCAACAAGATATACGACGAGTTGCAGGACGATATACACGATGTCTTCGTAAGGCTGGTCTCCCAGATCGGGATGCCCATAAGCGAGCCCCAGGCGGCAAGTGTGCAGCTGGTGGTGCCCAAGGAAAGCAAGAACTATTCATCCTGTTTGAGCACGGCGGAAGCCATAACCGAGGACGCCCTGGATAATCTGGAAAGGATAACCGAACTCATACTCAAGGACGAGATAACGGTCTTCTAATCTTCCGTTACCATGGTTGCGAATACCTTGCAGTCGTTCACCATGTAATCCAGCACTGCGTACTCGTTGGGCTGATGGGGCACACAATCGCTCGTCGCCCATACCGCGGCGGGCATCCCTATCCGTCTGAATAATGCGGCAACGGTACCGCCACCGATACCACATACACCGGGCTGGAATCCCATGACCTTGTGTATCGCGGATCTTAACCGTAGTACAACTTCCGCGTCTTCGGGCGTACCAGGAGGTGCCTCCTTGTCCGTTTCATATATTATCTCTATCTCACCGCCCGTTTCCCGCGTGACCGTCTCGACGGTGTCCTCGAAGACGGATTTCACCTCGTCCAGGGGTATTTCGGGGATGACACGACAATCGAAGTATTGTACTTCCTTTCCCGGGATGGTGTTCACGTTGGGTACGTTCTTTTCGCGTTTTGTGGGTTCGAAGGTGCTTACGGGCGGAGAGAAAAGACCATTTTCAAGGTCGAACATCTCGTGGAGCAACTCATCGACCCTATTCTGGTATTTTGCCATCATGCGGTTGGCGTTGATGGCACTACCCGGGGCCGCACCGTGTCCCTGTTTACCGTGTGCCACTATCTTGACCCACAATCCCGACTTCTCGGCTATCTCGATCTTCCTCCCTCGCTCCTGGCTGTGGTCGGGGACCACCACTATGTCATCCGGTGAGACAAGTCCCTTGTCCAGTATGTGTTTCACACCGTATTTGCTGCCCGTTTCCTCGTCTGATACCAGTATCACTTTAAGTGTGTATAATGGTGTGATACCACTCAGCGTCAGGGCCTTGGCGGCGTATAGAGCGGCGATCACTTCCTGCCCGTTGTCCTCGGCACCTCTTCCGTATATCTTCCCGTCCTTGAAGACCGGTTCGTAGGGGTCGGTGTCCCAGAGGTCAAGGTCCCCCTCGGGCACGATATCCATATGTGCTATCACCAGAACATTTCTATCGGTTTTTCCCTTCTTGGTGGCAATTATATTCGGACGTATGCCTGAAGAGGTCCGTTCGTCCTCGGCGTCGTAGCGCTCGATGCTGTCGAACCCGAAATCCTCTATGAGTTCCATGAGGAAATCCGCTCTTTTCGTTTCTCCGTCACCATCGTTACCCGGCCCTATGGCGGGGATGGTTATCATCTTCATAAGTGAGTTCTTCATCTCTTCTCTGAGGCTTTCGATGGTATCTAAAACATTATTTTGCATTTGAACACCTTTTGTTGCGTGTTAAGAACTATGCCGGAAGGGGATGTTCGTCGTAATCCCGCTTGACGTCCTCCCCAGTGATGTCCAAATATATTTGAGTTGTGGTCAGGGACGAATGCCCGAGCATCTTCTGCACGCTCCTAAGGTTCATACCGGCTTTCAAGCAGTGAACGGCGAAGGAGTGCCTCAGCATGTGCGGATAAACATTCTTCTTTATACCCGCGTCCCTGGCATAATCCTTAACCAGGCGTTCCACCTGTCTGGTGGATATGGGTGTACCCCTCTCGGACAGGATCAGATATCCCTCCTCGGCACCGTCCTTGTAGAACTCGGCCATGGTAAGAGTGTCCGCATCCACGGGAACAACTCTATCCTTACCTCCCTTTCCCCTACGTATGGTTATCAGGCACTCGGTGAAATCTATGTCCTGGATATTGAGATTGGTGAGCTCGGAAACCCTGAGGCCGCACTTGTACAGTATCCGGAGTATCAGGCGGTCTCTTATCTTCTCACGAGGTGGCGCGTTGAGCAGTTTCCTTATCTCGTCTTCCCTGAGATATTTGGGTAATCTGTTGGCCATGGTGCATCCTGTCAGACATTCCGTATGACAATTATTTTAGCGCGTCCAAAGTATAAAAGCATTTTGGACAGGTAAACGTTTATATCCGACTCATCGATAACCCCTCTCCGTGGGCCTGTAGCTCAGCTAGGTAGAGCGATCGGCTCTTAGCGTTCTCACCGAGAGCGAGAGACACCGATCGGTCGGGGGTTCGAATCCCTCCAGGCCCGTAAGATTCATTTTTACGGGCAACGAAAGATATGCCAAGATTTTTGGTTGGGCCCGTAAGATTCATTTTTACTGGCTGTTAGAAAACGGTAGGTTTCTGACTGGCCCGTTTTTTCCGAGGGGGGATGAGAACCTTGGTTCGTGAATCAATCTACGATTGATGAGCTGTTGGGAAAATGAGTGGAACGAATTTTTCCGACTGGAATCCCTCCAGGCCCGT
>JAFDTY010000094.1 GCA_019594055.1 Candidatus Haladaptatiplasma halalkaliphilum | reverse complement strand
TAAATACATTTCAAAAAGCTATGTTCTTCTCGACCCACAAGGTTCAGCAATAGAAGGTCATAACAGCCGTTGGAACATAAAGATAAATCGAGATATGGAGGCACTCTTATGATATCTAAAAATGATTTGAGAGATATCAGTAAGAGGACAACACTCCATCTTTATCAGCAGGAAAAAGACTACCTGATCAAATTGTTTTTGTTCAATTATTTTAGAAGGTATGATGGTGCGGTTTTCAAGGGCGGTACCTGCCTGAGATATCTGTACGGGACAGACAGATTCAGCGAGGATATCGACCTGAATTTGACCGTTACCCCTCAACAATTCAAAGACGAAGTCAAAAGTATAATGGGCGAATTCGAGAAACTGGGTATCGATACCGGTTTTATCAAGGAAGAACTGTTCGAAGGATCATATACCTGTGAGATCTGGTTCCACGGTCCATTATACGAAGGCACCGATCAGACACAGAACAAGTTCAGATTGGATGCAGGTGAGAGAGGTGGAACACTGGTGGAACCGAAATGGACGTTGATCGATTCCCAGTATCCAGAGACCAGAAAGAAATTTCTAGTTCAGGTCATGGACGAAAGGGAACTATTTGCTGAGAAGCTCATCACCCTGCTCACAAGGTCGAAGGGAAGAGATCTGTACGATGTTTGGTTCCTTCTGAAAAGCGGAAAAACCTGTCCTCCCGAACTCATACAAAAAAAATTGAAGACGATCTTACAAGCGTACGCTATAAAAGATGAATTTTCCTGGGATTCTTACCCCACTGAAAGAGAGTATACCGAAGATATGGAACGATTGGCATCAAATATCATACCCTATTCACAGGTGAAAGCCGAGGTCAAAAGTCACATCGAGGAATTGAGAAAAAAAGGGATCTAACAAGTATCAAGTTGAAGATCAAACGTAAGATATCGTTTTTATAGAACTTAATCCTAAAGTGTGCTATGAAGACTGCTTCGGATGATGATGGACATCACTTTAAATACAGAGTTTCCGCAGTCGCCATCAGAGGCAAAGATGTCCTTATCCATCGGGCCGAGGTCGATGACTTCTGGGCTTTGCCCGGAGGCCATGTAGAGATGACGGAGACCTCGGAAGAAGCTTTGAAGAGAGAGATGAAAGAAGAGCTGGGAGTTTATATCGAAGTGAAAAGACTGTTATGGGTTGCTGAAAATTTTTTCGAATATGATGGAGATAGGTTTCATGAGGTCTGTTTTTATTATCTGATAGACCTACCGGACGACAGTGACATGATCAAAAAAGATGATGTGTTCTACGGAAGTGAAGGCGCATACGAATACCTTGGAAAGGAGATAGAATTGATCTTCAAATGGCATCATCTCCATGAGCTGGATCAGATCAAGTTTTATCCCAACTTTCTGGTTGAAGCCCTAAAAGATATACCCGAACACACCGAGCATATAATACATGACTCTTGCTGATGGTTTACGCAATGATTAAATGATATGGTTGTGTAATAGTTAAAAGGTAAAAAAGGGATGAACCAAGATGAAAAAACACGTTAACGAAGAGCCCCCTCACATACATATGGGTTCGAGCAAAAACGAGCTCATGCTCAAGACTTTTTTGATGATGTCCGTCATCGCCGTGGCTTCGGTGATGGTGCTGGGGCTGGGTGCCTTCATTCACATCCTCATCGCACTGGGCACGGTCCTGATCATCCACTGCTCGATCCATTCATTTCAGATATGGAAAGGCATGGAGCCAACCTACGCATCGCCCGCTTCACCCATGGTGGCAGGTATGATAGTGGGTTTATCAATGCCCATAGCAGCGCCCTTTGAAATAACCGCTGCAGTGGCTGCATTGACCATACTTGCTTTCAAATACGGGCAGGGCAAATACTTCAAAAGAAAGTACCTCAACCCCGCAGCGGCTTCAAAGTCAGTGCTTTTATTGCTGTTATCCCTGAAAACACTCAGAGAAGGTATGCTGCTTCATCCGCATCATCTCGATCTGAACCTGGCCACTGCCGAAGGACTACAGAGTTCCATGTGGATCTTCGGTAGAGAAACTTTACCGTTCATAGGAACGAACCTCTCCCCGGCCCAGAGCCTGTTTTTATGGCAAACCCACGGATGGATAGGAGGCGCTTCCAGCTTGGTGGTCCTGGTAGTGGGGTCCATAGCCGCATATTGGCTAAAATTCAAGTGGCGAATTATCGTAAGTACACTGGTGAGCATGACGATACTCGCTGCCGGTTTCGGAGTTTATCTGGGTGGAGATCCCGTACTCAGGATAGCCTTCCACGTATTCACCGGCAGTGTGATATTCCTGGCGTTTTTCATGGCTACGGAACCCCAAAGCACACCCATGACCAATACAGGTCAATACGCATTCGGTTTTTCTTTAGCCGTGCTCACCTTCGGATTACAACTGTTTAATGTATTGGGTGGCTCCATAATCGCCCTGGTGATTTTGAACATTTTCACCGATAGGTTCGATAAGATGGTTTTGAAGAAACCCTACGGTCATAAGGGGGTCAAAGGATGACCAACCACAAATACTTCTTCGAAAAGGGTGGATTCAAGATGGATATCAGCATGAAGCACGGTGCCGAAAAGAAATCTTTTAGGATAATGAAACCGCCCAAAAAGGCGATTATCTTCATGCAGCAGCATATCGGTACATGCAACGAACCTTTGGTAAAAAAGGGTGAACGGGTATTGACAGGCCAGAAGGTCGGGGATGCAAAAGGTACCATGACCGTGCCGGTCCACAGCTCCGTAACAGGTATCGTGGAAGATATAACGAAAATATATCATCCTGTATCGAACAGGATGGAAACAGCGGTGATCGTTAAGAGGGAAGGTAAGGAGGAGATGGAATCTTTACCTCCGGTAGATCTGAACGACCGAAAGAAAATCATAGAACTGGTCAGAGAGGCCGGGGTCGTGGGTATGGGTGGTGCGGCCTTCCCCACACATATCAAACTGGCAAGTGAAGGTGTAAATACATTTATCGTGAATGCCAAAGAAAGCGACCCCAACCTTGTCTGTGATGTGCGCTTGATGATAGAGAAACCCGAAGAGATCGTCAAGGGGATAAAACTGATGGCAAAGGCCCTGGATGTCAAAAGAACCATCTTTGCCACCCGGACACAGGAAGGAGAGATACCGGAATTGGAGAGAATGATGAAAGCCGGCGGGATCGAAGTGAGGAGAGTGACACCTTCGTATTCCGTTGGAAGTGAAAAACTTCTGGTGAGAGAATTAATGGGAAAAGAAGTGCCCTGCGGCAAATTCCCTCCGGACATAGGCGTGGCGGTGAACAATGTATCCACCGCCTATGCGGTATACAGGGCGGCATATCTCGGAGAGCCTTTGATATCCCGTGGATTAAGTTTCTACACCCAAAATACAGGTATAGATAACTTGTGGTTCAGAACAGGCACCACAGTGAAAGAGCTGATGGGCGGTATGGATGAAAAAATATCCCGGTACGACCGTTATATCCTCGGATCTTTGATGATGGGGTGGGCGACGAAGGATATTCAAACACCCTTGCTTAAGTACACTTCAGGATTGACGGCCTTTACAAAAAAGTATGCCAGACCATACGAAAAACAGTTGAAGTGCATCAGATGCGGCTACTGTGACAGTGTCTGTCCCGTGGATATCTATCCGTCCCTTATCATGAAGGCAGACAGGGAATCCGATGTAAAGGCATTGAAACGTTTACACGTGGAAGACTGTATACTATGTAATCTGTGCTCTTTTGTATGTCCATCTCATATAAGACTGACGGAACACCTATTCGATGGAAAGGATAAATTGGGTAATGCGGACTAAGGTCCAACTTGTAAAAATACATGGCTCACAAAGGATATGCTCAGCATATTTTAAGGCCGGTATCAACGGTAATAAGAGGGTATGGTTTAGAGATCTAGCAGCTTTATCAAAGAAGCAAGGACGGGAAAAATATGTGTGTAAATATGGTGAGTATTTCGGTTCCGAAAGATCTGAACGACAGAAATGATAACATAGAACTGGTCAGAGAGGCCGGGGTCGTGGATATGGACAGTGCGGCCTTCCCGGTACATTTCGAACACTATCCGTCTCGGCCCAACAATTGAAAGTCCCTTTATTTCGGTTGAAAGGTTACATATGGAGGCCTTACGGCATCGTCCTCTTCGCCTACCACGATAGTGTCATCAACGGGTGCCTCCAACCCGGCTGTTTCATCGTCAGGTTCCTGTTCCCAATACAACTCTTCATCGATCACCGGTTCCTTTCCACCGCCTTTTTTCATCATGAAGATCACCAACAGAATTATCACGATCGCGATCATCGGAAGCAACCACATCAACATACCCATCCCGGTGGGCTCGTCGTCGCCGTTATCGTCCGGTGGTACCTCACTAACGATGACACTTTCAGAACGTTCACCGAAGACTATCTCGAAGGTACCAGGGTTAGTGAAGTTGTATGTCAAGGTGTGATCCCCGTATGCTCCCGGGTGTAATTGAAGTGAATATATCACTGTGCCGTCTATGAGCAGTTGAAGTTCACCGTAAAGTTCACCGGTATTCTCCGCACTCACGGTTATGGTAACAACCAGGGGTGCCGTACCAGTAGAAGGAGCTACGTTAAGATTGACATCCGTAGGAGTGAATTCACCGTCTATAGGTGTAGCGTCCGCCTCCGCCGTACTATCTCCTTCACCTGCCGAGTTTACCGCACTCACCTGGTAGTAGTATGGAACACCGTTGGTCAGTCCCGTATCAGTGTATGTGGTTGTGGTACCACCCACACTGTCGATATAGCTCAGAGCACCGCTGGTGGTTCCCCTGTATATCCTGTACTCGGTTATCTCCGCTCCGCCGTCGTGCAAAGGTGCATCCCACGTAAGTACCACCTGTTGGTTGCCGGGTATCGCCTCAAGGTCTCGTGGTGCACCCGGTGCTGTGATATCCGCAGACGGAGTTGCGCTAACTTCATCCGACATCGGGCCTTCGTCGACGCTGTTTCCCGCACTCACTTGATAGTAGTACGTAACACCGTTGGTCAGTCCCGTATCAGTGTATGTTGTTGTGGTACCACCCACACTGTCGATATAGCTCAGAGCACCGCTGGTGGTTCCTCTGTATATCCTGTACTCGGTTATCTCTGCTCCGCCGTCGTGCAAAGGCTGTTCCCACGTAAGTACCACCTGTTGGTTGCCGGGTATAGCCTCAAGGTCTCGTGGTGCACCCGGTGCTGTGATATCCGCAGACGGGGTTGCGCTAACTTCATCCGACCTCGAGCCTTCGTCGACGCTGTTTACCGCGCTCACCTGGTAGTAGTACGTGACACCGTTGTTCACGTTTTCATCGGTGTAACTCAATAGATCACCGATGGTAATCAGCAGGGTCAGGTCACCGGGTGTGGTACCTCTATATATGTTGTAGTTAGTGATCTCGGCACCACCGTTATCCAACGGTGC
>JAFDTY010000102.1 GCA_019594055.1 Candidatus Haladaptatiplasma halalkaliphilum | reverse complement strand
GGTGGGTGTACTCTTTACGGAGGATGAGAGATTTTACGGTAACGAAAGGATACTGAGGGAATTCTCCCTGTTGATGGATTGAACTTCAGTGCTCTAGATATCCATGAGAAAAGGAGAGAATATACGGATAAAGACTCATTTTCAGTACTATACTTTAAATAATTTGAACAAAGTGTGTTAACGTGGTTCAAATAGATGATGTGTTGAAGAGACGGAAATTCCATGTATTCGTACTCGCCCTTAGCTTACTCTTGTTCTTTTTTACACTGATGAAAACACGTCCCGGGGCCCCGGAACCCTCCGTCTATTGGTACATGTCCTCACTCTACTGGACCTTCTGGCCCGGGCTTTTACTTTCGGTCTTCGGGATATTACTCTCTCTACGTGAAGACCGTAAATATCTGGGGTTGATCAGCGTTCTGATACCAGTTCTCTATCTCTATACACTGCCCAACATGGTCCACGATATGTTTCCGGTTTTCGACGTGTACCATGTTATCCCCGGCGTGCTGTCTATCATGGAGACCGGTGTTTGGGAGATGTCCCGTATACCTTTCCCTGGTTCACACATATATCAGGCGTCGCAGCTTCTTGTGTTGGATACGGAGATCATGGGATACGCAAGGTTCTTTCCTACGTTGTTGGTTGCCACCATCGTCTTGTTCGTATATACCATATCCCGACGTATATCCGTCAAGTGGGCGCCTGTAGCTCCTTTGATGTTTTTATCCTTCAACTGGTACATGGAGTATCATCTTGCACGTCAACCTTTCGGCATGATGATATGGGCGGCCTTCTGGCTGGTGATGTTTTTGTATATCGATAAGAAGGATTACCGGTTGGGTGTGCTGGCCGCTCTGGTGCTTTTCGCCATAGTGCCTTCGCATCCGGGCATGCTGATAATCGTAACTTTCAATATGATAGGATTGGCCTTGGTAACAGTTATATCTTTGAAAGATAAGGATGAGTGGAGGTATCTTTGCCCTACCATACCTCTGATCTTGTTCTTCGTCGGCACGGCGGCGTTTTTTTATTTTATGGTGCCCAGTATAAACGAGTATATGCTATCTGTTTACGAGGATTTTACCACATCCGGTGGTCGTGATTTTTCCATGGGCGGCCCGGGGGTGACCAGTTTCCGATACGCCTTCGTCAACCGTCTCAGGTTGTTGTCCGGTGTTCTTCAGTCTCTTATAGGCTTGCTGGGCTTCGTCGTGCTGTATCCGAAGGTATCAAAAAAGGCGATGTTACTGGGTTCCTGGTTCTTTTCATGTTACCTGTGGTTGGTATATTCACTGGGTCGAGAAGGGTACCTCATAGAACGCGGATTTTTGGTGGCAATGATTCCGGCATCCGTACTCGTGGTAGCCTTTTTGAAATATTACGCACCTAGGGATATGGATCTCAGGGAGTTAGTGAAGGTTTCGACGGTGGTGGTGCTCGTTACTTTCCTTTTACTTATACCCATGACCAAGAACAGCATCGATGCTATCGAAACGCCTTCTCTATCGTCTTATGCCGCCGGAAGGTTCTGCCAGGAGAGTTTTGACGGTAGGGTGTATATCACTGACATGCACCAGGGGATGTTCAGGTATATCGAATCCACCGGAGATGATACCGTTACATTCAGAGCCAGTGGTCGCTATCCCGGGGATCAACCCTATGGGTATCGGATACCCAGGGTCGATAATCCCAGATTATCACCTATTCTTTTTACCGATTACTTCAACAACTATGTTAGTGTGAGGTACGGCAACAGCACCGCGGTGGAGGAGATACGAAGGTACGAGGTGATGCGGGAGCATAATTCGGCCAGAGTTTACGACTCCGGTGGTTCCAGGGTGTATATTCTGAGTGGATAGAGCCCATGTGGATATCAAGGGGGTATGGGGACCAAGAGTAGTTCTTATTCATCGACAGGGGCTTACTTCTCGTGTATAAGTACTCTATGGGAAACGTTCTTTAACATAACTTTGCTCATCCGTGAGAACTTCGATGTGTTCCCTATTCAAATATATATTTCCTCGCTCGAACATCATGTGTCGTCACCTCTTTGTTGGTGAATTTATCATTCCGACAACGGGATGACATACGCAAAGCTATTCTTGAAGAATCGAAGGAATACCTTGTTTTCACACATGATAGTGGTTTACACACACCATTTTTGGAAATCTTAATCGATATGTTAAAATATAAGGTATCATTTACCACTCGCATGGTGAACAAAAGCCATATGAAATAACTGAGAGAAAGGTAGATAAAATGATATTTGAAAAAGGCATGATATTCGGATTGACGGTGATCCTTTTAGTGAGCATTGTCGGTGTGGCTATTGGAGACGGTTTTGAGGACGATGTAAGGTGGGATGAACTCACGGGCGATGTTATCGAGATATATACGTGGGAAGACCTCCACAACATGCGTGATGACCTTACGGCGAATTATACTTTGATGAACGACCTAGGCCCTTCGGATCCGGGGTATGATGACTATGCTTCCGAGAACGCCAACGATGGTGCGGGGTGGCTGCCTGTGGGCACTGTTCTTTCTAGGTTCACAGGCAGTTTTGATGGGCAGAACTATGAGATCACAGATTTGGTCATAGTTCGCTCTTTAACGAAATATGTCGCCCTTTTCGGACGTGTGAGCGATGGCGGAGAAGTTCTCAACATAGGCATCGTGGATGCGGATATCAGAGGTTATGATTATGTCGGCGGACTTGTGGGAAGTAACAGTGGCATGGTGTCGAACTCGTATGCGACTGGTAACGTGAGCGGTGAGGAGGATGTAGGCGGGCTCGTGGGAGAGAACAGAGGCACGGTGGAGAACTCGTATGCAACGGGAAACGTGAGCGGTAGCAACGTGCATGTAGGCGGACTCGTGGGGTTTAACCGGGAGGGCACGGTTTCGAACTCGTATGCAACTGGTGACGTGACTGGTGAAGGCTCTGTTGGTGGACTCGTGGGACACATGGGAAGTCAATCACATCCGGGAGGGGTGGTGGAGAATTCCTATGCAACGGGAACCGTGAGCGGTGGTAGTCGTGTAGGCGGACTCGTGGGAATGAATGAAGGTGGCATGGTTGAGAACTCGTATGCCACGGGAAGCGGTAGCGGTGACGAGTGGGTAGCCGGTCTAGTGGGATTAAACACTGGCGCGGTGTCCAACTCATATGCCAATGGTAACGTGTGCGGTAATGGAGGTGCAGGGGGGCTCATTGGAAGTAGCTGGGGTGGCACGGTGTCGAACAGTTTTTACAACATCGATTCCGTGCTGATAAACGGTGAACATCATATCACCATCGGAGGTATTTTCAATGAACAATATGATGAATGGTTCAACAATGGATTCCGTTTCGATATAGAGGATTACAGCGATACCCTCGTCCCTGTTGGTGATTATTACGAAGTAAGCAGTACGGATGGTTTGCGTGATCTATTGGGTTTTGCTGATAGAGAAGGATACAAGTTCCGTCTGGCAGCAGATATCGACTTATCAAATGAACATAATCTGTACATACCATATCTTGCAGCGGAATTCGATGGTGATGGTCACACTTTATCTAACCTTCACATCGTCATCCCCTTCGCTACCGATTTAGGTATGTTTGGAAACGTAAATGGGGGTATGGTTCTTGATATAGGTGTGATAGATGTAGAAGTGAGCGGTTGGAATTATTTAGGCGGGCTCGTAGGATTAAATTGGGACGGCACGGTAGAGAACTCGTATGCGACGGGAAACGTGAGCGGAAACCACAGAGTAGGTGGGCTCGTAGGAGAGAACAGGGGCACAGTGTCGAATTCGTATGCGACGGGAGACGTGAGCGGCTCCGGAAGTGTAGGCGGTCTCGTGGGAATGAACAGGGGTACGGTGTCGAATTCTTATGCAACGGGAACCGTGAGCGGTGGTAGTCGTGTAGGCGGACTCGTTGGATGGAATGCTGGCACGGTGTCGAACTCCTTTTGGGATATCGAGACCTCAGGTATAACTGAAAGTGATGGAGGTACAGGGCTGACCACCGCCGAGATGATTGACATCACCACATTCACTGATGCGGGCTGGGATATAGTTACTGTAGCGGTCCCCAAAGGCCCAAACATCGACTTTACCTGGAATATCGTCGATGGGGAGACCTATCCCTTCCTCAGCAGTACACTACCGGTTGAGGAGGACGACGACAATGGCGATTTACCTCCTGAAGATGATAACGGTGACGACGAATCTGCCGGAATGGGTATGTTGATGTGGTTACTT
>JAFDTY010000058.1 GCA_019594055.1 Candidatus Haladaptatiplasma halalkaliphilum | reverse complement strand
TGGGCGTCTGGATACGCGTAACCGAGGATGTTACCCTTACAGTAGAGGGATATGCGCCAGTGAGTACGGACATCACACTCCACCCCGGATGGAACATGGTGGGGCTGCCCAGTCAGAGTAGTGGCAACCACGGTTTACCCACTGAAGTGACACGGATAGGCTACTTCGATGCGTCCATGGAATACAACGTTGCGTACAACTACGATGTGGCCGCCTTCGTCTTCGAGCCCGGTAGAGGTTACTGGGTTTACAACGGTGCGGACCATGCCGTGACGTGGACCGTGGACTACTAACCCCTTTCCCTTTTTTTCATTATACGATCTACACCGTTTGTATACCTTGGGCAGACGATACCCAGGGGGCACTGTTACAACAATTATGGTGGAAGACACAACTTATTTCAGAATTTTTAAAAAAATTCCAAATAGTGTTGGAACCCAGTTCCAACATACTTAGAATTAATTAATAATTCTGAGACTCACAAGAAAGGACGACCTTTCTTGTTAGACGTCAAGGACACAAATACATTCACTAAAAGTCGTGTCATTGACTATAAAAGGTAAAACCTAGTTCATCAGAATATGCACCATAGTTATGATATGTACCTGGTAAGGTTTAAATAGCAATGTATCTGTGGTCGATTAAAGAAAGAGTATACCTTTATTCGGCATATAAAATATATGGAGATAATAAATGTGTAAAAACAAGATAACGGTTTTGACCCTGTCAATGATGATAGTTATGGGAAGTGTGGCTTTTATAGCCGGCGGATTAGGCCGAATATCCACAGTTGAGGTCGTGGGAAGAGGTAACCTGAACGATACTATCATGATATACGATGTGCATGATCTGCAAAACATGAATTTGGACCTCGGCGGGCATTACGCCCTGGCAAACCATATAGACGCTTCGGAAACCGTAGGATGGAACGATGGAGCGGGATTCGAGCCGGTCGGTACAGGTACGGACATGTTCACCGGTACCTTGGACGGCCGGGGATACAGCATAACCGAACTGTACATAAATAGGGAGAGTTCGAACCAGGGACTCTTCGGCTACATGGGTCCCGGTGGTTCCGTAAGCAACGTGAGCATGATAGACGTTAACATAACCAGCTGGGGGAGTACAGGCGGCCTGGTCGGGAATAACGTACATGGCGTCATACACAACTCTTCGGTTACCGGCAGCGTGTATGGGTCCAGCTGGTATCGGGGCCTCCTGGTGGGACTTAACCATGGAGATATCTATGATTGTTACTCCACGGGTAACGTCACCAATGGTAACTACCTGGGTGGTCTCGTGGGAGAGAACCAGGGACTCATATATGACTCATATTCCGTATCTCGCATCTATGGGGATTATCATCTAGGTGGTCTAGTGGGCCGCAACAATGGGGGTACCATACGTGATTCCTATGCTCACGGTGATATCTCGGGTATCTACTACCTGGGCGGCGCGGTGGGACTAAGCCGCAACGGTGAGATATCTAACGTCTCTTCACATGGCAATATAGAGGGGTTACATTACCTGGGAGGACTCCTGGGTTACAATGATAATAACACAGTGGAGGATTCATTTTCATCTGCGAAAATCAGCGGCGAGCAGTACCTGGGTGGCTTAATAGGTTACAACATTGACGGGTACGTTACCAACTCCATCGCTGAAGGGAGTGTGAACGGCACCAGTACCCAGGTGGGCGGCCTGATAGGTCGTAACGCGGGTGAGATATCTCACACCCATGCATACGGTGATGTGGTGGGAGATGCTCATGTAGGCGGCCTGGTGGGTATCAATGCCGACGGTTCACCCATATCCAACTCCACCGCCTGGGGTGATGTCATAGGGGCCAGCACCAGTTCGAGCTGGACCGGAGGTCTTGTGGGGTACAACTACGACGGATATCTGAACGATTCGTCCGCTCATGGGGCCGTAACGGGATATCATCTTCATGTGGGTGGTCTGTTGGGATACAACAATAACGGGGTGATCTCACGCTGCCATGCCTCGGGTAACGTGAACGGCTACAGCAGGGCAGGCGGCCTGATGGGTGGCGGCATGGGCGGGATCATATCCCATTCATGGGCATCCGGAGACGTCACGGGTCTAGAATTGGTCGGAGGCCTTGCCGGGACATCCGTATATGTGGAGAACTCGTATGCAACGGGAGATGTTCACGGGGATGTTCAAAATATCGGTGGACTGGTGGGATACAATACAGGCGAGGTGTTGGGATCCTACGCCACCGGGAACACCAGCGGGCCACAGTATGTGGGTGGTCTTGTGGGGTGGAACCGTGGCTCGGTGGAGAATTCGTACGCCACCGGTGACGTCGATAGCGACGGAAGCAGGGTAGGAGGTCTGGTGGGGCGCAACCACGAAGGGAGCATATCCTCTTCCTTCGCCACAGGCGATGTAGTGGGTTATTGGATGGTAGGGGGCCTAGTGGGTGATAACACAGCCACGGTGGAAACAAGCTATGCCACCGGACACGTCCTGGAGACCGGGGGTACTTCTGCGGGAGGGCTGGTGGGACAGAACAACGGTGGAACGGTGAGGTACTCATATTCCGCCGGTATGGTGAACGGTACTACTAGAGTGGGCGGTCTTGTGGGCATCACTACCAGCACCATCTCCAATTCCTATTCCACAGCAGTGGTCCAGGGAGGAGCTCATGTAGGCGGCCTCGTGGGGAGGAACGATGGGTTCGTGACTGACTCCTACTCATCCGGGCCTGTGAGCGGTGACTTTGCGTTGGGAGGCCTGATCGGTTCCGCAACCGGCGGAGTTTTAGGCGGATTCTGGGACAACGAAACGTCCGGGCAGACCGTCAGTGCCGGTGGGATCGGAAAGAACACCACTGACATGATGACCCTGGACACGTTCTTGAACGAAGATTGGGACTTCGATGAAACATGGTGGATGCTGGACGGAGAGACCCGGCCCTTCCTGAGGATGGAGTGGAGCACTACCATAAAAAACAGTCACCAACTGCAGTTGATGATGATGGACCTGAATGCCCATTACGAATTAGCCTGGGATCTCGACCTTTCCGGGATACGGGTACCTGCGAAGATGTGGGGTACCGATGCCGGCGAGGGTGCGGGGTTCGTTCCCATAGGGACAGAGGCAGAACGGTTCCTCGGAACTTTCGACGGAAGGTACAACAACATAATAGGTTTGTACATCAACCGGCCCCATAGCGATGACCAGGGATTATTCGGTCACATCGGGAACAACGTGGCTTCCACCGCCGTTAGGAACGTCGCTTTAACGGATGCTGAAGTTACAGGTGCCGTAGGCACGGGCACATTGATCGGCAGGGTTACAGGAAACGCAAATATACACATAGAAAACTGCTACGCCACAGGTGGAAGTGTTACCGGTGATGGTTCCACGGGAGGTCTGATCGGTGCTCACAACGGTTATAGGGAAACATCCGGTGGGATGGACAATCCCGTTTTGAGGTACAGCTTTGCAAACGTCTCTGTCCACTCTTCAGGTCTTGGCGACGGAGACAGATACGGGGGTTTGGTAGGTTGTTCTCGACAGGGCACCATATCAAACAGTTACGCTTGGGGTAGCGTTACCGTATCCCAAGGCGAAAAGATAGGCGGTTTGGTAGGTTGCATGGATTTTAGCGGTGAGGTAAACAGGTCATATTTCACCGGTGTGGTGGCCGTTACGGACAGTATATCCTATGGTGGGTTGGTGGGTAACCTTGAAGGCGAGGGTAATAACCCCGGTATAGTCATCCATTCGTTCTGGGATGTTGATACCTCCGGCCAGAACGAAAGTGCGGGCGGAACGGGGAGGAACACCACGGAGATGAAAACCCGGAGTACCTTCACCGATGTAGGCTGGAATTTTGTTGATATATGGTGGATAAAAGAGAATATCACATATCCACTTCTATGGTGGCAGCCCGACCCGCATCCCCTGGCACCCACGGTCGTACTATTAGTACCCAATGGCGGTGAACAGTGGCTGGCCGGCACGGAGGAGTACATATCATGGACTACCGTCAAAGGGGACGTTCCCGTGGACCATGTAGATATTTTTTACAGTACAGACAGCGGCGTTTCCTGGACAACCATAGTCGCAGGCGCAGATGATACCGGTAGCTATATGTGGACCTTACCCAACGTAAACAGTGGTGAGTGCAAGGTGCGTGTTATGGCGACCGACGGAGCGGGCCTTACAGGCGAGGGAATAAGCGAACTTGTTTTCGAGATCATTGGAACACCTCCGGACCCCCCTCAAAATCTAGCAGTTTTACATCACGGCGAGTCAGTACAGACGATATATGAGGACGATGCAGAGGGTGGGGATATGGGATAC
The DNA here is from genome assembly GCA_019594055.1 of Candidatus Haladaptatiplasma halalkaliphilum. Taxonomy (GTDB): domain Archaea; phylum Thermoplasmatota; class Thermoplasmata; order Halarchaeoplasmatales; family Halarchaeoplasmataceae; genus Haladaptatiplasma; species Haladaptatiplasma halalkaliphilum. Next base: position 8,985 of record JAFDTY010000058.1, on the reverse strand, counting down.
ATAACGGGCACATCCGATGTGGATGCGAGTTCATGGGAGATACGCGACCACGATGCATTTTCCGGCAATCATTCATGGGATTTCGGTGACGGAGCCTTCTACAAAGACTCATCGGCAGGTAGATTGAGTTGGTTGATATCACCGTCTATCTTGATACCTTCGGATGCGGATAGCGGATACGGCGTAACCCTGACATTCCAGCACTGGCGCGATTGGGGTGATTCGGACCTCTTTGATGCGGGTAACGTTAAATTATCAACGGGGGGTGCTGACGGCCCTTGGATAGTGATAATACCTGAAGAAGGGTATGACGGAGTTGTTCCCACAGCCTATCAAAACCCCTTGGGCGGAGAAGAGGCATGGGGTGGTATTCACGGTTGGACCACTGCAACTTTCAACCTTACCGGTTACATGGGCGAGACGATCCACATACGCTGGGATGCGGGGGTTGAAGCATGGGGTGAAGATAACGGAGCCGGATGGCGCATAGACGATATCCATATCGATGCTATCTTGCCTGATGGCAAACACAACCTGCTAACCTGGGATGCCAGTCCCCACGAAACGATAGGTGAGGTCGACCATTATAACTTATACAGGGCGGAACATGAAAGCGGCCCATGGAATACGAGTACGCTCATAGACAGCTTAACTGCAGATGGGTCTTCACAGTACGAGTATATTGACGAAGACAAAGGTAAGGCCGATGATATATACTGGTGGTATGTTGTACGTGCAGTCGGTATAAATGGTTTGGAAGAGGAAAATACGGATGCGGTGCAGGAATCCACGCTCGTCACCATGGATATACCATTGTTCGCCTATCCCGATTCTGACGGCTGGAACTTTATCTCTTTCAACCTTGTATTGACAGATACGTCACCAGAAGCAATACTTACAGGCATAGATGGTAACTACACCAAATTGATGTACTACGACTCCTTTGATGACCGATGGCTAAGCTACGTTCCAGGTAGGCCGGACCACTTCAACAATCTGCAGACGTGGGACAACACCATGGGCATCTGGATACGTGTAACCCAGGATGTTACCCTCACGGTTTTGGGCAGCATACCCGAGAGCACGGATATAACACTGCAACCGGGCTGGAACATGGTGGGACTGCCGAGTAACAGCCCGGGCAATCATGATTTGCCGATGGAAGTTACACGAATAGGCTACTTCGACACTTCTAACGAGTACAACATAGTTTACACCCATGATGTTTTTACCTTCGAGTTCGAGCCCGGTAAAGGTTACTGGGTTTACAACGGTGCGGATACTCCCGTTATATGGACCGTGGACTACTAACCCCTTTCCCTTTTTTTACAACAGACTTACCGTGGTATCACCCGACGGACTCCACTTTCATGTAAGGCTTCTCCTCGATTATCTTCTCCTTCCACCATCCCTTGTGGTATAGTACGAAGGCCACCCCGGCGGCGATGACGTTGCTCAGGGCCATGCCTATGAAGAACCCGGTCTCGTGCATCCCCAGGATGATGGCCAGTATGAACACGAAAAGGATACGCATGGCCCATATCCTGGTGAGGTCCAGGGCCATCTGCTGTACCGTGTGCCCCGAGCCACCGAGAAGGTGTGACACGCCTTCGTAGAACCCGAAAAATGGTATGGAGAGGGCATATATGAACAGGAACCTGCCACCGGTGGCGATCACATCGTCCTGACCCGGCAGGATGATCCCTATGAGTAGGTGTCTGGTAAGTATAACGAACAGGGCGATGAAGGTCATCAAAGCGGTCACAACTATCAATCCTTTCACGGCTATCTCTTCCGTCCGTTCCTTGAGGTCTGCGCCCAAGCTCTGGCCCACCATGGTCGACATGGCCATGCACACGCCGCCTATCACCAGGAACATTATGGTAAGTATCTTGTTACCCGCCCCGTAGCCCGCAGCCACCGTACCCGTATTGGGTAAGCTGTACAGTATCCACCAAAGCACCACGAAGCCGACGGAACTGCCGAGCCTCCCCGCGGAGGCAGGGAGCCCCACCTTGAAGAACATCTTTATCTTATTGTAATCGGGCTTCAGATACTCGAGTTTTAGTTTCAGACCCACCTTGCCGCTGAACATGAGGTATACCGATACCAGGGATGCGACGCCCTGAAGGCCCACAGTGGCTATGGCCGCGCCCCGTATGCCCATGGCGGGGATGTGGTAACCGAAGATAGTGGGTATGGTAAAGGTCCACGGGCCCAGGGAAAGCACGTGTCCGGAACCGAGTATGAGAAAGGGATCGATTATAACGTTCAATATGGATGTGGTTATCATTATCTTCATGGGTGTCACGTTATCACCCCAGCCCCGGAGGATGAACATGAAAACGAAGAAGAGGAACATGAAGGGCATGCCCATGAAGATTATCTGAAGATACTGGGTACCGTAGTGGGCGAGCTGGGCGCCGTCCTCCGCCCTGGCGGTCAGAGCGTTCATCAGGTATGGGGTGCCCAGATAACCAACCACGCCCAGTATGAGCGAGAGGGTTATCACGATAAAATATAACTGACCCGCGTATTCGGCCGCTCTGTCGTACCTCTTGGCACCCGTATACTGTGAGATGAGGGCCAGAGCGGCCACGCCGAACCCTATCTCCAAGGACATGACCATGAATATCACGGTCCAGGCCTGGCTCGAGGCGGCCACCGAGTATATGGCGGCATCGCCCACCTGACGTCCGAGCCAGAATGCATCCGCAAGGTTGTAGAGTGTCCTGAAGAGGATTGCGATCATGATAGGCCAGCCGAGTTTGAACATCACCAGAAGTACGTTACCTTCGAGTATCTCGTCCTTGCTGGGCCTTGACAAGATGTCACGTAATGATCTCCTTCCGGAGGTCGTGTCGGTCATGAGTACTAGTTTCGCATGAAACTAAACTATATAACGGTTTCGGTTGAAACTAATCAGGGAACAGGTTGGTAGATCATGGTCACATTAGTCCGACCTTATCGGGCGACTCGCGACAGGTAGGATATATCCATCCGCCCGAACAAGGTGTTCCGATAGCATAGTACAAAAAACTGAAATACAAGAGTATTGTTCGATGGCCATATATTCACACCATAGAAAGAGATGAAGCACATGGTAATGAAAACTTTAGGTTACGGGGTATCGAGCCACCCAAAAAAGACGGTAATAATCCTGGTAGTTATCTCCATCATCGCCGCGGGAGCCATAGGCGTGTTCGGTATCAATCAGGAATTCTCGGAATCCGCCTTCATGCCCGACCATGAGGTGATAGTAGCCCAGAGGGAGATGGGCCAACTGTTCAGCACAACTAATGTTCGTACGGTAAGCATACTGGTCAGGGGAAACCATGAGGACGTGATGACCTCGGGTGCCATGGTGGAGATGCTCACGGTGGGACAAAGGATAGTGAACGACCCGGACATCGGGCCTACCCTCATGTACCCCCAGATGCCTTCGGTGAACTTCAACTCCGTCGCGGGTGTGATAGCACAGACCGCACTTGCCGCACAGGGTAACCCGAACCCGACGATGGAAGAGATGATCGGAGTCATGGAAGACATGAGCGATGACGACATCAAGATGACCGTGGCGCAGATACTCTCCTCGGAGCACACACCACCCCAGGTTAAGGGCATGTTCACCATGCTACTGACAAGGGATTTCATGCCCCAAGAGAACCGTTTCGGCGCCAAGGGGACGATGCTGTTCATCATGCTGAACGGTTCCCTCGCCCATGACGAGTTGGGCGAAGGCATGACCACCGAGGAAAACCCGCTTTCCCTGTCAGAGAAAAGGATGGATCAGATCGTAAGGGAGGAAGACCTTGAATCCACCACCATGCGGGTCATGGGCGGGAGCTTGATAATGAACGAGATAATGGAGGAGAGCAACAAGAACATCCGTATCCTGTTCCCCCTGGCATTTCTGCTGGTGATCGTGATACTGGTCATAGTGTTCAGGAACATCACCGAGGTGTTCATCTGCCTGACAGCCCTGGCCATGGGTATACTATGGATGTACGGTTTCGGCACTGTACTGGGCTTTTCGTTCAACCCCATGACACTGGTAGTACCAATACTCATGGTGGGGTTGGGGATAGACTACGGTATACATCTTACCATGCGCCATAGGGAAGAGACAAGGAAGGGTAGTGATCTGGAACAGGCTTCCGGAAACACCGTGAAATTCGTCGGTACCGCACTGCTACTGGTAACCATAACCACGGCTGCCGCCTTCATGTCAAACCTTTCATCGCCCATGGGTCCCCTGAGGGAATTCGGTTTCATCGCTACCATAGGTATCATCAGTAGCTTCATCACCATGGTCACCTTCGTTCCCGCTTGCCTACACTTGAAGGACCTGAGGAAAGCCAGGAAGGATAAGAAAAATGACAAAAAGGTCCGAAGGAAAAGGGTACCCTCCCTGAGCAGGTTCATCAGCCTGGGGGCATCCTCATCAAAGACCTCGGCCGTGATCATCATAGCCGTAGTTTTGATCATCTCCGCGGCAGCGACCTACGGTGCTGTCAACCTTGAAACCCGGTTCGATTTCGAGGATTTCCTCCCGGATAACCTCGATATATCCAGGGACCTTAACTTCATGCTGAATGAATTCCCCTTTGCCGGTGGCGAGGCATCGGAGATACAACTGCTGGTGAAAGGTGATATCGCCGAGCCCGAAGTGTACGATGCCATCCAAAGGACCATCGAACGTATGGGGGACGAACAATACATAGTGCAGATAGGTGGCGAGCCCGACGTCAAATGGATAGGTTCCATAATGGAGGACTGGGCAACAGAGGTTCCCACGGGCTTCCCCGATGGGAACTACAACGAGACTTTCAGTTATATGTACCACAGCATGATCGGCGAGGACGGGATGGTGAGGGAAGGCGTGAATAGCACCGGGTTCAGGGCACTATACGATTGGCTTTACATGAACCCCCTGTCACACACCGATACCGTCTCGGTAATCCATATGGACGAAAGTGGATTGTACGATGCTACCGCCCTGAGGATATCCATCACTTTGACCGGAACGGAATCCAAGGAGATGAACAGTCTGATGGACAATATCGCCGTTTACAAGGAACCCATCGATTCCGTTTCGGAAAGCGCCGTACTCACGGGGGGAAGCGTGGTGGGAACGATCATGCTCGACGTTCTCAACAGGAGTGCCTTGAATTCTCTTATAACCACACTCATAGTTTGTACACTGATCATGGTGATTGTTTTCTACATAAAGGAAAAGTCATTCATGCTGGGTATACTTACCATGGTACCCGTTCTATTGTGCGTTCTCTGGATACTCGGTACCATGTATGTATGGGGTATCTCCCTCAACATAATGACGCTGATGGTAACATCATTGACCATAGGTATCGGTGTGGATTACGGTATACACATATCAAACAGGTTCACGGAAGATATGAAGAAATTCCGTGAGATACCCGATGCCATGAACAGCACCGTCACCAACACGGGCCTGGCCCTTTTCGGAGGTGCGGCCAGCACCATAGCCGGTTTCGGGTTGATAGGTTTCGCCACGTTACCCCCGGTTGCCCAGTTCGGGTTGATAACCGCCATGACCATACTGTACAGCTCCGTAGCGGCGGTTTACCTACTGCCTACCTTACTGATGATGTGGGCAAAACACAGAAAAGGATAGAGTTTCCCTGAGAGGCCACATCCCGGTTTCACTATAAGACCATGAAATGAAGAGGTAATAAATGCCCGGCCAACGCGAGCCATGCCGCCGCACCGTAACTAAATCTTTTAATCCCAGGAGTGTATCTCCGAAGCGATACCATGGAAAAACTGAAGGTTCAAGATCTGCCCGACTACACCTTCCTGTCCAACCCGAACTTTTCACCGGGCGGTAAACATGTCTGCTTCTCACAACACAGGATGGATGTGGGTGAAAACAAGTACAAGTCCACCCTGTGGATACTGGAGATGGAATCCAAAAGGACCTACAAGCTTACCAACAGCGGTAAGGATTCCGGTTTCATCTGGCTGAACCACCGGGAGATCCTGTTCACCTCGGGCAGGGAAACAAGTGAAAAGAAGGATGAAAAGAAAGACGAGAAGAAGGACGAGACCAAATTCTTCAGGATAGACATACACGGGGGCGAGGCACAGCATCTCTTCACACTGGACAAGAAGATATTCGGTATGGAAAGGTCCGAGGGCGGCATCTTCGTTACCGTGTGGGAGAAGGCCGTTGAGGGTGAGAAGGACGAGGATGACAAGGAGAAGTTGAAAGATGGTAAGGACTATCACGAACTGGACGAGATACCTTTCTGGTCCAACGAGGAGGGGTTCTGCAACAAGAAACGGGTGCACCTTTACCGGCTGGACGTGGAAAAGGGAGAGCTCGAGCTGCTGGTGGGGGGCTACAAAAATGTTGCGGACTTCCATGCCGGCCGTGAGCGCATATGCATTGTGATAAACGAGTACACGGACAAGTACGAGGTGAAAGATTACCTTTACGAACTGGACCTTGGAACGGGCGAACTGGTACGACTAACACAGGATGTACTGAGCATAGACAGGGCCCGTTACCTTGACGAGCAGATACTCTTCGAAGCAACGGACATGAAAAGGATGGGCATAAACACCAACACCGAGCTTTACCTGTACCATCGTGACAGTGGCGGATACGAGAAACTCACGGATATGGACCGTTCCCTGGGTAATTCGTTGCTGACTGACGTGCAGTACGGCGGGGGTAAGGTCGTGAGGGTGGAAGACGGAGTTTACCATTTTTTGATAACGGAAGGGTACAACGTCAACCTGTACAGATTCACCCCGGGAGGAGAGGTCGAACCCGTTGTCCTGGGTCAGGGGTCCTTATCGGCCCTGGACGTGCACGAACAAAAATTTGTATACGTGGCCCTGAGGGGACTACGCCCCCAGGAACTTTATTTGTACGATGGAGAAGAGGAGAGGTTGACGGATTTCAACGACCTTGGTTACCAGCTTTCCGAACCGGAGTACTTCCAGGTGGATTCTGACGGCAGGAAGATAGATGCGTGGGTGATGAAGCCCGTGGGGTACCGGGATGGGGACAGATATCCTACCATACTGGAGATCCACGGCTGCCCCAAGTGTGTTTACGGAAATGTTCACTTCAACGAGATGCAGCTTTTGGCCAACAGTGGCTATGCGGTTGTCTTCAGCAATCCGTCAGGTAGCTCCGCCAGGGGTGACGCTTTCGCGGATATAATGGGGGTGTACGGAGGTCCCGACTACGACGACCTAATGAAGGTCATGGACACCGCCCTGGAGAGGTACGATTTCATAGACGAGGACAGGCTAGGTGTTACGGGAGGTTCCTACGGCGGATTCATGACCAACTGGGTAATCGGCCATACCCACAGGTTCAAGGCAGCCGTATCATTCAGAAGCATAAGCAACTGGATATCGAAATTTGCGACCACGGACATAGGGTACTACTTTGTGAAGGATCAGATACTTGCGGACCCCTGGGATAATGTGGAGCAACTTTGGGATCGCTCGCCCATGAAATACGCCGATAAAGTGAGGACGCCCACCCTGTTCATCACCTCCCGCGAAGATTACCGGTGCTGGGAGGCCGAGGCCATCCAGATGTTCACCGCCCTCAAGTATCATGGTGTGGAATCCAAGCTGGTACTTATCGAGGGTGAGAACCACGGTCTGTCAAGGGAGGGGAGGCCAAAGCAGAGGATGAAGCGGTTGGAGTTCATGCTGGACTGGTTCGACGCTCATCTGAAGTGAATCGGGGTTACCCGCGGTTTCGATACCATCTCTAACGTTATACGATAAACGATGGGGGGAAAACTTTATAGTATGGTGATAATTATAGCTGAAAACTAGTAAAATAGGCGATAAAATGTTAAAAAGAAAAACATGCAAGATTCAGGCTTTCTGTTTTGTGACCGCACTGATGCTAAGTGCCGCAGGATTCTCCTTCTTTTCTGCGGCGGATGGTACGGTGATCGGGGATGAGTTGAGTCAACTGATGTCGGTATCGGACTGGTACGACCTGGATGACATACGCAACGATCTCGACGGCAATTACGTGCTGATGAACGACTTAGATGAGAACAGCCCGGGTTACGGCGACCTGGTGGGTACCGCGGAGGGTTGGGAACCCATAGGGACTTTCAATTTGACAGACGATACGGAGTTCACGGGAACCTTTGACGGTAACGGATACGCCATAGGTGATCTGTATATAAACAGGCCGGGAGAGGACGATGTGGGCCTCTTCGGTTGCCTGGGTATGGGTGCTCTTATAACAAATGTCAGGCTTGTTGATGCCCATGTAACCGGTAACGATCAGGTAGGTGCCCTTGTGGGCCGTATCAGGCCCGGAACGGTGGAAAAATCCCATGCATCGGTATATGTGAACGGCCGCTTCAGGGTGGGTGGTCTTGTGGGAGACAACCACGGTGGTTTGGTCACCAATTCCCATACTTCCGGCCATGTGGACGGGTTCAGAAATGCCGGAGGACTGGTTGGCTTGAGCTGGAATCAAGGTGTTGTTGAGCGTTCCTCCTCATCGGCAAGTGTTTTCGCAGTTGACTATTATGCCGGAGGACTAATGGGACAAAACCGTGGTGTATTACACCATTCTTCCGCCACTGGGGATGTGAACAGCCCTTCCCGTGCAGGGGGTCTGGTGGGATACAACTACAAACATACCGCAAACCTGGGATTGATAACAAACTGCTATGCCACGGGTAACGTTAACGGAACTCGACGCATAGGGGGTCTGGTAGGCGAACACATAGGTGACGTGATCAATACCTACTCTACCGGCCAGGTCGTGGGAGAAGAACTGGTTGGAGGTCTCATAGGAGACTATGGCGCGGGAGCGGGAAATACCGAGAATTCGTTCTGGAACGTTGAAACCTCCGGTATGGATACGAGTAACGGTGGAACCGGTAAAAGCACCGTGGAGATGATGGATGTGGCCACCTATACAGACCTCTCCACCCAAGGCCTGGA
>JAFDTY010000004.1 GCA_019594055.1 Candidatus Haladaptatiplasma halalkaliphilum | reverse complement strand
GCCGTTCATGACCAAAAACAACTATGGATCATAATGATATTTTTCCTGAATTAACCGCTTTTCATCTTCAAAAAAACAGAACGAAATAATTGCAGAATCACATTCTACAAAGGTGTGTTTTTAGTGAATAGCTACCGCTGTACGACACATTACAAACTGTGTAAACTATTTATATGATCAGTGTATAACATGATTACATGGAAAGTATCGCTAGGCGGGAAGCTCAGGTGATCACAGAGATCAGATCCAGGGATATGGTCGTATTCACAAACAAAGATATCGTTCGTTTCCTGGATACATCAAAAGAGAATACTTATCGGATAATCGGTAATATGTTGGAGAAGGACCTGGTCAAACGGGTGGAAAAAGGCAAATACATCTTGACCGAGGTGTGGAATGAACTCGATATCTACGAGATCGTACCCCATATATTTCAACCGTCTTACATAGCTTTCTGGAGTGCTTTACACTACCATAAAATGACAGATCAAGTTCCACGGACGGTGTTCCTTGTTACCACAAAGAGAAAAAAGCCTTTACGACTTCAGGGGCAGAATATCAAGTACATTACCATAAAAAGATCGCTGTTCTTCGGGTACGAGAGATATGATAAGGTGGTAGTTTCCGATATGGAGAAGACCCTGATCGACTGTTTAAGAAATCCGGAGTACTCCGGAGGTATATCTCAGATACGAGAATCCATATCGGATGAGCTGGATACGGATAGGCTCATAGAGTACTGTGTGTTAACCGGAAGCTCCGCAGTTGCCTCCCGTTTGGGATATCTGTTGGAAGAAAAAGATATAGAGTTCCGTGAGGGAGAACTGAAGGAACTCATCGATACCTACACAAAACTCGACCCCAAGCAAAAGGGATCCGTGTTGAATTCCGAGTGGAAATTATACGTTAAGAGGGATGTAAGATGATAACAAGAATCCAATTGAGAGAGATCCATAGGAAAGAATTACCGTTGCATCTGCTGGAATTGCTTTGCAATTCCACCGACCTTTGGAATTGTAACGACAATTCCGAAACGTATACTTGAACAGGATTATATCCAATCCTTGTTCTTGAATGAGCTTTATCGTAGAGGCGACTCTTTGGTATTCAAAGGCGGAACTTACCTGAAACACGCTTTTGGTTTGGACAGATTTTCCGAAGATCTGGATTTTACGGTTTACGATGAAGTGAAGATAGATGAGATCATGGATGCGGCTGCAGACGATCTGATGTCTTACGGTGTGGAAGCTGCCGTCGATAAGGTGGAAGATAAAGATATATCGTTCAACGCAAGGTTGAGATATCGAGGTCCTCTTTACAGAGGTTCTGAAAAATCCATGGGCAGTATCAACATAGAGATATCGAAAAGAGAAGATGTGTTGTTAGAACCTAAATGGACAAGACTATTTTTTGAATATCCCGAGGTCAGGGTGATTTCTGCTTTGGGTCTTCAAAAGGAGGAAGTCTTTGCGGAAAAATTGCGCGCCCTGAGTTCCAGATCCAAGGGAAGAGACCTCTACGATGTTTGGTTCTTGCTGAAACAGGGTACACCGTTGAACAAGGGATTGTTCTTTGAAAAGATGGAGGTCGTGAACAGGATCGGTGAGGTCCCCATAAGTATTTCCAAAGAGGAATGGTTGAGGGACCTCAAGGTACTTCTGGTCAATCCGCCCGAGTACGAAGACGTTAAGAAAGAGGTCGTTATAAGTTTAACACAACAAGGCTTTGAGATATATTGAAGGGTTGAGAGACGGGGTATGTGTTAGGGGGTTGGGAAGAGGCTAAAGTTATCTGAAGTTTCCACCAAATGATCCCTCCTTCCAAGCCTCAGCAAAAACCAATAGCGACCTGCCACATTTCGCACGCAAAAATCAGCAGACCCCCCACCCTTTCCAGCAGTTCGAAAATCCACCTTACATCTCCAAAGACCAACATCACAGGCATCTTTCTATCTTTTCTGCATAAACCGGCAGTTTCCCTCAAAAATATCGCAAAAGTCGGCAGTTATCAACCACCGTTCATAGAGACATTTTCATATATTCGTCGCTCATCCCCTTTTATCTCCAAAAAACAGAGCGAAACAATTACAGAATCACATACTAAAACGGCTTTAGTAAACTATTTATTGCACTTGACACCATTGTGATATTAAGAATTGAAAACCATAGACATATGTTGTGTAAAATGATCTAAGGTGTAACAAATGGCATACCCCGACCCCGTCCCGACATTAAAAAAGAAAGATTCAAAGATATTTAATATTAGATTATCGGAGTTTAAACTTTCACAAGCGCAAAAAGAATTTTATAAAGAAGGGCGGAAATTATTCAAACCTGATGATTAAACATCAAATAGGTGATAGGTATTTCAGAACTTTTTAGCCACCCTATAGCTATTGAACCATCTGAACTGGATTTTGAACCTTTTGTAATGACACTCACAAGATAAAAAATTTTGATTGTGGCAATAATGACCTCAACGAGTTTTTATGTACTGACGAAGTAATCAAATACGAGGACGAAAAATTTGGAAAAACTACATTGGTTTATTATCATGGTGAGTTGGTAGCTTATTATACACTAAGTAATGATTTACTAAAAAAAGCATATGTCGAAAGGAAACATGGTTTTAAATTGGATAAATTTCACCTAGAAGGTATACCCTCTTTAACCATCGGTAGATTGGCCGTTGATAAAAAATATCAAAATAAAGGTATAGGGAGGACAATGATTCAGAAGATCGCGATGCATGGACTAGATAGCTCTAGATATGCTGGGTTAAGGTTATTATTAGTGCAAGCTAAAGAAGATGCTTTTGAATTTTATATAAAATTAGGTTTTCAATTTGCAGTTGAAACTAAGAACGAGAAAAAAAGATTTAAAGCAAGAGGAACAAGAACTATGTTTTTTGATTTGAGAAGCATAGAGCATCTTAAATAAATGTAATCCAATTATCTTTCTACGATCTCCACAAACAACTCAATTTTTTCGGTTCAGCTTTATGGTAAAATATCAAATTGCTTCTACATTCACCCAAAACACATAGTGTCTTATACGTGCCCCAAATATGCTTAAAAGTCGTGTCCATGACCATAATCGGTAAAGACACTTTATCTCCGTTAAATCCCTTCGCCATCCTGGAACTGCTCAAACCGTACACCGGATTGCAGCACCCTGCTCCCCGGGGGAACACTTTCTGTGAGCCATACATTGCCACCGATTACCGAGCCCTTACCGATGGTTACCCTGCCCAGTATTCTGGTGCCACCGTAGATGATGACATCATCCTCCACTATGGGGTGCCTGGGCAGCCTCTTCATCCTCATACCACTCTCATCCATCGGAAAGGACTTTGCACCCAGGGTGACGCCCTGATATATGCTGACGTTCCCACCGATCACGCAGGTCTCCCCGATGACTATGCCGGTCCCATGATCTATGAAAAGCGATTCACCGATCTCAGCGCCGGGGTGTATGTCTATACCGGTGACCGAATGTGCATGTTCGGTGATCATCCTGGGGATAAGTGGAACCCCCAGTTCATAAAGCTCGTGGGCCACACGATAATTGGCCAGGGCCACTATACCGGGATAGCAAAAAATGGTCTCGTCAGGGCTGGTGGCGGCAGGGTCTCCCCTGTAAGCCGCATCCACATCCCTGGCAAGCAGCTTCTGTATGCCAGGGAGCCTCTCCAGAAAATCACTGGCTATATCCAGAGCCTTTTTGGAGCACTCTGTGCACTTTCCCTCGGATTCTCCGGCACACACGAAGCACAAGCTCCTGAGTACCTGCACCTGCAGATCCCTCAGCACCTTATCTAATAAAGAACCCACATGATACCCGATGCTGCACATATCCAGCCTTGATATGCCGAAGTATCCGGGAAACAGTGTTGCTCTCAGGTCCTCCATTATGCCGATAACCGCTGTCTTGGAGGGCAAGGCTTGATCATTGCCATGGTGGCACACTTTCTGCACCAGGCGGACATTGGTCTGGCATAGTTCGTCAACAACTGAACCGAGCCCACTGAATTTGGTGCTGCCTGGATCCACAGGGCATCGGTGTTCATGGCCTTCGGACATGTTATTCTCCTTGAAACAGCCAAGTGCTGAGATATCTTTCACCTGTATCTGGCAATACAACCACGATCAACTTACCCTGGTTTTCCGGTTCCCCGGCCACCTCCAAAGCTGCCCAAACCGCAGCACCGCAGGATATGCCGGCCAGTATTCCCTCTTCCCTGGCCAGACGACGGGCTGTTTTCCCGGCATCATCATCCGTAACTTGGATTATACGATCAACGAGTTCGGGCCGATAGACCTCCGGAACAAAACCGGCACCTATCCCCTGGATCTTATGTGGTGCAGGATCACCGCCTGAGAGTACAGGTGAGCTTGAGGGCTCCACTGCTACGGACTTCATTCCTGGCTTTCGCGACTTCAATACCTGGCTCACACCGGTGATGGTACCACCGGTACCGACACCGGCCACGAGTATGTCTATATTGCCTTCGGTATCTGCCCAAATCTCCTCGGCGGTTGTTTTCCTGTGGATCTCAGGATTGGCCGGGTTGCTGAATTGCTGGAGTAATATGCAATTAGGAGTTGTTTCCACGATATCTTTGGCCTTGTTGACGGCCCCTTTCATGCCTTCGGAGCCCGGGGTGAGTATCAATTCAGCTCCAAAAACAGAGAGCAGCTTACGCCTCTCAACACTCATTGTATCGGGCATGGTGAGCTTCAGTTTATAACCTCTCGCAGCACAGATGAACGCTAGACCTATACCTGTATTGCCGCTGGTGGGCTCCACCAGCACAGTGCCCTCCTTTATAGCACCGGCCCTTTCCGCCGCCTCGATCATGCTCAGGGCTATCCTGTCTTTGACGCTGCTGCACGGGTTGAACATCTCCAGCTTGGCGGCCACCCTTCCCGGGAGATCGGCCGCCATCCTGTCCAGGTATACCATGGGCGTCCTGCCCACAAGTCCGGTTATGTTCCTTGCTATTCCGTTTCTTTCTAGTCCCGTCATGATATCACTCTAATATGGTGAAATATTTCAAGGTATCGCCTTTGTTTTCGACACATGAATCCTCGATATATACAACCATATGGGCAAGCGTGAGAAAATGCTCTCGCATCATAGCGAAAGAATGGAAGAACTTGTTACAGCAGTTCATATGTTGTACACAACCTTTTTTATTATAAGGTGAATCATGGTTCCATGGAATCCATAGTTCAGTGGATGGTGATATCCATAGGATTGGGCATGATAGGCACGGCAGTGGCGATGCTAACCGCCCTGAGGAAGAGACGGGAGATCATGTCCAGCCTTGACCCCTACGATGCTCTTTCTACGGAAAAGGATAAGGGTCAAGGGACATTCACCAACATATCCCTGATATATTCCATATATCCCATCACTGGGACTATATACTGCATTCTGATTTCACTGCTGATATTCGTCTTCGGAGTTCAAACGGACGTTCAGCACAGGGTGGCCGTTGGTTCCCTCTTGGCCGTAGGCCTCAGCGCCCTCTTCGGAAACCTTGGAAGGAGTATGTTCTACAGAGAGGTCATGGAGGGCATAGACGAGAAGGGTGAAGGGAGCTTGGAGTACTTCGGAAAATACATGGTTTTCCTTGTTCTTCCGGAGCCCGCACTCATATATGGTCTTCAAATAGCGATACTGGGCTTAATTTTTTCTGGAATAAACATGGGAACCACACCTGAATTCGGTATGGATACTGCCAACAGCTTTCTTTTGGGATCTGTGATTTTGGGACTGTCCGCAAGTGGGACCATAGCCATGGGCTATATGTTCAGGATAACACCCCCACTTTTTCAGGATGTATCCCTGTTCGGTAAAAAGATGGTAAAAATTGCCATCCCCCATTTCATCAATATTTTGGGATTGATGGTTGCCCTACTCTTGATGTTGAACTCGGGTATGCTGGGTGATTGACCCCGGTCATTGGTTTTTATGTATAACGATTTGATCTGTGAAACCGAACTTACAGGTTCGAATTATATGTATCGAAACAGCCATGGTACTATCGGATAAGGATCATACCTATTCCATATAAGCATAGATAACCTCGATGAATCTGTGTATGTCCCCGAGGCTCTCCTGCAAGATCTCAAAGAGTCTTTCGTCATCGATACTACCATATCTATGAACCAGCAGATTTCTGAACCTGGCCATGTCCACCAATTTGTCTTTCAGGTCCTCACATATCACTTGGTTTTCACACAAGCGTTCGAACATCTCGGCGTAGGTCTCCGCCCTGGGCCATCCCTGGCGTGATATCAGATTATTGGCGATATCCAGTGAAGCTTCTATCACTTCCTGCAGAGAATGTTTTGTTGCCTGTATCTTTTCAAAGGACCTTAAAAAATCCTCAGAATCCTCCATCTTGACTTCATCAAGATATTCCAGATTTTTCATCATCAGATCTATCTTACTTTCAAAGATATCCCTGTCTATCATGTCAAGACCCTCTCTTTCCTTATCTCGTTGTACATGTCAAGGTAGTACTTTATGTCCAGATACATATCGTACACTTTTGTTTCGAATTCCACCCTCTTATCCTCATCCCTGCAGAACTGCAGTTTACCATCCTTCAATACTTGATGTAGAAAGGTGATGTTCCTTTTGTTAAGTATCCTCACATCTACTTCACGATCCAGGACTTCCTCAAGTTCACGGGCCAATCGTTCCGGATAGAACACACCGTGTTCACCTTCCTTCAGATACACCCCTATATCCATATCACTTTTGTCGTCCGCCGTGTTCCGTGCGAAGGAGCCGTACAGATAGGCGAACAGTATCTCATCTCTCCTGTCCAGAACGGAAACGATCCTTGATTCGAGGGAACTATCGACCATGACCAGGAAAGATATGCAACATCCATATATAAAATCTTCCTCTCCCGGAAGAAGCACTGGCCCCTATCCGGGAACACCTCTACGACCCGGGTGCTGAAGAAACAATCGACAACACCTCAAGGTTTCTTGAAAAGGCAAAGGAATTAACCTGATGTGTAACGAACGCATCAGTATTAGGATCCATTTATTTTCTCAACCAGACTACTTTATTTTGAATAATTTTCCAAGACGATGACATCTTTTACTCTGAATAGCAAACACCACCTAAACATTAAACAATATGGATCGGATCATATAGTCATGATTCGAAAACCCTTCGTGAACCGAAGAGAGGAACTCACATCACTGAAGAACCATCACCACATAGATGGGTTCGTGTCCATGGGGGTCAGCGATAGAATAACATTGTAACAACAGTCTGAACATGTTTGTCGACTAGGATATTTAGTCGTACGGGATCACTTGCATCCGTTTTACCCACTCATTGAACACCGGGTCCGACAATCGGTAAATTCCCCGTTTTTCCTTCTCTACCATCCCCACCCTCATCAGATAGTCCATATAACCGGGGAGTGCTGAGAGAGGCATGTTCACATCTCGTGCTACATCCGATGCCCTTTTATGATACGCCAAAGATAAGATGATATCCCCGTACGTCCCGGATTTCATATTAAATCTACTCAGTGTTTCCTTGAATTCAATCTGGAGCTCGTCCAACATCTCTTCGTAACCCCTTTCTAGTCTTTCCAGGGATAAATCCTCCTTACCATATCTCCTGAATAAGATGTAACCCAATCGCTGGGTATAATCGGGAAATCCTCCCGTTAAATCTATGAACCTGTCCATGGCATCTTCTTCCATATCAAGACGTTCTCCGACGAAGGATCTGGTGATATCCTCGGGAAGTTTTTCCAGTTTAACCGTTTTTAGTTGTCTATAAAACGGCGATCCCTCGCTATGTACCAGTTCCGTCATGTAGGTCACCGCGGACCCGGCTATGATATACATACATCTGCTCTGGTGTTGAACGACCGCCCTAAACCTTTTCACAAAATCATCTCCCCACCTGATGGCGATATCCGGGAATTCGTCCAGGATCATCACAAAGTATACATCCTTTTCTTTGCCTATATTTTCCGCGTACTCCAGGGATCTCTCCCACACATCTATGCCCCCCTCCTGAAGCCCGATCCTTATGCTCAGATAATTAGCTATCGATATCTCCATCTCAGATGTCCTTGACAGTAAGTCAGAGGTCTTTTTCTTCACCAAACTTTTTATCCTCTCTTTGTACCCCATATCCTTCGTCTTCTCGATGTATGCATCCTTGATCAACTCCCCCATCTGTTTACCAAAGGTGGACCGCGAAGGTATGCCATAACAATCCATGAAAACCGGTACGATCTTCTTGTCGTCTTTCAAATTATCTATCAGGTTACGTAGAAGGGACGTCTTCCCAGTCCTTCTAAGACCCAGGAGAGCTATATTGATCTCCCCTCCGGCGGTCACCTTCGAACAGTCGTGATACAGCTCTTCAAGTTCGCTTTCCCTGTCGATGAAGTAAGGGGCCGTGACCGGTTTTCCGTATTTGAATGGTATCTCGTTCATGAGCAGACAATAAGTTTTACAACATATAAGTTTTACGGCATACAAAATAACTAAGTTTTAGAGCATATATGTTGCTTGGCATAATCTTTGACACGCTTAGACGGTAGTATCCTTTTGCTGCTGCGTACCCTGGAGAGTTATGCCCCCCCTTCAAGATAATTGACCGTACAACAGATAATGCCAAGCAAGACAGGAACTGTATTTACAATATCCTCCATTTGAAAACATGGTCGATGAGGTCCTTCTTCACCAAGGATCTATCCATGGAAAAAATTCCCTCTGCCCCCGGATATTCAATCAATCCGAATCGTTCTAAAAAACGCTCGAACGTTCTTGTTTCATAACAATATCCAAACAGTTTCCTTCCTGAAAAAGATCCTTTGTCCGGAACCTCACTCAGAACCGATGGAAATGCTTTCAGGAATTTATCCGTATAGAATTTAACTTTCCTGGGCTCATCACCATATTTCTGAACCAGGAATATTGAAAAACCAAAACCACCCTGGATGATCTCCGCCTCAGAATAGTAGTCACTGTACCCCCAGTTGAATTTTTCAGTATGAGCTTTGAAAAGATATGTGAACCATTCCGAAGGTGATCTACCATCCAGATATTCCTCGGCGTTTTCGGTCAATGATACGTACCCTTTATCCATAGATGAGAATCCGATGAGTTGTGTGAATACATTCATGAAATGTATGTAGTAAGACGCCTCTTCTCTCATTATCAGACGATCCTTGAAGGCAAATCTATCGCCTTCCAGAATATCCGCTTCACAGAGTTCCCTACAAAAATTTCTCGGCAGGTTTCCTTTTGCGGTCAGTTTCAACGGCTGCCTCTCCCTCAACATACCCAGATATTTCTTCACGTGTCGGCATATCCTAACGTCATCCACTCGCTCGTCATCTAGCTCCGGATCGATGTAAAGAGGAGATCTTTCATCGTCGTAGGGGGTGTAGAGAAGGCCGTGCATCTCGTTGGGCGTAAACCCCTCGAAATCATCGAGGGGGTATCTGTTCGTGGGCATATTGAACCGGTCCATACCGGTATCGTTATTCGTAGCATCGTAAAGTGCCTTCCATCCCTCCTTTGACGGTTCCTTTTCACACATGATCTCGAGATAGTTATCATGGGTTATAACGATTCCGTCCATGAGATCATTGCCATCTCGTTAATGGAACCAAAGCATATTTCCCGCAGAGGATATGTCTTTTGTTTCCTCATAATTACATTATTGTTAATTTACAACCAACAAAACACATATATACGCCGACAATGATCTACCATATGATGGATCGACTGACCCTGGTAAAAAGATTGGAATCATCCAGCATCCCCGTGTTCACTCCCTCTCAGATATCGGCCATATCGGATCAAACCATAGAGAGTACCAGGGTATTATTGAGCAGATTTGCCCATGAGGGAACCATGGTGAGGGTGAAAAGGGGCTACTATTGTTTGCCGTCTTCGAACATCTTGTGCGTGGCATCCGGCATCTACTCGCCTTCCTATGTATCCCTGTGGGCGGCCTTCGAGTACCACGGAACTACCACACAGTCGCCCAGGATAATAGATGTTATCAACACCCATAGATCCGGTACATGGGAACTGTCCCTGGAAACCGGAAGATACCGACTACGCTTCATAAAAACAAGTGGATCATTATTGTACGGTATGGATAAGGTATATATGGACGGTAAAACCGCATTCATCGCCCGGAAGGAAAAGGCGGTGGTCGACGGTCTGTTGTTCAATGACTACGTCCCCCTGGGAGAGGTGGTTGAGGTCATCAAAGACGGGATAGACGGTAAAAAGGCCATGGAATATGCAAGGAGATGTGGAAAGCAGGTGGTCATCAAACGCCTAGGTTATCTGTTGAGCCAGGAAGGCATTGAACTCGATCCCATAGAGATCTCCAAAACCTACGTCCCCCTGGACCCTTCATTTCCCCGTAGAGGAACTTACGATCCGAAGTGGAGGGTGATAGATAACACAGCGGAAGTAAAAAGTATCAAGGATACAGGTGGTAACCATGAATAGAGAAGAACTCAAAAAGTATATCGGCGTGACAGCCTTCTCCCTGGGTCATGTGGAGAAGGATTATTTTCAACATATCGTGCTGAACACCCTTTCGAGAAGATGGGGGTCATATCTGGTGTTCAAAGGTGGTACGGCCCTGCAAAAGATAGGGTTGCTGTCGCGATTCAGTGAAGATCTGGATTTTACGGAAGACAAGGAGATTTCCATAGATATCATCGCCGAGAACGTGGTCAGAGCCATAGAATCCTATAATTTTCCGGTGGAAACAGACAATCTAACGGATACGGAGATGACCGCAGGATTCCGGGTGAAGATACGAGGACCTTTATACCGAAATAACAGAGGTATCTGTACCATCCGGGTGGAGATAAGCAGAAGAGAAGAAGTCCTTATGGACCCGGAAGTCCAAGAGATAAACCCCCCATACAAAGATGTGCTCCCCTATGTGGTCAGGGTGATGGACAGAGATGAGATAGTCGCAGAAAAGATCCGTGCGGTGATGACCAGGGATAAGGTGAGAGACCTTTACGACCTGTACATGTTGATAGAACACGGAGCGAGTCTAGATAGGGATATGGTAGAAAAGAAACTGAAATTTTACCATCTCTCCCTAGATCCTTCGGTTGTTTCCGACAGATGCGAAGAGCTGGCAAAAAGATGGGATAAGGATCTGAGCAGCTTGATGGAAAATGTCCCTCCGAAGGAAAATGCTTTAGCCAGGGTTAAATCTGAGATAAGTAAGATTTGTTGATAAGTCATGGAAGGCCTCCTTTATCCCCAAAAACAGAACGAAATGATCACATATCAACACGATCGATCCTTAGCTCCGGATTGTTTTCATACAGGTTTCGCATCTCGTCAAAATCATCTAGATGATCCGCAACTTCATCCAACAGCCCCAGTTCCTTCTCGTTCAATTCTTTATAATCCTTCTCAGCTAGACCCCATGTATCCGTAGCGAGCATCTCCCTTTTATTCAAGCATGCCAGATCCAGTAAAAGCTGCATCTTCAACAGCCTCCATCCATTGTAATGTGATTCTGGCTCTCCAAAATAGTGTTCCTCGTACCTACCCTCTCTCACAGCCTTCCAAGCATCTCCCGCACCCATGAACAGATCGGAACTCACATCTAAGGGATCCACATCCCCTCTAGTCCATGCGTCCAACTCCAGCTGGTCTATCTCAGCATCCACCTTTATCCATTTATCACCATCCCAGTATTCACACAGCCAGTGATCGTAAACGAAATCCCTATCGGGATCCGTGAGATACACTGCATATCCACATCTGGAACGGGCCGGTATCTCTCCATGCCTCAGCAT
Organism: Candidatus Haladaptatiplasma halalkaliphilum; assembly: GCA_019594055.1. Lineage (GTDB taxonomy): Archaea > Thermoplasmatota > Thermoplasmata > Halarchaeoplasmatales > Halarchaeoplasmataceae > Haladaptatiplasma > Haladaptatiplasma halalkaliphilum. The sequence continues at coordinate 32,720 of JAFDTY010000004.1, read as the reverse complement.
GGAACAAAGGAGGACGGAAAAGTCTCGACACACCACCCTCGCTCGTTCTTCTATCCCCCTTTCAATGGATAGAGGGCTGTCATTTAGTCCTGTTATCTTTTCGAGCAGTCTTTCCACCTTTCTGTGATCCACATCTACGTCTTTCCCATTTCTTGTTTCTCCGCCGTGAAGCCCTACCGACTCACGATGAACAATCAAACCTTGGATCATAGAGCATAAAGACCCCACATCCCGGGGTAACTCTTCATACAGGAAAGCATATTCCCCCGGGTCAGTGATCGGCCCGTGTTCCCGATAAAATTCCTTTTCCATCTTTATCATCCTGGAGTTCGTAGTTATCTCTTTCAAGATGACGATCAGCATAAAAAAGGTTCTGTACTTTTCTCCCAGATATTTACTCTTGGAAAGGCACAAAAGCACAAATTATTTAAACAATTGTTCGTATAGAAGTACATATGTTCGATAAATTAAACATATGGTCGAGATCCACATACAAAATCCTGAGAGTGCTGTCCGCCGATCCCAGTGTACGCCTACACGTAAGAGAGATCGCCAGGCGTTCGGACATCAGTCCTTCAACTGCCAGCAACATACTGAGAGAGCTCGAAAAGGAAAATATGCTTACGAAGGAAGTCGTGGGGAGGCAGACTTTTTACTCGGTAAACATGAAGAATCCGGTGATAAAACAGTTCAAGGTATTCGACAATGTTTTGAACTTGTATGACATGGTTAACAAGATAAAAGATGTATCCGATAAGATAGTGTTATTCGGGAGTGCATCAGAGGGAACAAACACAAAAAAAAGCGATATAGACATATTTATAAAGACAAACAACCCGGATGACGTGAAAGAAAGTATAAGAGGAAACGAAATGATCTCACCGATCATCGTTAGATCCGGAGATTTTATGGTATTCAAAAAAGAGAACGGAGTACTCTACGAAAACATAAAAAGAGGGATAGTATTGTGGAGCCGAGAAGATGACCTATAAATTTGACAAATGTATGGAAAATCGAGGTCTGGTCAAAGAAGATATCTCAGATGATATGATACTCCTGGAGATCGATGCAGCGGAACATGACTTGAACCGGGCAAAGGAAACTCTGGAACAAGGCGACTCCAAATGGGCCACCATCCAGGGATACTATTCCATGTTCCACTCAGCTAGAGCGTTGATTTTTTCTAAGGGTTACAGGGAAAGGAGTCATTACTGTCTGAGGATCGCTGTAAAAGAATTGTTTGTTTACACAAATGAATTGGATTCCGAATTTGTAGACTTCCTCGAAGAGGCGAAGTCTTTGAGAGAACAGGCGGACTACGGCCTTAGCTACTATCCTTCCGGTGCTGAAGAAACAATCGAAAACGCCACAAGATTTCTTGAAAAAGCAAAAGAATTAACCTGATGTATTTATCTATACATCAGTAATATGATCTATTTAAATAATTAACCTACGTAAGGCACATATCTACCAAAAACGCATGTCTTTTGTTTCTTCATAATTACAGTATTGTTAATTTACAACTAACAAAACACTTATAAGCACCGGCAGTGATTTTCCATATGATGGATCAAGTGACCCTGGTTAAAAGATTGGAAGCGTCCAGCATCGTGTTCACTCCATCTCAGATATCGATCCTTCGAAGAACGCCCCAGGATCTGGGCAGAGTAGAGCACGATCAGTGCTCAGAGGAGGGTACGTATGACCTACAAGGCGACCATAGTCGAACTGCCGGATGTGAACCTTGCGGTTAACCGTGCGGACAGATTTCCGGAAGGTATCGAGGCGGCGTGGAAGGATCTTGAGTCGAAACTGACAACGCTCAAAGGTCGCAGGTTCTACGGCCTCACGGTCTGCGAAGGAGACGGGTTAGCCTACTTCGCCGGGGTAGAGACTTCCGACCATGAAGAGATCGGGAAGCTCGGACTGCCGACTATGATGATTAAAAGCGGTAGGTATGCCAGAGTCAAGTTGAATGATTGGCGGAATCACAAGGATGATATCGGCAAGATATTTGACCAGTTGATGCAGGATCACGACATGGACCCTGATGGTGCCTGTATCGAATTTTATCGCAGCCTGTCCGAGCTACACATCTGCTCATCCCGCTGGCGAAGGCGAATAGAGGGTAGAACAATCGCTAAAAGAGAATCTTTGCATTCGATACTCTCTTTCGAAAGACGAGCTAGCATGTACGGAACTTGATAGATATCTCGGATCGGTATTCGAAGATGTTTGCAGAGAGCTCCTGAGATCAGCGGGGCGTCGGAGGTATACATGGGACGGGATAGACCCGGTCGGTCTGAACGAGGACGAATACAAGATCCTTTTCGGAGAGCGTAATTGGTCGAAGAAAAAATTGGGTTTTGATATACTGTAGAGGATTTCGATTAACCTTTCCAAAAAGGGTTTGAAGGACAAGAGTTTTTTCGAGCTTTATTGGTTTTTTTCAAAATATTCTTTGGGTTCACCTCTTACCGTGATCTCCCGTTAGGTAACCGCAATCCCTGCATTTACCCGAGCGGTCGTGATATACGGCCATCTTCTCACCCCCGCACTTCGGGCAGACCATATCCCGGTGTGGTCTGAAAGAGCCTATCATATGATCACTTCTCACGTAATTTTTACTTTCTTCCGATTCTTCATAAATCTTGTGGGCGAAGTATAATGTAATGGTGCCTATCACGAACATCGGTATGCCAAAAAACATGGGGAGCGGGTCCCCGAACCATATCCACAGGGCGATGGATATTATACCGAAGAAGATGGCACCTATACCAAACGAAAACAACCTCCAGAGGCTGTAGGAAAAAAACACGTCAGAGGTCCTCCTCATCCCATCACCTTTCTCCCGTACAGCAACGCACTTTCGTGTTCCACCCTTTTCCCCAGGGCCTCCGTTATGGCCCGGCAGGTCTTCCAGTCGGAGTCCGCCTCCCACATGGGCAGCAGGTCTTCCCTACCGTAATATTCTTCCATACAGTCCCATTTGGCACAGCACGTTCCCCTTCGGTCCAGTTCCTGGTCGAAATCCATTGATATCCTCACGGTATACCAACGGGAGTTTTTAGAATTTTGGTAAAGCCACACTATTCCGTGGTCCATAAAAACATATATAGGGCGGATAGGGATTCGAAGTAAAAAGGTTCGAAAACATGGTATCAAATGAACTGATCATAAAGGATATGGACGAGCAAGACGCGTATTACGTGGGTACCTGTACCCATGTCCATGAATCCCGTGAGACCGATATTTGTTCCGGGATACGAAACGATTGGTTCAGGGACATGTACAAGAGAGGACTGCGAATAAAGGTGGCTATTCTTGACGGAAAACATGTGGGTTTCGTATACATGCTCCCTATCGAGATATCCCCCTGGGGTCCTCTAGGCGAGGATTTACTGTTCGTACCGTGCCTGGTCTCCGACGTTAGGGGTCGGGGGGTGGGAAGAGCACTGATGGATTCAGCCGTAAAAGTGGCCGTGGAACAGGGAATGAAAGGTATTTTGACCATGGCATATACCCCGAAGTTCTTCTTCATGCCCGGAGAGTTCTTCGAGAGATGCGGATTTGAAGCTGTCAGGAGCAGGAACATCGAAGGAGGTTTGACCGAGGCCTTGATGCTGAAGTCCCTGGACGGTTCCCAGGTAAAGGTAGACTTCCCGGATGGTAATTACATATACGAACCCGCAGAGGGGAAGGTGGTTGTGGACCTGTTCTGGAACACCTTCTGTCAGACCAGTGTGATCGAGGCAAACAGGGTAAGAAGGGTAGTGGAAGGATACGGTGAATTAGTATTGTTGAATGAGCACCGTGTGGATGACAGGGACGACCTCCTGGAACACGGCATCTACAGGGGGATATACGTGAACGGTAAAGAGATATATTGGGGGTACGAAGCACCCGAAGACGGGATACGGGAGGCCATCGACAGGGAGATTTGAAAACACCGCTTTTTTATGGCAAGAGGGTAATGACTCCGTTGTGAAGGTTCTTACCGACTATCCTCGGGGGACGGAGGGGTATCCATCCCGTCGACCACAGGCTGTTCGGGTGATACATGCTCCCTATCGAGATATCCCCCTGGGGTAATTCCTCCCCAGGCGGTGTTGTGTCCACGATACCGTAGTTCCCCGAGATGCTTTGATCCTAAGAAAATAGCACCTATCCCTGTCAATATCCCCTTTTACGGTCTTCCCTCCAGCGGATACCATTAACCATGCCCTTCCTCAAAAGTTTCTGGACATTCTTCGGAGTTTCTTTCAGATTGCTGGTTTTTAGCTGAAATACGTTTTTTGAGAGTATTACCGCTCCCATGGGGTTAACGGGTATCCTCCCGGTATAATTTTCGATGTAGAATTTCGGACAGTATCTGAAGGTAGCTATTTTAGCCCAACCGGTGATCGAGGGTCTCCCAGTATATACCAATCCACGTCTCCCTACGAGCCTTTCCACGGTTGCCGTATAAGCCAGGCATCTTTTTCCGGTGAAGGGGGATATCACGGTGATATCGTCCACCGGCTTAGCTACCCCCTTCACTTTGACCGGGCCGGGCTCCATGGAATATATATCGGGCATCTTTCTTCTCTTTGACGATAACGCCCACCTCAGGTTTCCATAGGCAGGAATCAAAGCTATTAATGATACGGCGGCAATAAATAGTATCATGTACATCAAAAACCCTTCTTGTGCACTCTCATAATTTGATACTGCTATGAATATGATGCTGGAAAATATCAGGAAAAACAGAATGCTTACTATCAGGTGTCTGATCACCACGGGGGTCCGGAAAATATCCCCTGCCGACATATCGGTCAAAAGCATGGAATTTTTTCTCTTGGCTGCCCTCACCATCAGATCTTTTGAAGCCCTCGTGTTCCTATCCCTGCAGGGTGCCGCCGTTCCGAGAACATATATCTCCTCGTCCAGTGTCAAGGTCATCTCGGTAAAACGGTACCATTCAATGGTCAGAGCATTCCTTACGGATCCGAAGATTCTTACCATATTACCACGGTGTTCACCAATGTACTACTTTGATATAAATTATGGCATCTCGAACACGCGTGATGACCACCTCACATCATACCCGTCGTCCCCATGTCAGATCACGGACAACCGAGGGTTCCGTACCAAAAACCTATTAATACCCCGGGGACCAAGTATGAACTGATGTGGAAAGCTATCCGCCCCCTGAACACCGGGGACATACCGGCACTGGACCGGGCCCCACCCCGGGAAACAAGGACCGCCACCTTCGCCATGGGATGCTTCTGGGGTCCCGACGCACTCTTCGGAGCACTACCGGGTGTGGTGAGGACCAGGGTGGGTTATGCAGGTGGAAATGAAAGTTTTCCTACGTACCGTAACCTGGGCGGGCATACGGAAACCGTACAGCTGGATTACGACCCCGGCGTGACAGACTACATCGAGCTACTGAATACTTTCATGAGCCATCACGATACCTCGTATACCACCTCAGTCCAGTATCGTTCCATGATATTCTATCACAACCGGGAACAGGAGGCCCTGGCCCTCAAGGCGAAGGACGAAGATCCCTCTGTGAACACCGTCATTAGGCGGTATTCGCACTTTTACATTGCCGAGGACTATCATCAAAAGTACCATCTATCTACCCACGGATCACTCTACAGAGCATTCAGGAGTATCTACCCCGGGATGAAGGATTTCGTTGACTCCACCGGGGTTGCCAGGGTCAACGGGTACGTGTCCGGATACGGTAACATAACCTCGGAAGACGACCTTAAGACTCTGGGGCTGTCGGAAACAGGCATCAGACGGGTGTATGAGATATGGAAGCGGGCCTCCCCGACATGCTCCCGGTGACGGTACCGGGCCGGAGAACATAACGTTTAAAACGGGCTGTTTTTATACGTAGCCATGGACAACCTGAGTGATATCGACGTGATATTCTTTGATCTGGACGGCACCCTTTTCGACCAGAGCCGTGCCCACATCACGGCCATGAGGGAGCTACCCCGGGTGTACGAACCCTTTCACGATGTTGACGTGCAGGACCTGGTGTCGGCCTTCAACGTGGCGGATGCGGAGGCCTTTGCCGCATTCAAGGACGGCGTTTCACTGGATAAGCTCAGGCACGAGAGGAGCGAGGGCATTTTGAAAACACTGAAGATGGACACCGCTCTTGCAGATGAATTAACGTCCGTATTCTACCATACCTATCCCCGTGTGAACGCGGGATTCAGGGACGGTGAAAAGGTGATAAAAAAAGCACGAAAAAATCACAGGGTCGGCCTGATCTCCAACGGAAGCAGGGACGTACAGCTGATGAAATTGAGAACCCTGAAGTTGGAAGACCACTTCGAGGTCATGGTTTTTTCCGAAGACCTGGGTCATCGGAAGCCCGACGAAAGAATATTTATGTATGCGGCGAACGAGATGAAAACACATACAAAAAAATGTCTCTACGTGGGCGATTCCTACCGGGCGGATATACTGGGGGCGGGGAAGGCGGGCATGCGCACATGCTGGATAAACCCCCGGGGTGACGTCCCCGAAGGGCCCGCTCCCGATATGGAGATAAGAGAGATATCTCAGCTGTTGGAACATATGGGTTGATGCTATGTACGAAAGACCTTCCCGGGAAGAACTGAAAAAGGAGCTAACTCCCGAGCAGTACGAGGTAACCCAGCACGGGGGTACCGAACCCCCCTTCAGGAACCGTTACTGGAACAACAAACGTGAGGGTATCTACGTCGACGTGGTCTCCGGCGAGCCCCTCTTCAGCTCCAAGGATAAGTACGATTCGGGCTCGGGCTGGCCCAGTTTCACGAAACCACTGGTGCCGGAAAACATAGTAACCCGTAAAGGCCTGTTGGATAGCAGGACCGAGGTGTTGAGCAAACACGCCGGGTCACACCTGGGTCACCTCTTCGACGACGGCCCCCCGCCCACCGGTAAACGTTACTGTATCAACTCCGCGTCACTGAGGTTCATCCCCGAAGAGGATATGGAAAAGGAGGGTTACGCCGATCATACGGAATAAACAGATTTAGGGTAATAACCTTGCCAGGGCCTCATTCTTACCAGCCACCAGGGCTCTTTCCACACCTTCGGCATCCTTACCGCCACCCTGGGCGGTCTTACCGGTACCACCCCCGCTCCCGCCGATCTCCTTTGCGGCTTCCCTCAACACCTCACCCATGTCAATATCAACATCGTCACTTCTGGAAAACACCAACTGCACCCCATGGCAAAGGGAAGCCAGCAGCACCACCCTTCCTTCACCGGATGTGATATCTTCCGCCAGGGCCAGCATCTCCCGGGTATCCATATCATCCAGCACGGCGGTAACGAACTCCACATCTCTTTCCACCTCTCCGGGTAGCAGCTCGTGGGCCATGGCCATGGCCCTGTACCCCTTTAGTTTCTCCAGTTCCTTGCCCCGGTCCTTCCACTCCCGGAAAAAGCGCCTGGCGGTTTCCGGTACCCTCTCGATATCGACTGAAAGAATATCACCTGTTTTTATCAGCAGGTCCTCCATGTGCTGTACGTATTCCACGGCGGCCATACCGGCGGTGAAGGTCAAGCGCTCGACACCGTCCTGTATCCTCTGGGAACCCAGTATCTTGATGGCCCCGATCTCCGACGTACGATCAACATGGGTTCCGCCGCAGGCCTGGGCGTCGTAGTCCCGCACATCGGTGATGTGGACCACCCGTATCACGTCACTGGCGGGAACCCCTCCCTGGTAAAGTTCGAATCCGAAACGCTCCTCGGCGTCGTCACGTGAAAGGTTTTCCGTGTGAACCGGTATATCCCGGAGTACGAGCACGTTGGCCATCCTCTCTATCTCCTTCAGTTGCGCCCTGGTGATACGCTTGTAATGGGATATGTCCAACCGGGCGTTCTCGGGGCTTTTGTGGGCACCTCGCTGCCATATGTGGTCCCCCAGGACCCTCCGTGCGCAGCTGATGATTATGTGGGTTGCGGTGTGATGCCTCGTCATGGCCTCTCGCCTCTCCCCGTCTATGCGGCCTTGAACGGTCTTCCCCACGGGTATGTCTCCCTCGGTTTCATGTATGATAACACCCCCTTCCTTCCTCACGTTTATTACCTTGAAGGTACGTCCGTCACTCTCCATCACCCCCGTATCGCCCTCCTGACCCCCTCCCTCCGGGTAGAACCCCGTCCCATCAAGTATGACCTCGCCGTTACGTGAATGTAGCACGACGGCATGGAAGGTTCGACAATGTTGATCCTGGTAGTACAACATCTCCGTATCCGGCACGTGGTGATCAACCCTCGCCTCCTCATCTACCGGCATGTCCGTCCTTTCATGCATCCTGGCGAGAAGTACGTTGAAGTCCCCGGGTATGTCAACCGAAACGCCCAGCTCGTCCGCCATATCCCGTACCACCGTGGGGTGTATCCCGTGGGTGTCGTAGAATTCGATCAGGCTTTCCAAGGGGATATTGTCTCCCTTCAAGCCTTCCAGTGCGCGCTTGACCAGTCGCTTTCCCCGTTCCAGTGTCTCCCCGTAACCCCGGATCTCACTGTCCAGCATCTCGAAAACAACCTTTTCCTTGGAGGTGTCTATGATATCCCCGAATTTTTCCATCTGTTTCTTGACCACCATCTTCAACGATATATCGCCCCCCAGACGTGCTATCTGCCTCAGAGTTCTCCGGATCATAAGTCTGGCAAGGTAACCCTCGGCGACGTTGGAAGGTACTATACCGTCGGATAGCATGAAGGCCACGGTCCTGCTGTGGTCGGCTATGGTGTAAACGGATTTAAGCGCCCCGAGTTTTTCCTCCGCAACGGATCGACGGGTCTCGTATCCCATGGCCGAGAGCCGCTCCACCAGCTCGTCCATGAGCCCCCTATGGGTAAAATCCCTTTTCAAGGTGCCCGCAAGCCTGGTGTACTCCTCCAGCATGACCCTGTGATCGTCCCTTTCAAGGTCGTGCTCCAGACCGGCCTCGTCGCATATGTATTGCACTATGTCGGGATATATGGAATCGTAGATGGTGGGGGCACCGTCTGACATCCACACCCAGCGTTCGAGACCGTATCCCGTATCCACCACGTTAAGGGCCAGTGGTCGATACTTGTCACCCTCGAGTTCGACCTCACCTTCGGGGTGCCTTTCCAGGTTCATGAACACCAGTGTGGCTATCTCCAGTCCGCAAACGTTCACCTCCAGTGACGGCCCGGCGTTACCCCCTCCTATCCACGGGTGTTCCTTGTAGGCGATCAACCCCTCGTCCACACCCAGGGACACGAGCATCTCGTGGCAGTACCTCACCGTTTCGTCCTTCCAGTAAACGTACTCGTCACTGGAATTGAAGGCGTGGTGTCCCATCATCTCGAAGCTGGTCATGTGCTTCCCCGTACGGCCCACGTCATCCAGGTCGGGCATGCGTATGCAGGGTTGTGAAATAACCAGTGGATTTGCCGGAGGTTTAACGAGGCCAGAGGTGGCATGGGGCTGGAAATCGTAGATGCTCGCGTGGACCAGAAACACATCATCCCTCCATCTGGCGACCACGGGGTACCTCTCCAGGGGTACATGACCCCTTTCGCTGAAAAAATCAAGAAAGTATCTCCTCATCTCCGGAACGGTGAGCCGCCTGTCGGTGGGCGGGCTACCGATGAAATCGAATCTCGTGCAGGGTGTGTCCTGGCACGTTTCCATCTCTCCGTCAAGGGTCCAGAAAGCCTCGCCGCATCCCGTGCAACGTTTTCGCACGAATCCTCTTTCCTCGAAGAAGTCGATATTGTACTCTTCCTTGAACATCATGGGAACCATTCTCTTTTCATTTATAAAACATTCGTCGGACCCGGAAGGCGTTGAAAAGGCGGTTTTTGACATTTTGCGGGCAAATGTTTTATATATAGGTAAATGTTTACAGTTATCGAATAATTATTTACGGAGTGTATATTGATGGACTCGATTGTGGAAGAAGCCCTATCACGTACAACGACCCGCCGGCCTAGGGAAGAGAAGGTACGAGATGTGCGTGACCTATCTGCCGATGACCTGGAACTGCAGGAGATACTTTCCAGCCTGAAGACCGATATAAAGATAATCGGTGTGGGTGGAGGTGGCTCCAATACCATTGACAGGATGTCCAATGAAGGAATCCTTGGCGCCAAGCTGATAGCCGCGAACACCGATGCCCAGCATCTCCTCACCGTTCATGCACAGAGGAAGATACTGCTGGGGAAGAGAAAAACCCGGGGTCTGGGCGCAGGTGCACTGCCCCAGGTGGGTGCAGAAGCCGCCGATGAGGCGAGGGAAGACATATCGGCCCTCCTGGAGGGTACCGACCTGGTTTTCGTCACCTGCGGACTCGGCGGAGGTACCGGTACCGGTGCCGCACCCGTCATCGCGGAGATAGCCAAGAACCAGGGAGCCCTGACGGTTGCCGTATGCACAACCCCCTTCAAGGCCGAGGGCGGCTCGAGGATGGAGAACGCCCAGTGGGGGCTGGGACGGTTGAAAACTGTTGCGGATACCGTCATAACCATACCCAACGACAGGTTGCTGGAGCTGGTACCGAGACTTTCCATCAACAAGGCCTTCAAGGTGGCGGACGAGGTACTCACACGCTCCATAAAGGGCATCACGGAGATAGTCACCAAGCCGGGACTGGTCAACCTCGACTTCAACGATCTCAAGACGGTGATGGAAGGTGCCGGGGTTGCCATGATAGGTATGGGCGAGGACGATTCGGAGAACAGGGCCGAGAAGGCCATAGAGGAGGCCATTAACTCACCTCTGCTGGAAGTTGATATAAGTCAAGCCAATGCGGCCCTTGTTAACGTGGTCGGTGGCAATGACATGACCATATCCGAGGCAGAGAAGGTGGCAGAGATAGTTGAGAGCAAGATAGGCGATAACGCAAGGATCATCTGGGGTGCTTCGGTGGAGCCCACCCTCGAGAAATCAATGAGGGTGATGGTGGTCATAACCGGTGTGAAATCGAAACAGATATTCGGCCGGGAATCTACCCTGAGCAGACAGGGGATACAGACGGTCGCATGAGGTCTGGTATATGGATATATTGGAGAGAACCTGGAAGGTACAGCGAAGGATAGAGGAAAGGGCCGGCAGGATCGGAAAGGGCAAGTACGGTCGTATCCTGAAGATGGCACGAAAGCCGGATTCCGAGGAGTACAAGAAGACCATTTCCATCTGCCTCCTGGGTATCTTGCTCATAGGTGGCGTCGGTTTCCTTATCTACTGGCTTTTCGCCAATGTTCCCAAGTATCTGTCCTTTTATGTCTGACGAGGTGTGATGATAATGGGTCTACTTGAGGATTTTATCGAGGAAGAGATAAGGAAGGAGCGGAAGGAAGAGGCCAAGCCCGAGGTTGAAAAGAAATACGGTGGTATCCGTCTCGACGCCAACAGCAAGCACGAGATGGTATCCACAAAACAGGACGCATCCTACGAGGTAAAGGTCATAAACGAGACCTCGGTGGACCAGGACATAAGGCTTGTGTTGAAGTTCCTGTACAACACTGAAGGTGAAAACCAGATGGTCTGGGATACCTACGTTAACGGTGAGAAGACACCATCGGACAGAGACGATTCCTTCACAATGGAGCTTTCCGTGGCCAGCGGAAAACACGAGAAGGTCCGGATCACGGTGAACCCCCCGCCGGGGGCCATCTACGGTGAACGATTCGAGATAGTTATGGACGCCACCTCCATCAGGGACCAGTTCCTATCCGATTCCATAACATTGATAACCACGGCGAAGCCTACGGTCATCGCCGTGAAGACTCAGATAGGGCAGGAGAAGAACATAGCGGATTACCTCGCAGGTATGGCAAAAAGACGGAACCTCGGTATATATTCCATACTGAGCCCGAAACCCGTAAAGGGTTACATATTCCTGGAGGTGATGAGCCCGGTGCTGATAGAGGAGGCCATCGGCGGTATGCGAAAGGTGAGGGGTGTGGTTGCGGGAGAGAGCAGCATAGACGAGATAGAACACTTCCTGACTCCCAAGCTCGCCGTGGAGGGTATCGCCGAGGGAGACATCGTCGAACTCTCCGCGGGTCCCTTCAAGAGCGAGAAGGCAAGGGTGATCAAGATAGACGCGTCCAACGATGAGATAACCGTGGAGCTATTCGAGGCCACCGTTCCCATACCCGTTACGGTCAGGGGTGACCATGTGAGGGTACTGGAAAAAGAAAAGAAAAGATAACGATAGGAGTTGAACAAAAATGCCAACGGAGACGATAGAGGCACTTGTTGATGGCGGAGCGGCCAGCGCCGGACCGCCCCTGGGACCGTTACTGGGTCCCCTTCAGGTGAACATGATGGATATCATCAATGCAGTTAACGAGAGAACGGAAAAGTTCAGGGGGATGAAGGTTCCCGTAACCATAAACATAGACACCACCACGAAGAAATACGATATCAAGGTGGGAATACCCCCCACATCGGCCCTTATACTTGAAAAGCTGGGTATAGCCAAGGGCAGTGGCAGCCCGTCGAGCCACAAGGTGGCCGACCTCAGCATACCGCAGGCGAAGGAGATCGCCGAGATGAAGGCGGACGACCTGCTGGGCAACACACTCAAGGCAAAGGTAAAAGAGGTATTGGGTACATGTGTGTCCATGGGTATAACAGTTGATGGAAAGTCACCGCAAGACGCCCAGAGGGCACTGGATATGGGAGAATACGACCATCAATTCGAGTAGCCTCAATCAAGGACCACCTTTCTAGCCTTCCCCTTGGATATGAGCACGTTGGCGATATCCTCCCTGAGGGTGACCACATCTTCCTTCTTCAGATCGTATGTGGTCTCTATGTCTATGAAGGCGGGCATATCCTCTATCACGTGTATCAGTACCTCCCCCGCATCCACATCGACATTTTTGCCCGGGATGACCTCCTTCTCCCGTGACTTGCTCTTCGGCGCCTCCTTCTCAACCGTCTTTTCCTCCACCCGCACCTCCTGGTCGGTATCCTCCTCGGGCGCACTTCTACGGTATCCTCCGTAGAAGACCTCCTCCTTCACGTTCTTCAGGAGTACCTTCATGTCGTTGAAGAATTCGCTCTCCCTGTCCGTCATCTTATCCAGTTTGACCTTATCCACACCGCTGAAATGGTGAAGTGCCGATAGTGCTATCTTCTTTATCCTCAGTGTGAACAGCCTGTCCGCTATGTTCTTGGCCTTTATGAACTCCCTTCGCAACCTCTCGTTATCGCCGGATGTGGATACTCCCATGTCCTCTATCCTCGCCTCCAGGTCGTTCAGGTATTCCCTCAGTTGCGGGTAAAAACCCGGTTCCAGATGACCCAGTGTCTTGGACGATTTTTCATCCTCTAGTGCGTTGAGCAGTGTCTGTAGCTGGAAGATCTTTTCTGCCATCCCCGTCGTATCCCCGTGCCCCGTAATATCCTTTTCGGAAAGGAGTATCAGAATATGGTTCCGCAGCCGGAGCAGTAGGCGGCATCCTCGTTCACATCGGCCCTGCAAACGGAGCATACGTAGATCAGCTCGGCTTCCGGATCATCTTCCAATAGTTCAGCACCACATTTGATACACTCGAAATCGTCGGGTACGAGTCCCCCGCAGAAGTTACATTCTATGAGTATGTCTATGTATCCCGGGCTTTTCTCTTCAGTGCTCATACTTACCACAAATCGTCTTTACGGTATTAATCCTTTTCCCCATCCATCTCAAGGTTGACCATCCCCCATTTGCCCGGAGATATCTGAAGGCCGTACCCCCTGTCCTGCACGTACCCGTTGACCACGGTGACGGTGCAGCCCTCCACTATATCGTCACCCACACGGTCCGCGTCATCGTCCCATAAAACCAGTTTTACCGAGCCGGTGCCGTCATCCACACGCAGGTTCCTGACCCTGCCCTTTGCCGCTCCCCGTTTGAAGGTGCGCAGGACCCCCAGATCCACCACCATACCGGTGACCGTGGCGCTCTCTCCCGTCCTCAGCTCCCCGATCTTTTTGGCAGGGTCCTCATTCCTGCCTTCCCCGGCAACAATGAGTCTCGCCAGGAGCTCCTGGTCCAGTAGATCACCGTAGCGTTCCCGTCCCTCCTCTATCTTATCCAGGAATCCTTCCCTATCCATTATATCCTTCACCAGATGGTAACATTCGTCCACGGAACTCATGGATGCCTATGATACCACACCGCAAAAAACCTTTTGGAACCCGGGGTCGATCACATGAAAAACTTTATAAAATATCCGAAATTCCACCTACCATGATGCGATACCCCAAGGGACACGGTCATTCTTCCGTACGAGTTTTTCTCCGGGGGCATCCAACGAGGTGTGGATATGGATAATGAAACAGTAAAGATTTTGTTGGAAAAGTATCCTCCGGCGGCGAGTTCACTCATACCCTTGCTGCAGGCGGCACAGAAGGAATACGGGTATTTACCCCGGGTAGTGATGGAGTCCATCGCGGAATACCTGGATATGCCTGTGAGCAGGGTATACGGTGTTTCAACTTTTTACGCACAGTTCAGGTTCGAGCCCCTGGGAAAGCATATGATCAAGGTTTGTCATGGAACGGCATGCCATGTAAAGAGTGCCGATAAGATAAACGAAACCATGGAGACGGAGCTGGGAATAAAGAGTGGGGAAACCACGAAAGACGGCATGTTCACCCTGGAGCGGGTAGCATGCCTGGGTTGTTGCAGTCTGGCTCCGGTGATAATGATAGACGATACGGCCCACGGTAATCTTGACAGGAACAAGGTAAAAAAGGTACTCCGGGAATACAAGGGGGGGGACCAATGAAGGTGCTCCTGGGATACGCGTCATGCGGGATAGCCGCTGGCGCCGCACAGGTGGAAAGTGCCCTCAGAACCGCCATGGACAAGGAGGGGATGGATTTGCCCATCAAGAGGGTCGGCTGTGTGGGGATGTGCCACAACGAACCCGTAGTTGAGGTGGTGGATGAAACCGGAACTTACACTTACGGAAACCTGGAACCCGATGATGCCACCAAGATAGTATCGGAACACATAGTCGGGGGTATCCCATATCACGAAAAACTCATCGGTTCTCCGGATGATACTTACGACTATTTTGCGGAGCAGAAGAAGATAGTGCTGAGGAACAGCGGCGTCATCGACCCGGAAGACATAGACGAATACATGGAAAGGGGCGGTTACCTGGGATTGAAAAGGGCCATGGAGATGGAGCCCGAGGAGGTCATCGATGAGATAAAGAAAAGCAAGTTGAGGGGACGGGGCGGCGCCGGATTCCCCACGGGTCTAAAATGGCAATTCGCCAGGGGTGCGTCCGGTCCCAAGAAATATGTTATCTGTAATGCCGACGAAGGCGACCCCGGGGCGTTCATGGACCGCTCAATCCTCGAGGGTGACCCCCATGCTATCCTGGAGGGCATGGCCATCTGCGCCTACGCCATCGGCGCCGACGAGGGATACATCTACTGCAGAGCGGAATATCCCCTGGCAATACGAAGACTGGAGATCGGTATCGGACAGGCCCGGGAAAAAGGGCTTTTGGGAAAAAATATTCGGGGTACGGATTTTTCATTCAATGTACATGTAAAGGAAGGCGCCGGTGCCTTCGTATGCGGTGAGGAAACGGCGTTGATGCACTCCATAGAAGGCGGCCGGGGCATGCCAAGACCGAGACCGCCCTTCCCCGCCCAGAAGGGACTTTTCGGTAAACCGACCAATATAAACAACGTGGAAACACTGGCCAACATACCATATATACTGCGCGAAGGTGCCGATAAATACACGGAATACGGTACCGAGAAGAGCGGCGGCACCAAGGTATTCGCTCTTGCGGGCAAGATAAGGCGTGGCGGTCTGGTAGAGGTGCCCATAGGCACACCGTTGAAGAAGATAATATACGACATAGGCGGCGGCATCGAGGGAGATAAGGAATTCAAGGCGGTACAGCTGGGCGGCCCTTCCGGAGGGTGTTTACCCGCGGAATATCTGGATACACCGGTGGATTACGAAACGCTGACCAAGGCGGGAGCCATAATGGGTTCCGGCGGTATGATAGTGATGGACGAAGGAGACTGCATGGTCAATGTGGCCCAGTATTTCCTTGATTTTACCCAGAAAGAATCGTGCGGTAAGTGCACCTTCTGCAGGGTGGGAACCAAGCGCATGCTGGAGATACTAGAACGATTCACACAGGGTAGCGGTACCGTCAAGGACATAGAGAAGCTGGAATCCCTGGCATACCGTATCAAGGCCTTTTCTCTGTGCGGTCTGGGGCAGACCGCACCGAACCCGGTGCTCACAACTCTTAGATATTTCAAGGACGAATACATATCACACATAGACGAAAATACCTGTCCGGCCAAGGTATGCAGAAGTTTGATATCCTTCGATATTACCGATGACTGCATAGGCTGTACCAAGTGTGCGACGGAATGTCCCGTGGGGGCCATCGGCGGTGATAGACGGGAAAAGCATGTTATCCGCAAGGATTTGTGTATAACATGCGGGATCTGCCAGGAAGTTTGTCCCGTGAACGCGGTGGAGGTGAACTAGATGCCCGATACGATAGATATAGAGATAAACGGCAAAAAATTCCAGTGTAAAAACGGTGACAGTGTTCTGGATGCCTGCCGAAGCCACAAAATATTCGTACCGACACTGTGTGAGATCCAGGAGATAGACGAGCCCTTCGGCGGATGCAGGGTATGCCTGGTGGAAATATCGGGGCCCAGGGGCACCATGATCACAACTTCATGCGACACCCCGGTAACTCCGGATATGAAGGTACGTACGGAGTCGCCTGAGATATTCCAGGGGCGGAAAGCCGCCATAGAACTGTTACTTTCCGAGCACACCGGTGATTGTGTGGCCCCCTGTTCAAGGGAGTGCCCCGCCAGTCTTGATATACAGGGATATCTGGCCCATATCGCCAACGGCCGACCCCGTGAAGCGGTAAAACTGATAAAGGAAAAATCACCACTGGCAATATCCCTGGGGCGGGCGTGTTTCGCACCTTGCGAGGAAGAATGCAGAAGAACCCTCGTGGAAGACCCCATCGCCATACGCCAGGAGAAGCAGTACGCCGCCGAGGTGGACATAGGGGATCCGTGGACACCGGTTATCCCCGATGAAAGGGGAAAGAGCATCGGTATAGTGGGGGGCGGACCTGCAGGACTCACCGCCGCCTATTTCCTCAGGTTAAAAGGTCACAGTGTAACCATCTACGACATGATGCCGGAGCTGGGAGGTATGATGAGATACGGCATCCCCAATTATCGGCTGCCCAAGGACCTACTTGACCTGGAGATCAAATGGATCCTCGACCTGGGGATCCATGTAAAAACGGAGACCAAACTGGGCACTGACATATCCCTGGAGGAGCTACGTCAAAAACACCATGCGGTCTTCGTTACCTCGGGTGCCTGGGAAAGCTGGCTGGTACCCATAGAAGGTAAAGACCTTCCACGGGTATACGGTGGCATAGATTTCCTGGTGGATGTTACACTGGGAAAGGAAGTTTCACTGGGTGATAAGGTAATGGTGGTCGGATGCGGCAATACCGCCATGGACGTCGCCCGGACCGCCCGAAGAATGGGTAAAGATGTGACCATCGCATACAGACGAACATCGGATGAAGCACCTGCATCCGTCGAGGAGCGGGAAGAGGCCGAAGAGGAAGGGGTCAAATTCATGTACCTCACCAATCCGGAGAAGATATGCGGTTGCGAAGTGAACGGTGTACAGAAAGTGGAGTGTGCACGTATGGAACTGGGAGAACCGGACGCATCGGGCAGACCTCGCCCGGTGCGGATCGAAGGCGAACCCCTTTCGTTGGAAGCGGATAGCGTGATACTCGCCATCGGTCAATCACCCGACCTCGAAACACTTCGGAATGAAGGACTCGAGACTGCAAAATACACCATGAAGTGCGACAGAAATTTCATGACGAATCTGGAAGGGGTATTCACCGCCGGCGACGCACTGATAGGACCTTCATCCATAGTCGAATGTACCGGACAGGCAAGAGAGGCGGCCTACGCCATGGATGCTTATGTGTGTGGAAACCTGGATTATTACGAAACACCCGAGGACTACAGATTACCCTTCGGATACGCCCATACCGATATTAAGTCAGAGGATGATCTTGTCCACCGTGAAAAGATCTCGAGAGCCTTGATGCCAAAACGCTCCCCCCTTGAAAGGGTCAAGGATTTTGAGGTCATAGAACTCGGATTCCATGATAACACAGCGGAACAAGAAGCGGAGAGATGCCTTGAATGCGGTTGTTTGGACAGATTCCAATGTAAGTTGAAGGATTATGCCACCCTGTACGGTGCCGGTCAATACGGATACGAGGGTTCCAAGAACGAACCGGAGTCCGATGTGTCTCACCCATATGTCATCCGGGACCCGGGCAAGTGCATCCTCTGCGGAACTTGCGTTCGTACTACCGATGAATTCGGTGAAGGCGTGGTGCAGTTCGCCCATCGGGGTTTCATCACCACGGTGGAACCTGCATTCGGCGATCCCCTTGGAGATACGGACAGCCTGCTGGTAGGTGCCCTGGCGGACGCATGCCCGACCGGGGCGTTGGAAGAAGTTCCCTCCGGTAAGCCCGGGCCATTTGCACTACATGAACTCGCCGTTACCCATTGCGCCGGCTGTGGTATGGGCTGCCCTGCCAAGGTCATGGGTGTTGACGGCATACCCGTCAAACTCGCACCCACGGATTCACCCGTATACAACCACCTGTGTGATATGGGTAAATTCCCCATGCCCATGATCGACGGACCGGAAACCCCGGACATCTCCGGTATATGCGAATACCTGGCGGACGGACCCGTGGACATATACTTCACGGGTGACGTGACATTCCGGGAACTGGAGCTGCTGGAGAAAATAGCCGAGGCATCGGGAGGCGGTCTATACTCTCCTCACGCACCCTCACTGATATCCAATGTTGGGTTGGAAGAACTTTTGGAGGCGGAGAAGATATACGTTGAAGAGGAGGCTTACCGGGAAAGTCCACTGTTAAAGATCTTTGTCGGTCGTGCTCTGAAGGCCGGAGCCGTATCCGTATCCGATCTGGACGAACTCGGTGACGGCATCGCCGTACTCGCTTCCGAAACCAAGGCCACTGCGGAAAGGCGGGTAGTGGCACAGCGGTATACCAACGCAACGGCTCTTCACGGGATACCCACCCGGGGTGACGACAAACATAAAGCCCTTCTTTACGGTCTGGAGAGTATAAACACGGAGACAGTCTCCGTGATGAAGGTGGAGCGTTACGGTAACTGGCTGGCAAGAAAGGGCACCTTCATGAACATATTCGGCGAGACGGTGGAACTTTTTACCGTAGGTGAAGAGGGGCCTGATGTGTTAGCTGACCTGTTGGAGCATATGGACAAAAGGTTTTAACTAGGCGGAAGACCTGACCTGGGTGATGGCGCTCCCCTCAAAAACATACAAAAAGGTTTACGACTGCAGCAGGCAGGACCTGGTGTCCACATGGACCGGCGAAGAGCTTTTGAACGGAAAGCCGGAAAGGAGTTTTACAGTGATAATGCGCACAAGGGGCTGCTCGTGGTCACTCAAGAGCGGCTGCACCATGTGCGGCTACCACGCCGCATCCAACCCCTCCATCCGCTCCGAAGCATTGAAGCTACAGCTGGAGGAGGCGCTATCCGGATATGACGGCGAGGCGGTGGTGAAGATATACACCTCCGGCAGTTTTCTGGATGAAGGAGAGGTGCCCGGAGACGTAGCCATTTCCATACTGGAAGCCTTTGATGCCAAAAGGATAATAGTGGAGTCCAGGCCCGAGTACGTGAACACCGGGATACTGGAATCCTACGCGGACTCCGCCCCCCAGCTGGAGATAGCCATGGGCCTGGAATCGTCCAACGACTTCATCCTTGAACACTGCATCAACAAGGGCTTCACCGTGGAAGATTACCGGGTTGCAAGGGACATCATACTCGCAAATGACTGTCACCTGAGGACCTACCTGCTTCTGAAGCCACCTTTCCTGACTGAAACGGAGGCCATGGAAGACCTCGCATCATCCATAACCGCGGTATCTCACCCACAAAATACCGTCTCCGTCAACCCCCTGAACGTCCAGAAGGACACCCTGGTGGAGAGATTGTGGTACAGGAGGGAGTATCGACCACCCTGGATATGGTCACTTTTCCAGGCTATCCTCTCATCTGAAATCAGAGGTCCCCTGGTCATATCGAGGGCGGGGGTGGGTTCGAAACGGGGTGCCCAAAATTGCGGCTCGTGCCACGATGTCTTGCTGGGGAATATAGACGATTTCAACCTTACCGGTGACACGGAGATATTGAAGAGAAGTTTTTCTGTGTGTGATTGCACCCGGGAATGGGCCGCTCAAAAGGACATATCAGCGCTGCTTCATTACAGGGGTTCCCACGAGATACTATGCGATAGATACGCTGGATATATGTGAATGTCTCATCATTATCATGCGGGCGATGGACAGGTTACGCCCCTTCTTGCCGATGGCCCGGGCCTTGTTCTCGGGCTTTACCTCGACGGTACCGTGTTGTACACCGTTCTTCTCGATTATGCCGATGTTCTGTACACCGTAGCTGTAAAAGATGTTGTTGAGCAATTGTTCCGGGTCTTCGCAATGCTCTATCACGTGTACGTTACGCCCTATCTTGCTGCTCACGCTGGTAACGTTTTTACCTCCCTTTCCTATGGCCTTCTCTATCTCACCCTTCTTGACCAGGAATATTACCTTCTCGGGGATGTCTATACAGTCGATCACCTTTGCACCTGTAACATCCTCGAACAAAGAGAGATATCTCAGGGTCTTCTCGGTGAATTTAATCTCTTCCATGGCTCAACCCTCTTTGAGAGATAGTATGTTCGATTCACCGGGTTCTATTACCGCCAGAACGGACATGGAGAAGGGTTTTCCCGCTGCTGTTGCCAGGTCGTGGCTGTTTCCCTTGAAATGGTATATCTCGATCTTCTTGTACTTCTTCCCCTTCAATTCCTTGTCAGGGCAGTTGTTCGCCACTATTATCAGCTTCGCCTTTGCTCCCTTGGCTGCTGCTTTTACCTCTTTGATCCCGAAAACAGTTTTACCGGTGTTCACGGCCGATCTTATGTTTCTGTTTACATCCATTGCTATTCCTCCGTTTATCATTCATATCCTATCATCATATCTGATCCCGGTGCTACTTGCCCCCGCCCCCCTCGGTCATATCGACCGGTCGATATTTGACCTCGATGGCCCCGGTTCCCTGGGTTATGGGCTGGCCCACTATGATGTTCTCCGTCACCCCGTCAAGGCGGTCCACCTCACCCAGTATGGCCGCTCTCAGCAAGTGGGTGCTGGTTATCTCGAAGGCCGCCCTGGCGAGTACGCTGGTCTTCTTACCGGAGATGCCGTGCCTTCCTATGGCCTTCACACTTCCCTCGTTGGTCATCATGTCAGCCACCAGCATTATATGACGAACGTCAACATCCAGTCCCTGCTCGTTGAGGGTGTCCATGGCCTCCTTGATCACGGCGTTCCTTGCAGCCTCGACCCCCAGGACCTCGAATATCTCCATGGGGCTGTTGGAAGTGGTCTTGACGATGTCAACCATATCTATCTTGAGCGCACCTGCAAGGTTGGAACCCTCGGTATAGATGATACACTCCTCGCCCGTGTCCCTGATTATCGCCCTTTTCACTCCGTCAAGCCCCTTTATCTTTGCCCTCTTCGCCTCCTCCACGGTGGTGTGCAGTACGGAGTATTTGCGTTTTTCCTCACTCAGGGTTACGATGATGGAATCCCCTTCCCTTGACACGTTTCCCGTTACACCTCTGGTCTTTTTAAGGCATTCCACTATATCATCAGGTTTTATGTTGTCCGCCTTCGCCTTCTTCATGTAGGGTTTAACCACCACCTTCATGTCCACCAGATCGATCTCCACGTCGGCGATATCTATGAGATGGGTTTCCTCGAGCTGGAAAGCGAGTTCCTTGGCCTTGTCCCTGTCCTTCTTGTATTTATCCTTAAGATACACTATCATCATGGGGGTGCTGGGAACCTTCCTTGCATCCACTATCTCGATCATCCTGGGAAGACCCTGGGTGACGTTAACCTCCGCGACACCCGCGTAATGGAAGGTTTTCATGGTCATCTGGGTTCCCGGCTCACCGATGGATTGAGCGCCGACGATACCCACGGATTCCTTTGGGTCCACCCGGCGGTTCTCGAACCTGTCGTGTATCAGTTCCAGCATGAGCGGGTGATCCTCCTTCGATATGCCCTCTTCGTCTATCTTGTCCGCCGCCTCAGTGATTATGGAGTGGGGCAGGTCGAATCCCTTTTCAAGGCAAATTTTCATGAGTTCGTTTCCCGTGGCGGATAATCGAAGTCTTTTTTCCGAAACGTCCTTCTCGTACTCTGTCTTCACCCCGGGTTTTTTCTTGGGCGCCGCTTTTTTCTTCTTACCGGCACCTGCCTTCTTTCCCATGGCATCCATGACCTCTTCCGCCTTCTTCTTCCCCACGATCTTGGTCAGGTCATCCAGGGTGGCCTTTTTAACGTCACCCAGCAGAAGGCCCGCATCGGAGATCGATACGGCTGTTTTTTCGTCCACGCCTCTTTCCTTCAATGCCTTAACGGTGCTTGCGTTCGCCATATTCATCCCCTCGCTCTCTTTAACGCGTTCATTTCCATGATTATGTCGTCCATGTCGATGGCCTTTCCCTTTATGCTTCGCATGGGGTCTATGCCGTCCTCACCGTACTCGAACTGGATTATGGTGTCCGCCGGATTCCTCACGCTCTTGTCGTCGTAGACCATGAGGTCTTCCAGGGCGTTTACCAATCTTCTCTGCATGTAACCCGACCTGCTGGTTCGAACAGCGGTATCCACCAGTCCTTCCCTACCACCCATGCTGTGGAAGAAGAATTCGATGGGGTTCAATCCTTCCTTGTAACATGATCTTACGAAACCCCTGGCTCCTGCCCCCAATTCACCCTTCTCGAAGTGAGGTAGGGTCCTCCTGTCGTAGCCTCTGCTGGGTCTCTCTCCCCTGATGGCCTGTTGACCGAGGGCACCGGCCATCTGGGTAAGGTTGAGTATGCTGGCCCTTGCGCCCGTCCTGGCCATCTTTACGGCGTTGTTACCGAGCCCGAGATGTTTGCTCGCGATGCCACCTGCGCTGTCCCTTGCCTTGCCCAGTCTCTGCAGTGCCATGACCTCCAGGGTTTCCTGAAGTGTACGCCCGGGCATCTGCTCCAGCTCTCCGTTCCAGTACGATTCGGCGAGTTTTCTCACATCGTCCTCGGCTTGCTGCAGCGTATCCTCTATCTGCCTTATGGCCATCCTGGGAAGGTCTTCGTCCTGTATGGATGTGGTGAATCCCTTGAGTGTTATAACGCCCAGGGCAAGGGTGGTTATGCGATCGATGAAAGATCGGGCCTCGGAGGTTCCGAAGTCACGGGCTATCTTGTCCACGATGTACCCCTTGAAGGCACCCACAGAACGTTCGTCTATGGTGCCGGTCAACAGCTTACCGTCCTCTATGACCACGTAGGCATCGTTCTCGCAATCGCGTTTTTTGCAGTTTTCGCAACTTTCACATATGGATGAGCGCAGCTGGATATTGAAGCCTTCCGGTAAGAAGTGACTGAAAATCTCCTTGCCCCGCCACATCCTTTCTCCGTCCACCTCTATGGCCTCCGGTGAACCCTCCATCACAAGGTTGGAGAATATGCTCACCACTTCCCTTCTGGTGAAGAGAGGGTCCTTGTGGGTGAGGAAGAACAGGCCGGTTATGTGGTCCTGTATGGCACCGATTATGGGTCCGCCGAAGCGCGGTGAAAGTATGTGCTCCTGGACTATCATCATTATCTTTGCCTCCGCCCGCGCCTCCTCGCTCTGGAGGACATGGATGTTCATCTCGTCACCGTCGAAATCGGCGTTGTAAGGCGGGCAGACTGCCAGGTTCATCCTGAAGGTTTTTCCGGGTACTATCTTTACCTCGTGTGCCATCATGGACATCCGATGCAGGGAAGGTTGTCTGTTGAAAAGGACCACATCACCGTCCATCAGCCCTCTCTCCACGGTGAATCCCACCTCCACCTTTTCGGCGACCGTCTCGGTGTTGGTCTCCGTAAGGCGTATCCTTCTACCGTCGGGGCGGATGATGTAATTTACCCCCGGTATGTACCTGTCCCTGTCCCAGGGCTCGGGTCCCCGCAACACCATGTTGCGGATCAATTCGATGTTCTCACCCGTCACCTTCATGGGCACCGTTAGCTCCCGGGCGGCCCTCACCGGTACCCCCACCTGGTTCATGGATAGCCAGGGGTCGGGGGAGATGACCGTTCTCGCTGAGAAGTTGACCCGCTTACCGCTGAGGTTCTGTCTGAACCTACCGTCCTTGCCCTTCAACCGCTGTATCAGCGTTTTAAGTGAACGTCCGCTGCGATGTCGCGCGGGTGGTATACCCGAGGTCTGGTTGTCTATATAGGTGGTAACGTGATACTGCAAAAGATCCCAGAGGTCCTCAACGATGAGCTGTGGTGAACCCACATCCCTGTTCTCCCTCAAGCGATGGTTGATCCTGAGTATGTCCACCAGCTTGTGGGTGAGGTCGTCCTCCGAGCGGTCTCCCGACTCAAGGGTTATGGAAGGTCGTACCGTGACCGGGGGAACGAGAAGGACCTTGAGCACGAACCATTCCGGTCTGACGAACTCGGGATTCAAACCCAGGGGTATCAGGTCCCTGTCGGGTATCCTTTCCAGTCTCGCCCTGACCTCCTTGGGTGTAAGTTTCGTGTTCTCCTCCCTGAAGGTAGTGGGTTTATCCAGCATTATCTTCAGCTGCTGTGCCCCGCAGTGGGGGCAGATATCGCTTTTCCTGGCATCTCCGGATATCTCCTTTGCCATCTTCCGGACATCCAGGGAATCGCCTCCCAGCTTCTCCAGATCTCTCATCTCACCGATGTTCATGTCTCGTTCCTCATCACTCATGAGGATCCTTCCGCACTCGCTGCAGGTGGAGCGTAACAATTTCTTTATCTCCTTCACAAAGCCAACGTGGATCACCGGCATGGCCAGTTCTATGTGCCCGAAATGTCCGGAACACTGGTCCACCCTTCCTCCGCAGCTTTTACATCTGAGGCCAGGTTCGATCACTCCCAGATGGGTGTCCATCAACCCCATCTCTATGGGAAATCCGTCGTCATCGTAGGTGTCGGGTGTGATTATCTTGGTCGCCGATAGTTTCCTTATCTCATCGGGTGACATGTAGGCGAATCGGATGGCCCCGACCCTCTTGGCTATGCCCCTTCTCATCATTTCAAGTCCTCCAGTTGCAGTCTCATGGTAACTCCAAGTGACCTAAGTTCGTCCATCAGCAGCTTGAACGCGTAGCTGGTCTGTATCTTGTGCACGTTGGTACGCTCTCCGCACACGGTGCACCTCAGTTCACCGTTGCTGTCCAGCATGGCTATGTGTCCGCAGTTGGGTTTTCCGCAAACGTACTCCGTGGTACCATCCGATTGATCCAGGAGTCTATCCTTGATGACCATTGCCGCCCCGTGACCGATCAAACAGTCACGTTCCATCTCTCCGAACCTCAGACCGCCCTGTCTCGATCTTCCCTCGGTGGGCTGTCTGGTCAGTATCTGTACCGGGCCTCTGGAGCGCATGTGTAGTTTACCGGAAACCATGTGGTGTAGTTTTTGATAGTATATCACGCCCACGAATATATCTGCCTGGAGCATCTTTCCGGATCGGCCGTCGTAGAATACCTCGGCGCCGTTGTGCTTGAACCCCGCCTTTTTAAGTGATTCACGAAGAGCCCTTTCCCTTTCACCTCCGAAGGGGGTCCCGTCTATGAACCGTCCTTCCATGGATCCCGCTTTGCCACCCAGCATCTCCAGAACGTGACCTATGGTCATCCTCGACGGGATAGCATGGGGATTGAGTATCAGGTCGGGTACCAGCCCGTTTTCCGCAAAGGGCAGGTCTTCCGGTTCCACCAGCTTGCCTATCACTCCCTTCTGTCCGTGTCTCGAGGCGAATTTGTCCCCCAGCTCGGGTATCCTTTGATCCCTCACCTTCACCTTTACCACCCGGCTGCCATCGGATGATTCCGTGAGCATCACCGAATCCACCCAGCCCCTTTCCCTGGGCCGCACTATCTTCGATGTTTCCCTTCTTTTCTGGGGTGCCATGAAATCCGTGTCCTCCTCCAGGAAACGGGGAGGCGATGTCTTGCCCACCAGGACATCTCCGCCGTTGACCTTCACTTCGGGGTTTATGAGACCGTCCTCGTCCAGATGCTGGTAGAATTGGTCACTACGTGCACCTCTAACATCCGGGTCGGGTATCTCGAAATGGTCTTCCTGTCCCCCGGGATATCTCCTCTCCTCGGTGGTGTAGGTCCTGAAGAAGCTGGATCTTCCCAGCCCCCTGTCGATGGATGCCCTGTTGAACACCAGGGCGTCCTCCATGTTGTAACCGTGATATGACATCACCGCCACCACGAAGTTCTGTCCGGCAGGTCTGTCATTGTACTTGACGAATTCCATGGTCTTGGTCTGAAGCAGTGATAACTGGGGGTAGTGCAGAAGATGTTCCCTGGTATCCGGCCGCCCCCTGTAGTTCGCCGCCGGCAATCCCAGTGATTGTTTCATCATGTTGGCTCCCATGGTACACCGTGGTGCGGCGTTGTGAGGCGCGTATGGTATCAGTCCCGCTGCGGCACCCAGTATCATCACGGGGTCGATTTCGAGATGGGTATGTGCCTTGCGGAGTTTGAGGGTACTCGTCATCTCCTCGCCGCACAATTTGCATTCCAGCTTCGGCTCGTCACCGCAACCCATGTTCTTCCATCTAACATCGATAACGGACAGGGCCTTTTCGCATCCCGGACAGGTGTCCGGCATCTGGAAGGGCTCCATGGCGATGAAGGTATCCTCTTCCTCTTCGGTATCCATCCATTCCATCATCCCATTTTCAAAGAGGTTCTTGACGCCTATCCTTCCCTCGGACAGGTCTTTCAATATATCGAGGGTGATCTTCAGCCTTCCGTCCTCCACTATGAGCAGCGGCCTCCGAACCCTACCCTCGTCGGAATTTATGACCACCTCGTTCATGTTGTCGTCGTATCTTATGTTCACCTGATCCGATAGGATGCCCGCCCTTCTCTTCTTTCTGGCATTATCAACGAAGGAAGAGGGGTCCTCCACACCGCCGACGATGTCACCGTTAAGGTATACCTTGGACACATTCTTTCGACTTTCCTCTATATTGACCAAACCAATATCGTACAGTACCCAGAGAACGTCGAGAGGCTCGGCGCCCCTGGACACATCTATTATCAATGCGGAAGTTTTCACCAGCCCGCAGTTCTGACCTTCGGGTGTTTCGTTTGGGCACAGCCTCCCCCACTGGGTCGGGTGCAATTCCCTGGCCTCGAAGTGAGGCTGGCTGCGGGACAGTGGCGATTTGACCCTTCTCAAGTGACTGATGGCGCTCATGTTCGTGGTCCTGTCCAGCAACTGGGATATACCGGTACGTCCACCCACCCAATTTCCCGTGGCCATGGCGTGCTGTATCTTGTTGGACATCAGGTCAGGTCTGATGGCGGAGTTGAGGCGTACCTCCCCCCTCTTGGAGTAATTTCTCTCCAGCTGATATTTCAGGTCCTTGAGGAGGTTGACTATGGAAACCCGGAAAAGGTCCCCCACAAGGTCTCCCGCGAGTTTCACACGCTTGTTGGCGTAGTGGTCCTTGTCGTCGGGTGTCCTCTTCCCGGTTGCGAGCTCCAGCATACCCCGTGCCATCCTGCACAGGAACACCGCCTTTTTTATCCTCGATTCCTCTTCATCTCCCAGGTGGGGAAGCAACGACCTGTCGAGTATCGAATCTATCTTGCGTTTTCTGTATTCCTCGGCCTGTCCCTGGGCAAACTTGCGCTCGAGATAGGTGAGTGCATCACCCTGATCGTAAACACCTTCCGGCGAGTATTCGTCCTCCTCCTCGCACATCTCTATGTTCGCCATGACTATGCTTATCATATCCTGTTCCGTTACTATGGTATCGAATATGTCCTCGTTACTGTCAAGGCCGAGGGCCTTGATGAGGATTATCAATGGGATGTAACCCCTGGTACCGGGTACCGAGACATGTATCATCCCGTCCCTCTTCTTCTCCATGACGGTAAGGGCGCGGTAGCCGTGTTTCTGCGAAAATATCTTGACTACCTCCATCTCACGTCCGTACCTCTCGACGATCTCGCACATGACTCGGTTGGATGCCATGTCCTCCACTGCCATGAGGTTCCTCTCGGTTCCGTTGATGACGAAGTAACCCATGGGGTCCGCAGGGTCCTCGTCCAGCATGATCAGCTTATCCTCGTAGGTCAGGGATGCGTATTCCTTGCTCTCGGTATCCGTGTCCATGATCTCCTCGACAGTGTTGTCGATGTTCATGGGGTGCAGGTTGCATCTCTTGGAACCTATCATTATCGGTATCTTGCCTATGGGCACCCATTCCGGGTCCCTTTCCACCCCGTCTTCTGTCACGATGAAACACAGTTCCAGCTCACCCTCGTATGAAAAGTCTCTCAATCGCGCCTCCATGGGCGTCAGCTGATGTTTTGACCCGCTGGCCTCAAGTATGGTCGGCCTTTTCAATTTTATGGTCTGCTCCGAGTTCTGGTCTATGACCCCGTCCTCGGTCCTCTTCCTTCCTATACGGATCTTGATCTCTCTCCCCTCTACCTTCTCGGGGTCGAGTGATATCATCCCCCAGTTAACGTCGTCGTAACCTATGCGCACGTTGTCCAATATCTTTTGCGCTCTGTTGTTGGGATTGTCCGCGGTGGGGATGAAATTGTTGTAGGACTCCAGGTGGTGGCTGACTATGCTTTTATCTTTAAAGAAAGCATCTACTAATTCTCTCATTTTTTCTTCACATCCTTTAGTATCATTCTCTCTCTACTACCAAACGATACGCTTTCGAGACTCCGGCGGTCATACTTACTCTCTCGATCTCTATCAATCGTCCCTTTTCTATATCGCCGTGTTCTTCTATCAGTTGTTTAAGAACGGGATCAGCTTTCAGTATTTTTGGTAACTGACCTTTACTAGCCTTCAGCTTTCCAAGTATCTCTGCCTCCTCGTCCCGAGGAACCAGTCGATGAATGGGTACCAAGGCATGCTTCATAACGTTCAGACGACCCATCTTATGCCCCCGATTATTGGTTTATAGCGATCCATAGTGGATTCTCTCCATGTCTCTGCATCTCGATTTTTTTCCGACTACCCTTGCGGGTATAGTCTTTCCAAGTGGGCCTGTGGGGATTTTCGGGAAGTGCCCGGTAGGCATTCCTATCGAACCCCAGACCACCTGGTTAAAAGCCAGATGCTCTTTCCAGGGAAAAGCATGATGCTATATCCTACCTGGCTGAGCTACAGGCCCGTTTTCTAAGCAAGCGTCTTACGAGCTAAATGTACGTACTATTTAAATATTCCCCCCTATAGGACACGTGAAAGCAAAGTATTTATAGTAAAAAAGAACTAAAATCTTCATGCCCAGGATCCCGGTAACGCTGGTAATCGTGTTGATACTGACACCCGTATTGATCACCCACTCCGGTGTGGAAGCCTCCGGTGAAAGGGAATGGACCCTGATGTTCTACATGGGTGGCAAGGGTGACCTCAGCGACATGATAGAGGGTGATATCGAGGATTTACGGAAGGTCCACATGGGGGGTGAGGTATCGGTGGTGGTCCTCGCCGATGAGAAGGGTTACGGTGACAGCAGACTGGTGGAGATAGCCGACGGGAAGATAAACCATATACCCCTGGACTCGGTCAATTCATCCTGGGTCCATGAGGTGGACATGTCAGACGGTAATACCCTGGGTGATTTCGTTCGATGGACCACTGCCAATTTTCCTTCCCGCAGATATTTCCTCAATCTCTGGGGCCACGGAAACGGCTGGTTGGGTATGTCCATGGAGGAGGACGGCAGTTTGCTAACCCTACCCGAAATGAAGGCGGCCCTCGAAGGCCTGCACCTGGACATAATAGGTTTTGATTCGTGCACCATGGGCATGTTCGAGGTATACTACCAACTTGCAGATCACTGTGGTATAATGATCGCTTCTGAAAAGGAAGAACCCATCTCTGGTTGGCCCTACACCGATATAATGAACTCGTTGAAGGAAGAGCCCGGGATGGAGGCCTCCGACTTTGCAACCGCCATAGTGAACCGGTTCGTGGATTGGGGTGCCAATCATAGCGCCGTATCCACCACCCTTACCGCCGTAGACGCATCGAGGCTGCCCGTGGAAGAATTCGAACATTACACATCGGAGTTGTCACTGGTGCTTCCCCTTTATCATCAGGAAGTTCACGATGCGTGGGAAGGGACCGAGGGCTACCAACCCTTCCCCAATCCCAAGGACCTTTACCATTTCACCATGAACGTGCATCATCGTATAGACTCCCACCGCCTGGGACGTGCGGGTATCATGTTAAGGGAAGCGTTGAACTCCAGTCTTATCGCCCACAGGGTCCACTCACTGGAAAGGGACCCTGCCCGGAACGCCCACGGCATAGGGATTTACTTTCCCACCCATGGCATCCACCACGGGTACGGCGACCTGGAATTTTCGAGGTTGGGATGGTCCCCATGGTTGGAGCGTTTCATCCGTCCACCGGATATTATTCCGGATCCCTACTTGGACCTGGAGCTGATCCATGGGGAAGGATTACTCGAGACACGGGTATCCCATGCTCTCCATGGCGCATCCGTGGAGATAGATTTTATCCCCCGGGACGGTCCTTACCGGAGGGAATTTTCCCTGAAGAACCGTACCACCTTCATCTATCACGGCTTGGGTGATCATCGTGTGGAGGTATCCCTGATATACGAGGGTGGCCTGGCGGCCCATTTACACGAATACATCGAACTGAACAGAACATTCGTTGTTCGTGGGGTGATGGATTCTCCGCATGATGTGACTCTCAGCGTGATGAATCCGCGCACCTCCCGTGCGAAAAATTTTACCTTCTCTCCGGGTAACTATTCCGTGTCGTTGAACGTACCCTACTTCTGTGCCCAGGGCGATCCCCTTCTTTTGAGGTACACCTCCGGTGATCTTGAGGTAAAAAGGGAGATAGTGGTTTCTTCCGGTGGCGGAGAGGTTGTGGATGTGAGCATCTACCCGGAGCCCGTATCCCTCCGGTGGCTGGTGTTGTCCTTGCAGATATTACTGGTGGTATTGATCATAGTATTGTACATAAGGGGTAGCAGAGGCTTTTTACGGTAAGACTACCGCCCCAGGATACGTTTGGCCGCCTCTTCGCCGGATATGCCCTTTTTCGCGGCTACTTTTCTTACCTCACCTATCATATCGATGTACAGTTTGTAACCCTCCTTGCCGTCCTCCTTGCGCCTGATGGCCCTGGCCAGGGCTTTGTTGAAACGCTCGTGGGGCCTTTTGGTTCTCAGAGCATCTTCCAGGTACTTTTTTTCCTCTTTGTTCATGATACGATAGACAATATATTTCGGGAGTTAAACTTTTTGCGTGTCATCGAGGGATAAATATTTAGGTATATAGTTCATGTTCCCGGCTCGTTTGGTATCCGAACACATCGGTTACACGCGGGTTGTCTATGTAACTCCCCGCTTTCTAATCCCATTCGAAGCGCGGGTGGCGATTGGAAGCAGAGATTCCAAACCACCCTCAGAAGTCGTAACAACACCTTCTTGCGGGTCGACGTGGAAAGGAATTTCCACTAACTCCTCGTTATTCGCAAACGCTCATAACTGCGGGTCGACGTGGAAAGGAATTTCCACTAACCCGCTTTCTCATTCGCATTCGAAGCGCGGGGGTACCCGAGCATGGCCAAAGGGGCAAGGCTTAGGACCTTGTGATATAGATCTTCGAGGGTTCAAATCCCTTCCCCCGCATTTTTTTTAGTTCTGGAGCGAAGCGGAAGAAATGAAAAAAGTGTGAGGAGCGAGCGAAGCGAGTTCCTGCAACATATATTTGTTTCAGGAGCGGAGCGGGTGAAACGGATATAAAAGGGGGGGTATCCGTCCATGGTTTTTTTCTTGATTTTTCGAAGAGAAAAATCGAACGAACACGGATCATTATCGGTGTCATAGTAAACAAAACATTTTTATGTTCTCCGATTATACACATCATGAACATTAAATGCGCCACGTAGTGAAAAGGGCGGAACGGTCGATAACATGAAAGAGACGTTAGTAATCGGGATTACGGTGATGCTTTTAGTGAGCACGGCAGGTGTGACTATAGGTGGATTGTTTGAGGGTGATGTCGGGGCGAACACTCTCATGGGCTATGTTATCGAGATATATACATGGCATGACCTCCACAACATGCGTGATGACCTTGCTGGGAATTACAGGTTGATGAACGACCTAGGGCCGGAGGATGCGGGGTATCACGACTATGCCAGTGACCAGGCCGATGGAGGCGCAGGGTGGTTGCCTGTTGGTACTTTTACAGGCAACTTTGATGGGCAGAACCACACCGTAACCGGATTGTATATCAACCGTCCGGGCACCAACTACATCGGCCTCTTCGGTGTTGTCGGCAGCGGCGGTGTGGTGGAGAACGTGGGGCTGGAGGACATGGACGTGACCGGTGATGAGTATGTAGGTGGGCTCGTAGGAATTAACAGAGGCACTGTGTCGAACTCGTATGCCCACGGAAACGTGAGCGG
>JAFDTY010000013.1 GCA_019594055.1 Candidatus Haladaptatiplasma halalkaliphilum | reverse complement strand
GGACCTCAGCCTCGTGTGGATGTATCAGATCAGTACGTTAACCTCAGGATGGATACGGAAGGGCAGGTGTACATAGGCGACGGAGGTTTTGACATGCCGTCTGTGGGTATAGCCATCATCGCCCCCTCCGTGGTGATATTTTCTCTATTGTGGGATAGAAAAAAGAAGCGATAGAACACGGGTGGTCAATGAAAGGTAAGCCCATGTAGGAACCGGTTAAGTAGCTCAAGCTGAAAGAATAAGGATGGTCCCGACTCCCGGATTCTGTAGGGAACAAGTTCCCTACGCTCACCAATCATAGATTGGTTCATGAACCAGAATCAAGAGATTCTAACAACTCGTAAAATTTTATCAAATTTTACTCATGAACCGGAGATAAAGCTCAAGCTGATGGAATAAGGATGGTCCCGACTCCCGGATTTGAACCGGGGACCTGATGATTTCTGCTGTGGGGCGGGTGTGGGTTCCTACCCAGTAGGTTTCAACTACAGTCACCCGCTCTAGCCAGTCTGAGCTAAGTCGGGAAGTTTGCGTTTGTCTATCCACCGGAGTATATATGCCAGTTGGTAAGAAGTTATTCCTATTCCATATATATCATTTTCGTTTACTCAGGATATCAAAGTGGATTCAACTCCATACAATTCAAGAAAAAAATTCAACAGCGACTTGGAAACATGGCATCTATCCATCAAAGAAAACATCATCTCAATGTGATGGTCCTTTGAGCCAACTACGAGCCATCTCTATTCGCCTGGATATTGCGGGGTGAGAATAGTAAAGAATCTCTACGATTTTTCCGGGTTCCGTTTCCGCTAGATCGATGTCGGCCAGTCTTTTAAAGGCGGATATAATGGGTATGGGATCTCCCATGGTGTCGAGGGCGAATTCATCCGCCTTTCTCTCTCTATACCGGCTGTAAGCGAGGGTTAAAGGGTCTATAAAGCTGTACAAGCCGTAAAGGATGAGAAGGAACAGGGGAAGATGATGTATGTTATCGAAACTTGCCCATGTGGTGAAGAGCCTGTCCACAAGCAGGAATACGGGGAATATAATCGCACCTTCAAGGAGTATGTAGCGGGGTACGTCACGATGAATGTAGTGTCCCATCTCGTGGGCGACAACACCCTCGATCTCCCTCTCGTGGAATTTTTCCAGCAGGGTATCGAAAAGGTATATCCTCTTGGTTTTTCCCATGCCGGCGAATCCGGCGTTCGCTTTTTCCGTTTTTTTGCTTGCGTGAACCTTGATGACTTTATCTACACCAGTCACACCGTTCTCCTTGGCCAGCGTCTTCAATCTATCCGCCAGTTCTTCATCATTCATCACTTCGGTTTTGAAGAACAGGGGCAGTAGCAGCAGGTGAGATACATTTGAGAGCACGCCCATTACCACAAACAACGCCAGCCCGGCAAACAGCCACCACCTATCGGGATAGGTCCTTCCGAGGTAAAAAACACCTAATATGAGCGGTGTGGTAAAAATGAGTGAAATAAACAGGGACTTAAATTGGTCTTTTATCCAATCACCCAACCCCTGGTTGCTGAGTTTGTAATCGTGCTCCAGTTTGTATCCCCCGTAGAATGATAGTGGCATGCCCAGTAAGAACAACAACGTCATCAGGACTATTACATATATAACGGCGATCAGCCAGTATCCTTGTAGCGATGTGTTCGACAAAATATCGGATATATATAACTCCAGCCAGTGTGAGAAGGATGATGCATACACCACCGCCAAAAAAACCACAGATAAGAATATACCCTGGAACACACCCAGATATAGCTGTTGTTTGGAATACACCCTGGCGATCTTTCTCCTTTCAGGGTCGAATTCGTAAGGAAAATCTCGCTCTTCCATGATCCATCACTCGAGTTCTGCCTTTTTGAACTTATTTCGGTGGGTGCCATCGTTAGGTCGTGTAGCGTCTAAGCCACATTTGGCGGTGATACCCGGTATGGGCGAACTCGGGTCGAGGGTGCTGCCTTTCTGGTCCTTCAAAACCACCAGGTCCCTGTTGGCCTGGAATCTCGTTGCAACGGCCCATTCCACCTGCCTGTCGTCGTGTATGTCTATATCGTCATCTACCACTATCAAATTCTTCATGGACCTGTGAGCGTCGAAGGCGGTTTCCATTGCCTTCATCACATCCTCCTCGCCCTCCTTTATGATGGAAACCACCCCGTGAAGCCACGAGCATCCGCCCTCCGTCAATCGTACGTCCTTCACCTTTACCACCTGTTGCAGTCGGCGCTTCATGGCGGATTCCCGTGGTAATCCCATGAGAAGAAAATGTTCGCTACCCCCTGGAAGTAGGGCGTGGAATACCGGCTCGTCGCTGTGCCACACCCGGTCTATCTCTACCACGGGTTGTGCCCTCACATGGTCATATGTTCCCGTTATATCCACGAAGGGTCCTTCGGGTCCGGTTTCGTGGGTTATACGCCCTTGCAAAAGGTATTCCGCATGGGCCGGGATAAGAGCACCGTTGTCAAGTTCGGCCACCTCCACTTTTTTGCCCATGGTGCTCTCTCTCAAGGCACTCGCTACCATCAGTTCGTCGATCTGGTATTCCACCGAGGTCGCCGCAGGAAGTAGCAGGGACGGGCACAAACCGATGGCCATGGTGAATTCCAGCTCGTCCCCCCGCTCCATGGCGGTACGGTACATCCTGAAAAGGTCCCTCTCCACCAACCTTATGGTAAATGTGTTCTTACCAGTAAGCATCATACGATGAAAGGAAAGATTACGCTTGCCGTCCAGTTCGGCGAAGACCACACCCGAGGTTATATAACGGCCGCCATCACCCGGGTAATATTTGGGTATGGGCAGCTTCCTCAGGTCCGGACTGTCGATACGGTTTTTTAAGACGGGCGCGGATTCGATCACTCTGGCATCCACGGGGGAATCGATGGCACTGGCAAGGACATCGACGACCTCACTCTTACGGACACCGAATACCCTGGCGATGCTCTCTCTGCTGGAGAACAGGTTAACTATCAAAGGGCCTCCCGGGAATCCGGGGAAGTATACGGGTGTCTCCGGGTGTGCAAGGGCCTCTTTCGTAACCCCGAGCTCAACTGGAACCTCTCCCGAGAATATTTTTTTCTGCATATTGTTTATGTAGTATTTCAAGGACATGTTCAATCGACCTCCAGGGTTTTAAACTCAACGTTCATGGTCTTCGTGTTAACCACCGCATATTCTCCCCTGGCCAGGAGACCGGGATTGACGGTTACGGACTCCCCGATGACCGTCATCTTCTTTTCCGGCGAGGTCATCCCGTAAAAAAACAGTTTGGGTTTTAGGTATTCTATTATCTCCTTCACACAACTGGTGCCGGAAAGGGTTCCGTTTTCCCCCGTAGTCTCGAAAGGGGTGTGGAACAACAATATCTTATCCTGTCCGAATGACCTCAGGTTTTTCATGCTGTCAACCACTACGTCACTATTGATACGGTGTTCAAAATACTCCTCACTCTCATCCGCCACAAGACCTCCGCACCCGCTGAATAGGAAACGGCCGATCTGGAGATATTTAAGGTGGACGAAGTGTAGGTCGGGATAACCGACATTATCGGCTATGAGTTTCTCGTACATGGGGACGGGCGAATCCGTTCTCCCGGGTATAATCAGACAAGGGGTGTTCAGTGATTTCAAGAACTCCAGGAACAGAACTATGTCTTCGCTCTTCATCTTCCTCTCCTCCCTCAAGGCATCCTCCGTTTTGCTGGGTTTTTGGCCGGTTCTTAGGGATTCTTCGAATACCTTAATATGTAACTCGCCCCTGCTCATCCCGCCCAAGAAGAGGAACACATCTGGTTCCATCTTCCCTACCGTCTGTCGAAGGGGTTCCAGGAACTCGCTCTTTCCCAGAAAGTCCGTTGTTGCGATTATCCTCATCTTGACCCGCAAAGTGCGTATCGTATTATAATATTTTGTAAGTGTGCGCAATTGTTACGGAAAAAAATAAGTAGCCGAGAACTATCTCACATCATGCCAGGAATGACATACAAGGATTCGGGGGTGGACATAGATGGTGAGGAGACCGCAATATCGGCCTTGAAAAAGAACATAACATATGCCAGAAAGGGTATCGGCTCGCCTTTGAGCAGCGAATTTACCGGACTGGTCGATTTCGGCGAGTATGCCCTCACACTTTGCACCGACGGTGTGGGTACCAAGTTGCTGGTGGCACAGGAGATGGCTCGCTTTGACACCATCGGTATAGATTGCATCGCCATGAACGTCAATGACACCATCTGTCAGGGTGCCGAACCAGTGGCATTCGTGGATTACCTGGCCCTGGAGCGACCCGACCCCGGGTTGACCGCCGAGATAGGTAAAGGATTGCAAAGGGGTGCGGAACTTTCCGATATAACCATAATCGGTGGCGAGACTGCCACCCTCGGTGACCTGATAAAGGGATTCGACCTTGCGGGCACCGTACTCGGATACGTGAGGAAGGAGGA
This sequence comes from Candidatus Haladaptatiplasma halalkaliphilum, assembly GCA_019594055.1. GTDB lineage: Archaea > Thermoplasmatota > Thermoplasmata > Halarchaeoplasmatales > Halarchaeoplasmataceae > Haladaptatiplasma > Haladaptatiplasma halalkaliphilum. The sequence goes on along the minus strand of JAFDTY010000013.1, from coordinate 28,179 downwards.
CATAATTGACGGTTCCAAACTGGAGAAGGGGGATAGCATCATCGGATTGCCCAGTTCGGGAGTGCACTCCAATGGTTACACACTGGTGAGGAAGCTAGTTGAAAGTTCGGGATACCATTACCATGACGAACTGGATTTCGGTGTGCTCGGTGAGGTGCTGCTGGAACCCACAAGGATATACACCAGGGATATACTGAGATCCATAAGGAAACACGATATCAAAGGCATGGCACACATCACCGGGGGCGGCCTCAGGAACATCAAGCGTATCAACCGGGACCTGGGGTACCTGATAGATGAACCTGTGGAGCCCCAGCCCATATTCGGATTCCTGCAGCATCATGGTGACATAAGCGATCGCGAGATGTACCAAACCTTCAACATGGGCATGGGGTTCTGCGTGGTGGTTTCCCGGGATGAAGGTGAAGATGTCGCTCAAACCCTGGGCGGCAAGGTCATCGGAAAGGTCGTTGGTGAAAAGGGAGTTCACTTGCCTTCCAAGGGGTTGGTGTATTAACCCCATTGATAACTTTTTATATGTCCCGTGTGTTAAACTCCTTACATGAGCGATCAAAGGTATGACCTGCGGGATTACGACCCGGTTCGTGACAGGGAAACCACCCACCGAATATGGCAAGAAACCGGATGGATAGACGACGATAAGAAGGATGCCATGGATGCCTTCATTAAGTCCAGTACCAATTCGCTCGTGGGTGATATTAAGGGAGAGGCGGAATGTATCGTACTCACGGCTTCGGGTAACATGAGATACCAGGAGGACGAGTTGAAATTATCAGGCATAACCAGCGTGGCAACCAGTCGCCTGGCAAGGAAACGGGGGCTGGCCGGTAAACTCACCGCCCTGGGCGTGGCAAGGGATGCCGACAACGGAGCGGAGGTGTCTGCCCTGGGTATCTTTGACCAGGGATTCTATAACCGGTTGGGATTCGGCACGGGTAGTTACGAGGTATGGCATTCCTTCGACCCCCGCACCCTGAAGATACCCCTTGAACCCGACATACCTGAAAGATTCACCCTGGAACACTGGAAAGAGATACACGAGTCCAGAAAGCAACGTATGCGGGGTCATGGGGGCTGTAACTTTGACACACCCGAGGTGACCAGGTCGGATATGGAATTTGCCAAAAAATCCTTCGTACTGGGCTACTCGAGTGGGGACAGTATAACCCATCATATGTTCGTCAGGGTGCGTAACGTCGATGACGGCCCCTATTCCATAGGATGGATGGCTTACCGCACCATGGAGCAGTTCCTCGAGCTCATGGCTTTGATCAAATCCCTGGAGGACCAGGTAAAGCTCGTACATATGAGGGAGCCCCCCGGTGTGCAGCTGCAGGACCTTTTACAACGCCCCTTTAGGTACAGGCAGATCACGGCGAGGTCAAAATTCGAGAACAAGACATCCACGGACGCGTACTGGCAGTTACGCATACTGGACCTTGAGAGATGCGTTGAAAGGACCCGAGTCGGCCCCGGTACAGTGGATTTCAACCTGCAATTACATGACCCCATAGAGGGACTGCTGGAAGGCGATACCCACTGGAAAGGAATAAACGGCGATTACGTGGTCAGATTCGGGGCCGAATCATCCGTGGAAAAGGGTACCAAAGGTTCCCTGCCTATCTTGAAGGCCTCCGTGGGTGCCTTCTCCAGATTGTGGTTGGGGGTTAGACCTGCGTCCACCCTTGCTGCCACGGACGATCTAAGGGGACCCGTAAGTTTGCTCAAAGAGCTTGACCGACTGTTAAGGCTTCCTCAACCCCATATCGACTGGGACTTCTGATGGACAGAAACCATACACTAAGTACCCATTCCAGTGGAAATCGAAAAACCGGGAAAAGTTAATAAACATGTAAGGTGCAGAGTTATCAAATTGGTGTTAGCAATGGAAGAGTTCATCTGCAGTATCGAGATAATAAGGGACCTGCCATCCTTCATAGCGAAGATCCAGAATGCATCCGGAACATACAAGGAGTACAAGAACGAGGATTTCGAGTTGCTCCTGACCCAACTTTACGAGGACCTACAGGAAGAGATGGAATCAACGTCTCCCGAGTAGGCGGGTAAGTGGGCCCAGAGAGATTTGAACTCTCGACCTCCCGGTTATCAGCCGGACGCTATAACCGACCTAAGCCATGGGCCCGTGTGAGTTACCGGTTACAGTATGGCTCTAAATAAAATTTACTTATGGGAAACAAGGGCTTCCATATCCTTTTTCATATCATCTACAAGGTTGGGGTTATAGAGACCCGCAGCGGGATGATACAGGGGGATAACCGTGTACCCCTCCATGACGAACTCCCTGCCGTGAAGTTCGGATATGCCCGAACGGCCGATCACGGCCTTGGTAGCGTGATTCCCAAGGGTGCCTATTATCTTGGGTTTTATAAGGTTTATCTGTCGTGTAAGGTAGGCTCGGCACGTATCCGCCTCTTTGTTCCTGGGGTCGCGGTTGTCCGGTGGTCTGCACTTGACGACGTTCGTCACATATACTTCCTCCCGGGAGAGTCCCACGTTCTCCAGTAACGTGTCCAACAGCGTACCCGCCCGACCCACGAAGGGCCTGCCTTCCCGGTCCTCCCTGTCCCCTGGAGCCTCCCCTATCAGCATTATCCTGGCCTCGGGGTCACCTTCACCGGGAACCCCCTTGGTACGTTCCCTGTGCAGAGGACATCTGGTGCAGCTCCGTATCTCCCGGGCTACCTGTTCCAGATCGTCGGATAAGGTCATCTGCACCATATCTCATACCTCCGGCTCCACGACCACCTTCACATCTATACCATCCCTGATGCTCTGGGTAACCACACAATAGTCCTCGAATATTTTGATGCAACCCTGGAGTTTCTTCATATCTTCCGTGTTTATCCCGGGATGGATCCTCACCTCCAGACCGGTGACCCTGAGTCGCCCCTCCACCCTCTCCACGGTCCCGGTGACACTGCCCTTTAGGGACCTCAACTCCACCCGTTTCTTTTTCAGGCAGTATATCATGCTCGCCATGAGGCAGTTCAACGCGGCAGCACCGAGCAACCTGCCCGGGTTCGGCCCCTTTTCATCTCCGCCCACATCACCGGTTTCATCCGTAAGTAACTCTCCCATCCCCTCCTTGTCGAACCTGACGGTAAATCGGTAGTCTTCCATATGCTCTATGTCTACCCTGAATCCCATGGCTCATATACCTCCGTTATCACGCAGAAGTTTGTTCAGCTCTTTGATGTAGTTGGTGAGGTTTTCCGGTGGGTGATCTATGTCCGGGCTGTGCTCACGTATGCACCTGATACACTCCGTCACATCGAACAGCTTAGTACTGAAATATTTCTCGCCCCCATCGGGGAACAGGGTGACTATCATCCCCTCGTCCATCTCCCGGGCCACCTCCATGCATACGTACATGGCTGCCCCGGAACTCATCCCCACGAAAAGCCCTTCCTTGATGGCCAGTTTTCTGGCCGTTTCGAAGGCATCCTCGTCCCGTATGGTCCGTATCTCGTCTATCCATTCACGTTCGTATATCCCGGGTACGATATTCTCTGACATGTTCTTCAGACCTTGGATGGAGTATTCCACCGTTGGCTCCACTCCTATGACCCTGATGGAAGGAGAAAACTCCTTTAGACGTCTGGAAACGCCCATCAAGGTTCCCGTGGTGCCCATACCCGCGACAAAGTGGGTCAGTTTTCCTTCTGTGGCATCCAGGATCTCCTTTCCCGTGGTCCAGTAATGGGCAAGTGAGTTGACAGGATTGTCGAACTGATTGGGTCTCCAGTAACCCTTTTCACACGCAAGTTCCTGGGCCCGCCTGATGGCACCGTCCGTCCCCTCCTCTCCGGGCGTGAACTCTATCTCTGCACCCAGGGCGGTGAGCATCCTCACCCGCTCTATGCTAACCGAACGTGACATGGTCAGATGCAGGTGATAGCCCTTGATGGCGCATACCATGGCTAGCCCTAGGCCGGTATTCCCGCTCGTGGCCTCCACTATCACGGTGTTCTTATCTATCTCTCCCTTTTCCTCTGCTTCTTTGATCATGTGATATGCTATCCTGTCCTTGACAGAGCCCATGGGATTTACCTTCTCCAGCTTTGCGTATATCTCAACCTTCTGGTTAGGATTTAACCTGTTTATTCGAACGAGGGGCGTATCACCTATGAGCTCTAGCACACTGTCAACTTTTTTCATGCTTAACATAGGGCCGATTTAACCTAAAGTATATAATCGTTACCGCTCGCACTTTCACTTTACCCCGCCGTGATTCCTTAAATAAACGGGCAGTGCATGGACCGACATACCATGACAGGATATATCCCCCATCTATTCCCTTACACACCCCGCAAGACACAGCCTGAGATAATGGCTCCGGTAAAAAAATGCCTTGATAGGGGAAAACATGTGGTTTATCAGGCATCCACGGGTTCCGGTAAGACCATATGTACGCTGGCACCGGTTCTGGAATTTGCATCAAGGGAAGAAAAACGTGTTGTTTACCTGACCAGGACCAACAGTCAGCAGAAGCAGGTTATCCGTGAGCTGAGGAACATGGGCGGGTTCTACGGTATGGGGATGCAGGGGCGAAATAATACCTGTCTGCTGGCACTCAACGATCAGGAGCTGGCCAAGGGCGATGCGGATGAATTGTCCAAATACTGCTGTGACAGGAAGAAGGAGGTGATAGGGCAGATAGGCGAGGGAAGGAAAAATTATTCATGCCCGTACTACGCAGGCCTGCTTCGTTGTGATCTGGACGAGATGAGAGAACAGGTGAGAAGGGATGTGCCCACAGTAGACGAGTTCCTTGCCACCTGCGGTGAAAGGGGGCTTTGCGCCTACGAACTATCCAAGATACTCGCCCGTGATGCTATGCTTGTCACCGCACCCTACGTATATTTCTTCGTGCCCTTCATCCGTCGGAGATTACTGGAATGGATGGAGGTGGAGATGGGCGACCTCATCGTAATAGTCGACGAGGCACACAATCTGCCCGATTATGCAAGGGAACTTGCATCCGCGGAGCTAAGAACGGTGACCCTCGAAAGGGCTGCTGGAGAGAGTGACGAGTTCGGTGACCCCCACATCGACGAAACTCTATCGATAAAGGGACTGATCGGCCTGTTGAAGGCGATACTTCTGGATACGGTAGATGAGTTCGTGGTCGATGAGGACGGCCTCATACCGCCGAACCAGGTTCGCTCCGAGCTTTTGCACGCCCTGGGTATGAACAGTAACCAGCTTCGCGGTGTCATAAAGGACCTGAAGCTGCAGGGGGAGATAGTTCAGCAGCGCAGGAGGGACGAAAAAAAGCTTCCACGCTCCTACATTCACGCCGTTGCGGAGTTCCTGTCCTTCTGGATATCCATGGACCGTGCGGAATACATTAAACTCGTTAACGGTGGGGCCAACCCGGGTCTCGAGGGTTACTGTCTGGACCCCGCCAGGGTAACGGAGTCCCTGAACTACTGTTACGCGTCGATACATCAATCGGGTACCCTCGAACCCCTGGACGAGTACAGGGATTCCATAGGGCTACCCTTCGATACCGAGCTAAAGAAATTCCCGTCTCCCTTTCCAGGGGAGAACAAGACAACCTTGTACATCCGTGGCGTGGCAACCCAGTACGAGGCCATAAACAGGGACAGGACCATGACGGGGAAACTGAGATCCTGCCTGAGGGACATGGTTGCCAACGTAGACCGGAACACCATAGTGTTCTTCCCCAGCTACAAACTGCTGGACGACATAGGCATACCCGCGGTCAACGGCACCGGTAACGTTTACGTGGAGGCCCAGGGGATGAGCCAGCCCGACCTCATGGGTATGGTGGAGGAGTTCAAGGAAAGGGGCGGTGTCTTGCTCTCGGTGATAGGTGGCAGGATAAGCGAGGGCATGGATTTTCCCGGCAAGGAGCTCGAGGTGGCGGTGGTGGTGGGCATACCCTACCCCAAACCCACTGCAAAGCAGCGTGGGCTCCAGCACTACTACGACCTGAAGTTCGGAAAGGGATGGGATTACACTGTCAAGGCCCCGGCGGTAAGGAAGATATTGCAGGCCACCGGAAGGCTGGTGAGGAGCGAAGTCGATCTGGGCGCGGCGGTCATAGTCGACGAACGAGCGGTACACTTCAAGTCGTATCTCGGTGACCTTCGGCTCGTGGAGGACCCCGGTAGAGTGGTGAACGAGTTTTTCGATATCCGCGGTACGTCGGATGTTTGATATATCGAACGGGTAAAACAAAGTTTATTACGTACCTTGTCCGGTCCCTTCTCATGCATAAAACCTGCGATGTTATGATGGAGAAGAACATACTGGAAGAGAACAGTAAGCTGGCCCGCAAGAATAGGGATCTATTTGAAGAGCATGGTATACTGGCTTTTAACATCCTGGGTGCCATAGGTTCGGGCAAGACAACCGTCATAGAAAAGCTGTCTGAAAGACTGTCTGACGCCCGTGTGGGTGCCATCGCAGGGGACCTTGCGGGCAAGGACGATTACGTGCGATTCAAGGCAAGGGGCATACCGGCGGTGGCGGTGAACACGGGAAAGGATTGCCACCTTGACGCGCACTACGTCAGTCACGCCCTGGAAGAACTGCCCCTGGACGACTTGGATATCCTATTCATCGAGAACGTGGGTAACCTCATCTGCCCGGTAGACTTTCCCCTGGGTACCGCTGCGAGTGTTGTGATAGTGTCGGTTACCGAGGGTGACGATATGATCAGGAAACATCCTCTCATATTCGCCCAGTCGGATATATCGGTTATTAACAAGGTGGACCTGGCCGGTATAATGGAGGTTGACATAGGTATAATCGAATCAGATTTCCGGAAGATAAACCCTCACGGTAAGTTGATCAAAACTGATGCCAGAAGAGGAGACGGTCTGGAAGAGCTATCGGATGCTCTGGGATTAGGTTAGATTTTACCTTTGTAATAGGGCGAATCCTCCAACCTCAGAACGGATGTGGTATCACGATCACGGTAGAACTCGCGGCGCTTTTCCATTATCACCCCTCCCATGATGGCACCGCCTATGAAGACGCCGATCAGGATGGACGGGAAGTGAGAGAAGGGCTCCGGTACCGTGACTATGGAACTACCGGTCATGGTCTTTTCCAGTTCCAGTGAATCTATCGATACCCTGTCCGCATCCGGCCTGTAGCTAGCGCCGATAAGGAAATTATTACCCAGGGAAATGAAAAGGGTATCGGACCCCGTGCCGTCCACCCGGGCATCGGTACTCCAGCTGTAGTAACCGGTGTGTGATTCATGGATATTGAATTGGTAATATTCGATGGGCTCCCTGCCCGGCAATACGTCCCCGGGTCTCCGCAATATGTCTCCGGCGACTTCCAACTGCTGGTTGATGAACACTCTACCCTCGGGAAGTCCCCTGATCTCCTCCAGGGCGAAGGAGAAGGTTATCTCGGAGGTTTTGGCGGTTGAAAACACTATTATGTTAAGGTGAAGGTGTCCCATGGGAACTCCGTCCGCCTCTATACGCTTATCCATACTAACCTGTATATGGGGGAATTTTTCGTGTTCGATCAACTCGTGACGTGTGTTCCAATCGCCCTGGGCCAGGTCTGCGGTGTAAGCACCGCCGTCATACTGGAATTCCAGATGGGTGTAACTGATCCTGTAAAGGATGATACCGTCCTTCTGCACGCCAACGGAGGGGTGATCATCGGTGCACATGATCACTTCTATCCCCCGGATGTTGCCAAGTATATCACTCTCGGCATTGGCCATGGGTAAAGTGAACGACAGAATCACGAATAGGGTAACGAGCAACGCCCCGACACGGGTGCCGAACAACACCTTTCTTGTCATTTGCTCACCTTGTTGAACCCCTAAAAAGGGTTGAGGAGGTTATATCGAGTAGGTGAAAGAGGATTATCTTTACTTTTGATAACATAAATAACCATGGTATAGTATATAAGGAATTACGCACAGTCTTCGAATAAAACTGTTTATTTCGTCATAAAGAGTTCCCGAGATATTAGAGGGGCTACAGTTACCTTGCTGATTTCACATTCCACCGTATCGGTGCAAAATACCGTGTCGCATTCTCTACTTAACCGTTGGAGGGTATCACCCACGAAAAGACCGTGGGTACAGCCGGCATGAACCTCTTCCGCCCCCTGCTCGAACAACTGCCGCGCCGCCTGGATCATGGTTCCACCCGTGGAGATGATATCATCCAGTATAACCACCGTCTTCCCCTCCACCTTCATCCCCTTGGGTTCCATCCTTACCGTCTCTCCGTCGATCCGTTTCTTCACCAGGTAATCCCAGCCTATCCCGGCTTCACCGGCGGCTAGCCTTACCCTATCCTTACCCCCCTCGTCGGGTGACAACAGTATATCCGGTTCGTACATGCAGGAATGATCCGCAAGGAGGGGCATGGCGCTCAAGTTGACCGTCGGTATGGAAAAAAAATCCAGTACCCTCTCCGTGTGCAGGTCTATACTAAGGAAGGAACGGGCATGTGTCTCTATGAGCCGGGCAAAGACCCTGGCACTTACCGCCTCTCCCTCCCGGAAAAGTTTGTCCTGCCTGGCGTAGGAAAAATAGGGGGCCATGACAGTGAGGCTGCTTGCACCGTTTTCAAATATGGCATCCTGTATCAGGAATAATTCCAGCAGGTTCTCATTGGGATATGTGGATTGGACGAGCACACAATCTTCTCCCTTCACGTCACCCGTCAGGCGTACGTAATGCTCGCCATCGGGGAATATTTTTTGTTCTACACCAACCATATGAACATCGAGTCGTTCGGCGAGTCTATCGCACAACGCGGGTGATCCGGGTCCCTTCACCAACATGATATCCCTTGGTCATAACGTTCCATGATTAAAGAATTTTTGCTATTATGGCAGTTAAATAATAATCGCACACAATAAACTTTTTTAACCCCTCGTTTCTGGGGTTACAGGAATGAACAGAAAACGATCCTCTAGGGGTGACCTCGGTACCACCTCATTTGCTTTACTCGGTGTGTTACTCATACTACTATCCATATTTGCCATATCTTACGTTTCCTACATGGAGAACAAGAATTACGAGAGCAAGTTGCAGGCCGACAGGATATCTGCCCTGGAGGATGCCGCCGATAAGACCCTGGAGTCCATAAAGGCCAAATTGCATCTCATGGCCATCGACAGCGCATTTCAGGGCAGCAGGACGGATACCTTGCATGAAATCACCCATATCTTCCACGAACGCGTCGAAGGTTTTTTCCAAGAATCGGTTGATAAGGGTGGCTGGAGACAGGGAAAGTACGAGGTTTCACTCCTCAGGGAGGCCTGCAACGTATCCATGGACAGCAGGGTTGCAGAGGTGGATAGTGTAATCCCTTCGGACGAGGGAATACACACCCCCGAGCCTATTGCAACGGATATCCCGGGGGTACTTGGCCGTGATAACCGTTCGTTTTATTACGGTATAGAAGGTGTTATTACGGTAATGGTCAGGGAGAAGGACACGGGACTAACCCTGAACCGTACTGACAATATCGATATGACAGTTGATGTGCCCTATCCTTTTATGAAAGGCCAGATGGACGAGCTGGAGGGCTCGCTACACGGTTCCCAGGGGCAGGTGGCCAGGATCACAAGGTACGTACTCACCACTGTAGCCCAGTACAGGGCCCTTATGGGGTACGGTATGAAGAGTTACGAGAATATGGACAATTCATCCCTGGGTGCTACCAGGGACATACTCACCCTGGAGGATGTGGAACTGGCCCTCAACCTGGCGATACTCCTGGAGATGGCTTACCAGTTCCGAACATATGACCCCGCAGCCGCCGGGGCACTGGTGAATGTTACCGGTAGCAGTTCACTGAAAGGTATAGGGGATCTTGAGATACTACTGGATACCTACGTGGACAGGGGCCGTATATGCCCCGGCGACATAATAGCCCTCTTCTACGGCTACGCCTACGATAACAACACCCTTTTCAGGGAGGATGCCATCCCCATGAACATCGACCTGATAATAGCCCAGGCCATCTACGCCGTCCTCGACCAGTTCATACTCAAGTACTTCGATTACTTCGGTTTCACGGGTGTTATCAACATTTTTTTAGGTTTTACTGGCACCTTAAATAATTTTTTGGGTGATGTTTGGGATGGATTTTGTTCAATATGGGATAGGGTAACATTTTGGACCAATGATGACGATGATGAGATAAACCCCAAACAGGTGAAGTTGGTAAGGGATCGGGTACGGGAGGTCTTCGCCGCCGCCGGGATGACAGGCACCTACATAGTAACGGATATTTACCTGCCCTTCAACAGTATCGACGGAGATGTGATCTACGGCTATCCTGGAATATCCGACGATTTCAACAGAACCTACGAGATAACCGTAAAGACCAGATTGACGTCCGAAGAGAACAGGAGATACAGTTACTCGTGCGAACATGAAGTGGATGATACCAGCGAGAATGCGTGCCCCGTGATGAAAGAGGTCGAGGTAGACGGGGAACCGGTGTATGTCTTGTGCGGTGCGAATAGAACACTTGACGGCTACGAGTACGCTCTGCACACTGTCGAAGTTGGCTTTTCAGGTGGAGCCCCGGTACAATTACAGCCAGTGGATGTACTGAACAGAAACGACGAGATATGGCAGAGGTTCTATAATGAGCATTATACGGATGAGGATAATACCGATATACGTGACCTCGAAAGCCTAGTAAAGGCGGTTATAGAAAGGTTCGTGAACGCGGTAACGGAGGTGGATGCGTTGAGGCAGATCATACAGAGGTACAACAGGGTTGAGATCGACGTATACGACAGAAGGAGCCTGTTCCAGGATATACAGGTGGCCGTAAACAGTGCCATCGAGGACACCATATGCTACTTCAGGAAAAATCCCGATGTTATCAAGGAAGTGGTGATGAACAGCATTTACAATAACGATGGCGACCTCCAGATAGAGTATCTCAAAGAAACGCTAAAAAACAATTACGAAAAATTGTATGGCGGAGAAGATTACTTGAACGATATGACTGGCCGGACCGCCATCGCCCTCATATCGGAGGAAAATCCGTACGTAACCTTCGATATAGTGCATACGGAGATAATCGAGGGGGGTCTCAACGATCCGTGCGATACCCACAGTTCCGGTACGGGTGACCCACTAATGGAGGATTTGAGGCATATCTTCATGTTCGGGGGTACCCAATCTTCCAGCAAATTATCATCCCTGGCCATCGCGATCAGACCGGAGGTCGAACAAGCGTTGAATGTAGTAATGGAAAGAGAGGTATCCGAGGTGAATTTCGATAATAAACACTCCCGTGAGGACGGACTGATCATACAGGCCCTCGATTCCTATATGTACAATACTACCATCGCCTATGACAGCTACCCGTGTGACACCAGGACCAGGAGCGGGAGTCACCCTCACGGTCATGTTCGTATCGAGTCCGTAACCCCCAACCCGGCCACCATGGGGCAGGATACGGTAAGATTTCGCGCAAATATAAGCTGCAACCACACTCATATCGAATGGACCTCCAACAAGGACGGGCACCTCTCCAACAGGATGAACTTCAACATGTCCGCTTCCTTCATGACTGCCGGCGACCACCTGATAACCTTCAGGGTGACGGACGATACCGGCGGTATTCACACCGACACCGCAGACCTATTCATCAACAGACCACCGGTGGCGGTCATAGCCAGTATAAATCCCTCTCCCGCTTCACAAAACCAGCGAGTTGCCTTCAACGAATCAAGCTACGATACAGACGGATACATCATATCGTATCTGTGGGAGTTCGGAGACGGGCAGAACTCCACCGAACAGATGGCCGAGCACGTTTACACGGGCCCCGGTACGTACACCGTCACCTTGACCGTTACCGATGATAAAGGCGGTACCGATAGTACCTCGGCGGAGATACTGGTTGACAACCGTCCCTACGTGGTAGAGATAAGACCGGAAGAGGGGCCGAACTGGAACACCGATCAGGATATAACCGTCACATTCTCCGAGGAAGTGGAGCCTGCATCCCTGGTATATTCCATCTCACCGTATATCGGTTTCATCGTTTCATGGCACGAGGAAAACACCGTTGCCGTTTTTGTACCTCAGGGGCATTACGGCAGAAGCCAAACTTACACCCTTACCATCATCGACGTTCACGATGTGGATAACGGTACCAGCTCTTCCATGGAACATCATGTGAGCCACTCGTGGACGGTCCGAGAGTTCACAACATTGACGGGACATCATCCGGCAAAAGGTGAGGAAGAGGTCAAGCTCCAGCGCTCTGTCGTGATGTCTTTCAGCGAACCCGTCCGACTGGAGGGCGAGATAGACCGTTTCATCTCCGGTGATTGGGGTTGGGAATATCGTTTCGAAAACGATAACCGAAGTATCGTCCTCGATCACCACAAGTTTCCGTCCGGTACATGGATCACCCTAACCATGGATCTGAGCAGGTTGAAGACCTTATCAGACGGTTCCATCGTAACCACAGACGGCGAGGGAGATACGGACTTCGAGTTATCGTTCCTTACGGAGGAAACCGTTCAGCCAATGCTATTGTCCCTGTCTCCGGCCAATGGCACCCGTAACGTCTCCACCTCGGGTTTCATGTACCTTAACTTCAGCATGCCCATCAACACAACCGCATTCCTTATCACCCTCTACCCCCATGTATCGGGGCTGACCTACCAATGGAACCATGACAATACATCGGTGGTTGTTGGCTATCAAGGTTTGAGCCCGGGTATGCGTTACGTGGTGTACATAGACGCCAGTAATGAAGCCGGAAAAGCCCTTAATGTACCACCCGGAAGCGACCGTTACACCAACCCCTTCATATTCCACACCTTGGATGACACTCTGCCCTACGTGATAGCCACCTCGCCATGGGACGGACAGGCACGTTATCTCACCAGCGCACCCGTGGTGATTGTCTTCAGCAAGAGCATGGACCCGGAAAGTATACAGTTCGAAGTGAGCCACGACCCCGGTGGTTGGGATCCCGTCTGGAACTGGGATCATACCGAGCTAAAACTGTTTCATGACGATTTCAGAAAGGACACGTGGCATGATTTTTCCCTGGTAACCGCTAGGGATAGGAATGGGAACCCTCTACAAGGCACCGTGAATATCACCTTCCACACCAGCAGGAACGGAAGGGACATCCAGGGCTCCCTGCTCCAGCGGATGGTTTGGAGCGTACTTGGTGGTGGACTCATGGACGATTCTCTCTTCAACCTTGCGGAAAACATGCTCAAGGGAGTAACTTCCAATATCATTCACAGTAGTGAGATGAGCACCCTTGTGGTACGCCTGCCCATGGCTTTACCCCAGGATTTCAGGTACTCCTCGGGCACCGGGGAGGGCATGAACGAGCTTGAGCTCTCCATGGAATGCTCGCCGGGTTACGTGCATCTTGACGGTGAAACATCGGTGATAAGCAAGCCTGTGGGCGTGCATTACACCAATATCGTTACCACATCGTCGAGACCCTTCGAGACCTACTGGGAAGTGTCCATACCCAGGACCGTATTGCATGTGAATGTGAGCACCGGTTCCGATATGATCCTTGTGGAAGACGGACACCTTCCGGCCTGGATGAACAGAACATTTATCTTGGAATTTGATGTGACGGTGTTCGTATCATCCGGATGGGGTCTGGCCGGCGTGGATTACTCCATGACGAACACTTTCTTTTCGGACATAAAGACCGTTCTTGACCATCTATGGGGCTTCATAAGAGACGGGGTGTCGTTCATAATCGACGCCATCCGAAAACTCATAGACGTTCTGACCAATATCGTAGAAACCATAAAGGAATACGCCGCCAAACTTCTCGAATACCTAGGAAACATGATACAATACGTGGTCGATGAGATGATAACACCCCATGTGGAAAAGATGCGGGGTATCCAAAATAGCTGGTGGTTCAATAATATGAACCGGAGCGTATCCATACTGGGTCTGAACCTCGATCTGCAGATGAGTAAAGGTGGAAACACAACAGGTTTGCCCATGTACGAGGGGACAGTGAAAAGGTACGTCAACGTCTCCCTGGGCGGTTCTCTCCTGGGCACTTCATATAACGTCAATCTCAACGTTCTTGAAAATACCGTGGTACTTTTCGGTCAGATAAGGTCGGGCAAAATGGACATGGGCTGGCAATCGGACCCACTGGCCATGAGAGGATACGGCATATACCCGGCATGGTTCCAGGCCCAGGGACGTGCGGGTAGCGAGGGAAACGGTGCACTGATGTATCTCACGGTACCCGAGATGAAGGAACCGACACAGGAGGTCACCCTTGCACTATCCCACATAGTACCCATCGATAAGGTAAAGATACCCATCGGTCCCATAGTGGTCACCGGCATAGATCTGGGTGCAAGTATGGTCATGACGGAGATAGGGGACGGGGTGTCACTTCTGTCGGGCATGATCTTCAAGACCTTCCGGGAAACGGTATCCGCCATGACCGGTATTAGTTTCAGTTTCGATTACATAATCCAATTCATCAAAACCCTTATACAGCGTTTTGTGGACGAGGTCATATCCCTGATCACCAACTTCATCCAGGAGTTATCGCTATTCTTCAAGGCCATAATAAGCGGTGTCGAGGTTTGCCTAACTTTCGGTTTCAAGGGCGGTGAGACCATAATCTCATTTTTCCAGTGGATAGCAACTTCCATAAGGACCATGATAGAGAATATTTCGGGCATGAGACCGTCCGCCCCCATGCAGGGTCTTACTTCGGATGTACTGGAAGGAACATGGCTGGGTATAACCATGGGCGACGCCGCAGGCGGTGCTAAGGCATTTTTCAATGCCAATATACCGGCCTTGGCGGCACTGGTGGGCAAGGATTACGGAGCATGGATGATGGATTTCGGGGTAGACCTTCCCATATACGATATGATACTGATAAAGGGCGTTATCATGCAGTGGTAGCTCTATGGTACCAGATAGACGAAGCCTTCCACGGTATGATTCCCATCCACCAGCATGAGGCGTCTATCGAATCTTACGGTGTCCCCCTCATGTAGTGTTAACCGCCGGTGCTCGTTATCCAGTTCGTCCAATTCGTCTGATGTGTACGTGTAACAGTCCGGCTCCCACAGATGGACCGCTAGAATAGGGTAGGGTACTACCTTACGGCAGGGGAAGTAGAAAAGGTTACGCAGGAGCACCGTGTTACGGAAGATGAAGAAGTCGGATGTGGCATTTATGGCACTCATGTTCAAACTCCCCTGAAAATTCCAGGTCAAATTATCGTTGAAGGCATCTCCCATATACACAAGATCACTACGGGTGCATGTGTCCGTTTCCGGATAGATAAAGACATGATAATCTCCGTCGAAGCCCTTGGTTTCGACGTAGAAATCCTGGTCGCTACGTATGGAAAGATGGTTTATCTCCATGTCCATCATCCAAAGGTTCGGTTTCCGGTCACCGGTGAGAAAGAAGGGGTCGTAGAGGTGCACGTTGCCCACGAATGTCTTCCATGTGCCCCGGGCTCCCTGATGTAAGAAAAGGCTCTTTTGTGTAAGGTTGAGCACGTAGTGTTTTCCGTTCACATTGGAATCAAAGTGGAAGTCGGCTTCCCGGCTCCCGTTGAAGGACACCAAGCCCTTGAAATCACCCACGGTAGTGCACAATCGATTGATCAACTCGGCCATCCGCTCCGCCTGTTCATCCAGGGCTACCTCTTCCATGGAGCGTCTTTGCCAGGTGTAGACGCCGAAGATGGAAGCGGTCAAAACCACCGCCGCAACGATCCAAACCATCTTTGACATGAGATAATCTATCATCCCTCACCCGGAAGTGACGCAGGTAATTAATTTTGTCGTGCGCACCTTTCGTCGTCCTTAGTACATAAATTGTATAACCCTCTTCATTGATGCTAAACCATGGTAGTTAAAGACGCAAGATTTACGGTAAATACCCGTGATGAACTGGACATAAGGGATATCACCCCCCAGGGTCAAAAGGCGGTAAAGGAAAGCGGTATCAAGGAAGGCGTAGCGGTGTTCTTCGTTTCAGGCTCCACGGCGGCGATTACAACGGTGGAATACGAGCCCGGTCTACTTCACGATATCCCGGCCGCTCTGGATAGGCTATTTCCCAAAAATATCTATTACGAACACCACGAAAGGTGGCAAGACGGAAACGGGCATTCCCACACCAGGGCGTCATTCCTGGGCCCCAGCCTCACGGTACCCATCACCCAGGGCAGGTTGCAACTGGGTACATGGCAGCAGGTGATACTCTGCGACATGGACGTACCTGCCAGGGCCAGGGAGATCACCGTGAAGATGATAGGGGAATGAATCTCATCTGTACATATCGCTACCGAAATGTGCCAGCAGCGCCTCCAACTGTATACGTTCATTGGCCCCCTGGACCATGCGGAATTCAGCCTCACCTATCATATCCACGAGTCTCATCCTGCGCTCGTTGTCCATGGGTATGTTGTAGATGGCCTTGTGTATCTGCCGGACGATGTCGTTACCCGAAAGTCCCTGATCTATAAGGAGCTCGTATAGCTGGTTCCTCACCTGCATGAAATCGCCCTCGATGGCAGTTTTTATCATTATCTCTATGTCACCCGGTTTTGCTATATTCGCGCTATGGCGAACGTTTTCTTCGTGTATATCCCGGGTGGTTGCGGCGGATATCTGGAGGAGGTTGGTGGCTCTCCTCAGGTCCCCTTCGGATATGCGCACCAGCAGGTTCAAGGCATCTTTCGAGATGGTTAGTCCTTCACCCTCTGCGATATGGTTCAACCAATTCTCAACGCCATCGTTGGATATGTGTCTGAACCGGAACACCGCACATCGGGACTGTATGGGGTCGATTATCTTGGACGAATAGTTACACGATAGTATGAATCTGCAGTTACCCGAATACTTTTCCATGGTGCGGCGAAGGGCCGCCTGCGCCTCGGATGTCAGGGAGTCCGCTTCGTCCATGAATATTATCTTGAACCCCCTCTTGCTCAAGGTGCTGGTCCTTGCATACTCCTTTATCTTGTTACGTATTACATCAATGCCCCTCTCATCACTGGCATTCAGTTCAAAAAAGCTTCCACTCCACTGCTCACCGTACAGCTCCTTTGACATGGCGATGGCCGAGGTCGTCTTACCGGTTCCCGCGGGACCTGCGAACAGCAGATGGGGGATGTTACCCTGCTCCACATAGGCCTTTAACCGTTCGGTGATCTTTTCCTGTCCGTATACATCGTCGAGCCGTTCCGGCCTGTACTTCTCCGTCCATATAGTGTTCATATCGGGTTATATGAAGACCGTTGACGTAATATAATTTTCGTTCTTTC
This sequence comes from Candidatus Haladaptatiplasma halalkaliphilum, assembly GCA_019594055.1. Classification (GTDB taxonomy): domain Archaea; phylum Thermoplasmatota; class Thermoplasmata; order Halarchaeoplasmatales; family Halarchaeoplasmataceae; genus Haladaptatiplasma; species Haladaptatiplasma halalkaliphilum. The sequence continues at coordinate 10,834 of JAFDTY010000013.1, read as the reverse complement.
ACCGGAGGTGGGGCACATGTGGAATCAGGCAAAAATTTATTAGTCCTTAGACCACATCCGAGTAGCATGTTCAGGTTCAGAAAGGGCCCCAAACATGCCAGCAAGGTCCAAGAAGCCCGTCTGATCAAGACGGCCAGATGGCTGAAGGAAGACCCTCTCAAAGTTATACCCGAGTGCAAGGGCGAATGCTTGATGTGCAAATTCGGCAAGTCGAAGAAACTGATCGAGAAGATAGCCGCGAGGAAGGATGACCAGAAATACCTCGCCAAGGCCTCGACCAGGGGCACAGACCTTTCCAAGGCAGTGGCAGTTTCATTGCAGTTCGCCAACGAGAAGAAGCTTCCCGTCCTGGCAACGGCCAAAACATCAAAGGGAGACATCAATTACGTTAAGGGCGGTGCCAAGGAAAAATACTTGCTGGGTATACAACATTTCCATGATCCTACCATAAGGCTTTTCGCCTACCATGATGAATCAAAACGCGGCTTTTACCTGTACTCATGGGGTGACAGGATAGTCTGCACCGGAAAAGAGGACCGCCCCCCAAAGGGATACTGGGATAAGAGGATGTCTAGCATGTCTTACAACCTCAAAAAAACGGATGACGCATATTCGTGCGGACACACATCTTCCGGTATGCCACACACATACATATCCCTTTCATGGAAGGGCACGGGATACAAGGTGGAGTTATGTTACCGATGTGCGAGAACGAATGTCAACCTCTTCACACACCTTACCGAAGGGATGCTGTCAAAGGATAACACCGAATCTTTTTCCCTAAGTGGTGCATATCGACTTGAATGCAAGGTTGAATGCCACGGTTGCACGCTCGATACCGGTAAACCGCTACCCGATAATCTGTGTGACGATTATTACGGCGGTGAAATATCCGATAGGGAACTGATCAAGCGTTACGAGAAATACGCAAGAGAGCAGTTGAACAAAAGGGAAAAACTCTATGTTATAGGCAATTCATGTTACGGACGTGACATAAATGAATTTTTCGAGGCCTTCGACTACGAACCCTGGGAAAAAGTACCAATTAAAAAGGCGATCCACAAGACCTCGGGGCCCATGATACTCGAGCAGGCCAGTATCAACGAATTGCTCAGCGGGATATGGGATACCATGGGGAAGGACATTATCCTGTCCATAACGGAGGATGAGGATATCACGGAAAGGCTGTACCGGGACCCGGAAGAAATGGATACAGTTCCCAGGGAGATACTCAGGGAGGCCTACAGGTCAAAAGAGGTGATCGACAGGTTGAACACCATCCCCGAGTTCGAAAATTTGTCTCCCGAGGCACAGCTAGCCCACGACCTAGCGGTGGTTTACAAAACCGATGGTGCCGGAGAAACCGTCAGTCATATAGATAATCTGGATACAGGTGATACAAGGTTGAAGGCCCTTGCTTTCGGTTTCCTGGTGGCACTTGATAGTGGCGATTCCAGACGTTGGAAATTCAACCAATCCGAGATCGACGCCGGTTTATCCCTGGAAAAGCATGTGGCCCGGTTGCTGGATTCCCAAGGCGACGAATACGCCGACGCCCTTCGCGACCTTTTGAAGATGAGCGGTTCCACCTCCCGGATAGTTGTCAAATGACCGAACAGTATGAGATTTAACCTCGATAGTGTAGTAAAAATTATATAACAGATGCCGGATACAAGGTTCGGTTTATCATGAGTTTAGAAGAAGGTGCACGGATTGCAGTGGAAACATGCATGAACGTTGCCGAGAATGACATGGTCATGATTCTTTGCGACGAGGGCACGGAAAAAATAGGTGAGGCCCTCGGAAATGCGGCGAGTGAGTGGACGAATCATGTACTTTTATACAAACTGGAGGTTTACGGTAAAAGACCTATCCTATGTTTTCCAGATTCCATCAAGAAGGCCGCTCGGGAAGCGACCGTGGGTTTTTGGACCGCCAGGGCATACGAGGACGAATATGAACATATAAGAGGACCGTTTATCAAGACGATGCTAATGTCCGGACGTCACGCCCACATGGTCAACATCACGGAAGAGATTTTCAAAACCGGTATAGCCGTAGATTACTTTCAGGTGAGGAAGTTCACGGATAAAGTATACGATCTATTACGCAATACCAAGGTCGTTAGGGTAACAAACGAGCAGGGGACGGATCTAGTGGTCAAATTTAGTGATGAGATCAGATGGGTCTCCTCAACGGGTATATGCCACTTTCCGGGCCAATGGGTCAATTTACCCGATGGAGAGATATTCACCGCCCCGAAGTTCGTGGAAGGTAAGATAGTTGCCGATGGGGTAATAGGCGACTATCTTGGCCATAAATATCGCCACAAAGATCTGCAGAGAACACCCATAAACATCGATACGGTAACGGACGACATACCAAGATACACCAGCATACAAACCGATAACGAGGAATTGCTCAGGGAGTTAAAGGGATACCTTGGCCGTCATCCCTATTCCGGGTACATCGGTGAAATAGCCCTCGGGACAAATATATTATTGAAGGGATTTGTGGATAATATGTTGCAGGACGAAAAATTTCCGGGGGTTCACCTTGCCTTTGGAAATCCTCTCCCCGAAGTGACCGGGGCTTCCTGGAGTTGTCCGACCCATATGGATATAGTTCTTACCAAGTGCAATGTATGGCTGGACGACAAGAAGGTGATGGAAGAAGGCAAATACATCATATGACATTAACCGAACTTATGTTTTACGAAATCCCGAGGGAAACGTTTTTATTATCGTCACATTCTGTATTTCACTAGAAAGTGGGCGATGGACATCGTCCGCATACATAAAACGTGGTAAAAATGTCTGCCAAGAAACAAGGCGGTGGATTCCAGTCCGCAGCTGGATTGATACGCTATTTCGATGAGGAAGAGGCAAAGGGCCCCATCTTCGACCATCGTTTCATTATCATATTCGGTATCGCATGCCTCGTGGTAATCGAGATAGCAAAATGGCAATGGCCTGTTTGATTACGTTAATACATGCACTCCTGGCACTTCTCTATCTTTTCGAGTAATACCGGGGAATCCGGTTCTATCTTCAGTGCATTTTTATAGGCAAGTAAAGCCTCCTCAAATACATTACGACCCATGAAAATATCCCCCTTCAATATCCATGCATCCACCATTTGAGAGTCCGTCGACAAAGCTTCGTTCACGCAATCGAGAGCATCTGCCCACTTTCCCATGGTGTGTAACGTGTTGCCTTTCCAAAACCATCCTCCGGGTTCATAATCATCCGAATGTATCATCTGGTTGAACACCACCTTTGCTTTATCATACATCTTTCTTTCAAAAAAGACCCTCCCCCTCATCATTAGTGCATCCTTGAATCCACTGTCACACTCAAGGGCATGTTCGTACATCTGGATGGCACCTCCCCAAAGCCCTTTGATCCTGATTATCTCGCCCTTTAGGAACCATCCCCTGGGATCTTTTTTATCCAATGAAATCAGTTTATCCAATATATTGTCCGCTTTGTCGTACTCTCCCAACTCTATCAACAGTCTCGCCAGGCCGACATGAGGCACCAGGCTTCCATCATCCATCTCAAGGGCCTTTTCAAAATGTGCCTTGGATTCATCGTACAACCCTTGTTGCAGGTACAGAAATCCTAGATTTGCATGAACATTCACGTTACCATCCTTTTCCGAAAGGGCATGATCGTAGTGTATGTGTGCCTCGTCCAGTAGATCTTTCACCACCTTTTTTCTGAATTCAGGTTCAAAAGCACATGTGTCTGCACACTTCGCCGTGTAAAAAAACAGATTGGCGATGCGAATATGGAGTTCGGTAAGAGCTTGGAATTCCTTTCGACCCTTTCTGAATTCTTCCAGCGAATAGAATATTTCGGCGAACACTTTTATATCTTCGGACGAGAACACATATTTTTCAAAATCTATGTCCAAGGGGACGCCAAGTTCTGCCAGTATCCTGTTCAGAGATCTTTGTATATCATCCCCTTCCATGGAACCGTTACTGAACATTGATTTCACTTCATCCAGTGTTCTTGCACCGGCGATGAAAACCAATTCGCTACCGGGGCGTTCTCCGATTGTAAGGACGGGTTCGGAATCCTTCCTGTACCTGTCCAAAACCGGTTTTCCTATCACAGGGCTTGATGATATCCAAAATATATTGTCGCCGAAGAGAAAGTCTGCACATTCGGTGCATATTAGGTAAACATCGCAGATAATGTTTCCACACCGAATGCAGATTGCTGTCATCCCTAGGGTTAGAGTAGTAGGTTGATAAAATATTTACCCGTATTTTTCCGTAAAAGTTCTTTTAAATTCGTAAAAGTTCCCATTCAGTATCTCTTCCCTTGCCCTTGCGAAAAGAGATATTATAAAATGCAGATTGTGGATGGTGGCCATGTACATCCAGGACAGCTCATTGGCTCTACATAGGTGATTTACATAGGCACGGGTATAAGTCTGGCAGATGGGGCATGAACAGGTCTCATCCAGGGGCGATCCGTTACGCCTGTATCTTGCTTTCCTGATGTCCAGAGGGCCGATTTCGGTGAACACCGTTCCGTGCCTTGCGTTACGGGTGGGGTAGGCACTGTCGAACATGTCCATACCACGGTCTATGGATTCCAGTATCTCCACGGGGGAACCCAGACCCATGAGATACCTTGGTGCCCTCAACGGATAGATATCATGGGCGATGTCGAGCATGCGGTACATATCTGCAGCGGGCTCTCCGATAGATAGTCCGCCCAGGGCGTAACCCTGGAAATCAATTTCCGCTATCTCCGCGCAACTTCTTGCCCGTAGATAGGGATCGATACCGCCCTGGGATATGCCGAATATGTTTCCTTCCATCTGCCGGCATTCTTTTGCCCACAGTGTGGTCTTTTGGACCGAAGCATCAAGTGTATCCCTGTCGGCGTTATGGGGGGGACAGAAGTCAAGGCACATGGCCGCATCAGTTCCCAATCTCATCTGCAGCTCTATGTTCTGCCTGGGGCTCATCTCGAAGACGCTGCCATCGATATGGGACTTGAATCTGACCATGTTATCAGTAAGGCGCTGCTCGAACCCCTTTCTGATCATCTGGAAACCGCCGCTATCTGTGAATATGATACCGTCCCATTTCATGAACTTGTGAAGCCCACCCAATTCATCGACGATATCCACACCGGGCCTCATGAGCAGATGGTATGCGTTTGTGATGATCGCGTTAACTCCCAGCTTCTTCAGATCCTGGGACAGCAAGGTTCTCACAACACCTCTTGTGGCCACGGGCATAAAAAGAGGCGTTCTTGCCGTATTCCCGTTCACCGTAAGTTCACCGGCTCTTGCCCTTCCGTCGTTACCATGCAGTTCGAATTTTAACATGTTGCTCCCTCTATCAACATTGCATCTCCAAAGCTGTAAAATCGATATTTTTGTTTTATTGCCTCTTTATAGGCGGAAAGTACCCTCTCACGACCGGCAAAGGCGCTGACCAGCATTAGGAGGGTTGATCTTGGCAGGTGAAAGTTGGTCAACATCAGATCCATACCTGACTGGAAAACGTAACCCGGATAAATGAAAAGCTCGGTTCGTCCCATTCCTGCCCGCACCTTACCGTTGGAGGAAACGGATTCGATAGCTCTAACGGTGGTAGTACCCACAAGGATGACCCTTCTGCCATCTTCGTTCGCCCTGGTGACGGCCTCGGCGGTTTCATGGCCCACATGGAAAAATTCATCTTCCATGCTGTGATCTTCCACCTTCTCGGTTCTTACTGGTATGAAAGTACCTGGGCCCACATGAAGTATAACATCATGAACAGCCACACCTTTGTTTCGGATCCTGTCCATGATAGTTTCTGTAAAATGCAAACCCGCTGTGGGTGCGGCAATGGATCCGTCTTCAACAGCATAGATGGTTTGATATTCATCCGGGTCTGAAAGTTCCTCCTTGATGTACGGAGGGGTGGGCATTTTCCCATGTTTCGTCATCAGTTCTTCCGGTGCTCTACAGTCCATCAGGTATCTACCCCCGCCTAGTTTTCCTTTTACGGTCAAGGTTTGATCTCCCACAATTACCTTTAACCCTTCCCTTACCCTCGCTCCCTTTACCAGACATTCCCAGTAACTGTCCACGTGTCGGTAGAACAGTAACTCCACATTACCACCGGTCACTTTTCTACCTTCTACCCTTGCAGGTATAACCTTGGAGATGTTCCTGACCAGGACATCACCCTCACGAAGGATATCGTCAATCTCGTGGAACCTGAGATGTACGTGTTCGTCCAGTTTAAGGTAGAATAAACGAGAATTATCCCTGGGTATCATGGGTCTCTGGGCTATCATGTTACTGTCGAGTTTGTAGTCGTAATCCGAGAGTTTCATCTTCCACCTATCACACGATACTTTTTAAAAAGGTTATCGGGGTATACGTTTGAAAATGTGTCTCATGAGAAGGAACAAGATCACGAATATGGGCGGAAATATCAGTGCGGTCGCGAAGCTGTCGAAGAAACCATTACCTCCCGACATATTTTTCAGTATGAGCCACGTGAGCAAGGAGCAGCCCGTTGCTAGCAATCCTATTATGATAACCTCGATGTTCTTCATGGGACCGATACAATAATGCCGTACACGTATATAAATCTGTTTGATGCCCGTAGGGTGAAGGATAATGTTTTTAAATATCCCATATATCCTTTCTGCAAACCCAAGTATATCTGTGGAAAGGGTTTTGTTACATAAAAGCCCCGTAGTCCACGGGAACACATTCCCGTTCCTACGGAACTCTCGCATACGCTCAAGCCCCGTAGTGTTTCGGAATTTGGAAAAAATTCCAAATACTCGGGGGTTTTGTTACACAAAAGCCCCGTAGTGTAGTGGTCAATCATACATGGCTCTGGACCTTGTAACGGCGGTTCGAATCCGCCCGGGGCTACTAGCCTATCAAAGGCATCAGGGAACTTACCAAAACCATATATATTTTTTAAACACTGTGCCCTGCGAACACATTTGCATCGTTTGGGCCCATAGGGTAGTCTGGATATCCTTTCGGCCTTCGGAGCCGAAAACTGGGGTTCGAATCCCCATGGGTCCGTTTACATGGTGATGAGAACCTTGGTTCGTGAGCAAAACTTGTTTTTGCGAGCGGTTGGAATCCGTAGATTGCGACCGGAATCCCCATGGGTCCGTTTTAAAGCAAGAATTCCACAGGAGCAAAGCTCCTCTTCTCGTAGCGATTTCTCGGAAATCACTACGATCCACCAGTCTATAGTGAGCGGAGCAAACAAAACTTGTTTTGTGAGTTGTTAGAACTTGTTCTGACTGATGAACGGTGAGCAGAAATCAAGATTCCCTCCATCTCTCCCTCGAAGAGGGTTAAATGACTGGTGGTGCGGGCACGCTTATTGACATCTGGATCAGGAAGTTATCTTGAGAGAATACAAACAGCAGCAGAGCGTCGAACGGGGGTTCAGGTTCATCAAGGACCCGATGTTCTTCACAAACTCAACTTTTCTGAAGAAACCTCAACGTATAGTCCGCCTCGTGATGGTCATGGGATTGAGCCTGTTGGTATACGCCATTGCCCAACGCAAGCTAAGGAATGCTCTGGCAGAGATGGATGAGACCGTTCTCGACCAACTGGGTAAACCAACTAAAAATCCTACGATGAGATGGATCTTCCAGAAGTTCGAGAACAAATCGTTACTCAACGTCACCGACGGTGGTACAGTATCTCAACAAGTGTTGAATCTCAAGCCAGTACATGAAAAGATTCTTGCTCTAATGGGTGAAGAATACGAAAAAATCTATTCTTTGCGTGGGGGGTGCGGAAAGTGAGAGATGAGGAAACATTTCTTGGAATTGTTGAAAAGCTTCTAAAGTATATGCGGAGATGAAGAATTGAACCGGTGTGTCGAGAGGTTGTTCGATATTTTGTGATTCCACCTTAAAATCATCCTACGTATTTATCACATCTTTCTTTTAGATGTTCCATACCCATATCTATGGCTTTTTTCTTGACCTTTCGGATGATCTTTAAACCATCCTTTTCTTCGCCAGTCAGCACCTTCGTTACACCGATCTCTAATTCGGTTTCTGTAAGCATCGGTGAATCATTCAGTCTCTCATACAATACTTTCGATTTGTCTAGCTCTTCCAAAGCACTTCCATATTCGCTTTTCTCTCTGAGTAATATCCCCTTCACTCGATGATATTCGGTCTTCAACTCATCATCGATGACGCTCTCATCGTAAAGGTCCGAAACTAACTCCATGTGAGTTCCTGCTTCATCTAGATCTCCAGACCTTGCATAGGCCTCTGCTAGATAAATCGAAGCGTTCAACACACCAGGCTTATAATCGAACTCATCATATATCTCCTTTCCCTCGGCATAATACTCGATGGCCGAATCGAATTCTCCTTTACGTACGAAAACATTTCCTAAAACTAATAGAGTATCCGCGATCTCGATATTGTGACCGCTTTCTTCGCAAATTTTTATCGCTTTTTTTAGTAGATCAACGGATTCGGAAGACCTACCTTTCATGCTCAGTATTTCTGCTGTTATTTGTAAAGACAGATACAGGCCTCGTTTGTAATCGATCTTTTTTGCCAAAGAAAATGCCTTTTTGCTGATTTCATACGCAGATCTTAAATCGCCCCTTTTACGAACGATTTTGGCTAGATTAATACAAACCAAACACATATTCATCTTTTGATCACCTAACTCAAATAATTCTTTAGCCCTCTCAAAATATTTCTCCGCTTCATCTAGTTCGCCCATGTTCATTTTGATTATCCCGATATTCATGGTCGGATTTCCTAGATGGTAATCCATCCCTAGTTCCTCTGCGAGTTCAAGGCTCTTCTGATAGTAGTTCAATGCATCATCAAACTTTCTTTGGATTACATATGCGACGCCTAAATTATTATATGATGAAGAGAGGCCTTCCTTGTCACCTATTTCTTCTCGTAACGCAATGGCTTCTTTCAGGTACTCTTTACTCATATCATATTTACTCAGGAAATGATACACCATTGCCAGATAATGATATCCACTTGCTAAAACGTTGTTGTTTTTTATCTCTTTTGCTACTTCGATTTCTTCGTTGAAAAATACAATTGCATCTTCCATTTTGCCTTCCATCATGAGATTCAAACCTTTTCTCAAGAGTAACATACACATCTCTTCGCTATCGGGTTCGACTATCTCCAATCCTTTCTCCGTATAGGAAAGGGATCCTTCAAAATTGCCCATTTCGTCCATGATATATGCTATCTTTCGGTATACTGAGGGAGATATATCAGGTTCCTGGATCTTTAAAAGTAAGTCATAATATTCTAAACTTTTCTCAAATTCACCTAAAACTTTACAGGTATCTCCTACCCGTTCGATAACCGATGCCCTTTCATCTTCTTTAAATCCAAATTTGTCCATCAAACGTAGGGCTTTTTCATACATGTCTACAGCATCCTCATGGGCATACATACCCTTAGCTTCATCACCTGCACTTACAAAACAATCAACCGCCTCCTTGAACTTTCCTCCCCGTTCATAGTGAAAACCAAGGTCCGACCAGTATCTACGGTTGTCATCCTGGTAAACTCGTTCTATATTCTCTGCAACATGTAGATGAAGAGATTTTCGTATATTATTCGGAATACTTTCATAGACACTTTTCTGTATCAAACCGTGTGAAAAAGAAAAGATCTCCTCTTCAGGGTGCTCGTACCACAAGCCGTACTTCATCAACTTCTCTACCTTATCTAGGAGCTCAAATACATCCGTATCTAAACAGCTATTCAGCAGCTCGAAGGGAACGGTATCACCTATCACGGCACCTAACTGCAGTAATTTCTCTGTATCCCGATCCTTAAGATTACGTATCCTTCGATCGATGATCTGTTCCACCATATCGGGAATGTTTACTTCATCAATATCAGTAGGATAACGATCAGAACTTACATCGATTTCACCTTTCTCAAGCATATATTTCACGTATTCTCGAGCAAAAAGAGGATTGCCGTCGGTGGTCTCGTGAAGAACATCTATAAAAAGATCTGGTATGTCCCTCCGCCCTATCATCTGTTGCGATATCCTTCCGATGTATATTTTTTCGAGACGTTCGAGCTCTATCTTCTCCAACAGATTTTCTCGAGTAAGGTGGCTTATCAACTCTTTCAATGGATGATCATCTAGCACGTCCTCCGGACGGTAAGTTCCGATATACAATATCGGCGAATCCGATATTTTGTTTGCAAGATAATTTAGAACTAAGATGGTTGACCTGTCCGCCCACTGCAGGTCGTCCAGGAAGATGACGAGTGGCTTATCCGAAGCCTTTTCTTCCAGGACCTTGCCCAGGTCGTACCAGAGCGACCTCCTTTGGCCGTTCAACTTGTGCTTTTCCGTTACAGCAGGTCCATCTCTAACACCCAACAGAAATAGTGGTTTTTCCACGAACGGATCTTCATCAAGATCACCTTCTAATGCTTCCCTGAGGGGGAGATACGGTTCGGATGTACCATAATATGCCCTCCCCGAAAGAAAAACACATCCCTTTTTATGTGCATATCGTTCAAATTCGGAAACCAATCGTGTTTTCCCGATGCCTGCCTCACCGGCAATCAAAACGGTTTTTGATCTTCCATCGGATACTTCCTCAAAAATATCCTTTAACCGTTTTAGTTCCTTTTGGCGTCCCATAAATATATCTTCTTCGCTTTTTATTTTAGTCAGATCGAGTATTCGATTCTCATCCAGGTGCCTTAAAGCTTTCAATATGGGAAACCTGTCATCGATATATTCTCCCACATTTCCCAATGGGATCTCCATGAATTCGTTTCCCTGCCTTATCTTG
>JAFDTY010000014.1 GCA_019594055.1 Candidatus Haladaptatiplasma halalkaliphilum | reverse complement strand
TGAACGGATAAGAGATATGGCTCTCTTTGATCCTAACCCATACTGTTTTATCGCCAATCCTGGATAGTGGGTTTAAGGATATCGCGTAACAATCGATATTGGAAAGGGAATGAAATCTATACCTCACTACGGATGGTACCTGCACGAACATACAAAAGTATTAATATACTGAGGGGGAATTTTCGCCGGAGCCAAAATGGACATCAACGGCATAAAAGAAAGGATGGGGAGGCCGGGCAAGGACGAGATATTGGAGGGCAGTGTCATCCGGGTGATGTTCAAACTCGCCTGGCCCCTGATGATATCATCCTTTCTCATGACACTATACAATCTGGTGGACACCATCTGGCTGGGCCGGTTACCCTATCCCGAGAACGAGTTTTCCGTGGGTGCCATGGGCATGTCCTGGTCCATAATGTTCCTCATGATGGGGCTGGGCATGGGCTTCGGCGTGGCCGCCCTGGCCCTTATCTCCCAGCATACCGGTGCCGGGATGCACGAGGAGGCCTGCAGGGATGCCGGGCAGCTCTACATGCTTTCCATACTGTTCTCGGTGATCATCGCCATCATTGGTTTCGTCGCCACACCGTCACTGCTCGCCGCCCTCACGGGTACGGGTGAGGAGGCCGCCGAACTCGCCCGTTACGGCACCCGGTATCTTCGGATAGTCTTCCTCGGCCTGCCCTTCATGTTCATGCTGTACTCCTTCCAGTTCATACTGAAGGGCTGGGGGGATACCATCACACCCATGCTGGTCACGGCCGTGTCCGTCACCATAAACATCATCCTGGACCCCATACTCATCTTCGGCATCGGACCGGTACCCGGGATGGGTATACAGGGTGCCGCCATAGCCACCGTCATAACCAAGGGGGTGGGGGCCCTCACAGGTTTTTACCTGCTTTTCCGGGGTAACCTCGGTATTACACTGAAACTGTCCCACATGAAGCCCAGGTTCGACAAGTTGAAAAAATTGCTGGTGATCGGGATCCCCGCCGCACTGGGAAGGGAGGGAAGCGCCTTTGGCTTCATCCTTATCTGGTACTTCATAAACAGGCTGCCCAACCAGAGTGTCGCCGCAGCGGCCTACGGCGCCGGTAACAGGATATTGAACATAACTTTCCTAATAATGGGGGGTCTCGCCATGGCCATGAGCACCATGGTGGGCCAGAGCCTGGGTGCCGATATGAAGGAGCGTGCGGATGAGGTTGCAAAAAAAGGTTTGCTGCTGCTCTTCGGACTCATGGGTTTCATAGCGGTGGCACTGTTCCTCCTGAGGAACATCATGATCGCCTTCATAATCCCCGGTGCACCGGATGTGATAGCCGAAGGGGGTAACTTCCTCATGATCTTCGCCCTTGCCATGCCCTTCTTCGGTATATTCAGGGGGATCAGCGGTATACTCGAGGGCTCGGGGCACACGGTGAAGCTCATGGTACTGAGCCTGTCGCGCCTGTGGGGATTGCGGGTACCCCTGGCATACATATTCGCCTTCGTGGTGGGCTGGTATTCCAGCGGTATATGGCTGGGCATGGCGCTGAGCAATGTCATAGGCGCCTGCCTTGCACTGGTGGTCTATGCCCGGGGTAGGTGGAAAAAAGGTATCATCGAGAAGGGAACGAGAGCCGCACCTAAAACCTAAATACATCCTAAACACACCCACATGATGATGAGATGCTATGTCGAGGCCTACGGATGCACCATGAACCAGGCGGAAACGCGGATGCTGGTCCGGGACCACCTTGCCCGGGGCTACCGCATGGTGGGCAGTCCCGGGGAGGCCGATGTATCCATCATCGGCACCTGCGTTGTGATAAGGAAGACCGAGGAGCGCATGAGGAGGAGGATAGCGGAACTGAGCAGCCTATGCGAGAGTGTGATAGTCACCGGGTGCCTTACCCACAGGATGAAAGGATGTGGGACGGCCATGATAGTAGCACCGGGGGATATCCCCATGGTCGCCGGTGACCACTTCGATACCGTCATCGATGCCATCCCCATATCATCGGGTTGCACGGGAAACTGTGCCTACTGCATCACCAAGCTGGTGAGGGGAGAGCTCCGGAGCCGCCCGGCGGAGGACATAGACAACATATTCAGAAGCATGGTGGCGGGAGGTGTGAGGGAGATAAGGCTCGCGTGCCAGGATACCGCATCCTACGGTCTCGACCTGGGCACGGGACTCCCCGGATTGCTACGCCGCTTGCTGGAGGCACCCGGGAACCACCGGGTGAGGATAGGTATGATGAACCCCGACACCGGCATGGACATACTGGAAGAGCTTGTCGAGATCATGGAGGACAGGCGTATCTATAAGTTCCTGCACATACCCCTTCAGTCAGGGGATGATACCATCCTGGAAAGTATGAACAGGAGATACACGGTGGATGATTTCATGAATTTAGTTTCCCGTGTAAGAAAAAAACACACCGACCTGACCCTTTCCACCGACGTGATCACCGGCTTTCCGGGGGAAACGGAGGAGCAATTCCTGAACACCATAAACATTATATCCAGGATCCGACCGGACGTGCTTAACATCACCCGGTTCAGCTCCAGGCCGGGAACCAGGGCGGCGAAGATGAAGGGTCAGGTACACTCACGTTACAGCAAGGAACGCTCCAGGGAGCTGACCCTCTTACACCGGGAGATCGGCCGCCGTATAAACAATAGATACACAGGCAAGAAGATGAGGGCACTGGTGCTGGAAAGGGGAAGGGACGATTCCTTCATGGCCAGGACCGATAATTACAAGGTGGTGGTACTGAGGGAGGGGGATCAGGAGCTCCTGGGGAAGTGGGTTAACGTACGTATCAACTCCGCAAATGAGGTTTACCTCACCGGAGAGCTAGAGGTATGAGGATTCAAGGGCCTTCACCAGGGAATACAGGCACCTGTTGAAGGGGGTTTCCACACCCACCCTGGCCCCTGCCTCGATTATGGCTCCGTTGATGCAGTCTATCTCAGTGCGCCTGCGGTTGCGGACGTCCTGAAGCATGCTGGATACGTTCTCGGCAGTGGCCCTTGCCACCACAGCGGCACAATGGGCGGGTTCTTCACCGGTTAACTCAACCTCGTGCCTGGCAACATTTGCCCCTTCCCGGCAGACCGTCTCCATGAGCCATTGCAGATGCGGTATCCGGATCACCTCGCCGTTCTTCAACCCGGTAAGGGCGGTGAGGGGATTTATCCCTGAATTCACTATCACCTTATTCCATATGTGACCATAGATGTTGTCCGTAACCTCCACGGGAAGGCCTGCAAGGTTGAATATACCCGCCACCCTGTCAACCATGCTGCTCACCCCGCCGGGATATCTGCCTATTACGGTATACCCCGTACCCGTGTGGACGACCTTTCCATCCTCCGTACGCATGAATCCGTGGGTGGTCACGCCACCCATGACCCTGTCATCGCCAAGGTATTCCGTCATGACGGCCTCGTTGTTCAACCCGTTCTGCAGGGATAACAGAGAGGTGTCCGAACCCATGTGACCGTGGATCATCTCCATGGCGCACCTGGTATCGTAGGATTTTGTGCACAGTATCCCAAGCTCGACCCCTTCCAGTTCTCCGAGATCGGTGGAATAACGTATTTTACTAACGATATTTGTTCGCCCCCGGACCTCCACCTGCTCGAGTTCCATCTCACGCCTCCCCAGGAGCACGAGTTCATTTTCACCGGCGAACAAGGCCGCCATGAAGGTTCCAAGGGCACCTGGTCCTATCACGGCAATCCTCATGGTAACATCACACTGCCAGCTCTTCCAGTTCGCTCCTCAGCATGTCCATTTGCCCTTCACCCAGTATCTTTTTGTTTACCGTAAAGATAATAAGGGCATCGTTGATGGACACCTGATCCTTAAGAGACTGTACAAGATTAAGGATGTTTCTGAAATCGTTGTTTGATATAAGGTAATCCAAACCATCGAGAATTATTATCCCACTTTTCTCGGCCAGGAATTGTTCTATATTGAGGCTGAATTTTTCCAGGTTTTTCGGACTGATGGAATTTTCCCTGTCAACGTTGGAGAGCCAGGTTACGGATACATCGTCAAGTTCATATTTCGTTATCAACTTCTTGGGGTATTGTCTTGTTATCAACAACCCATCCTGACCGGTTTTCAGCAATTTTTTGAAAAGCCCCATTATCTCATCATAATCTGCGTCTATCATCAGATAGCTGTTACCCTTCTGAAGCCCTTTGGGGAGGGTTACATCCCCTTTATCCTCGGAGGCAAACACGGTTCCGCAGACATAGCAATCCCTGGCATCTGTCTGGAGTATGGCCTCGCATTCCGGGCAGACGGATCCATCCGTCGAGGCATCCTCATCAAACTCCTCATCTTCGTGCTCTTCGTCTTTCAAACCGTACTCCTCCTTCACCAAATCGACTATTTCCTGTGCATTTTCACGTTTTATATGACTTAACTTTGTGAGTTCGTCCAGGTCAATATCTATGAAGTCCGTGAATTCTTTGAAACCCATGTTGTAAATGGATTCCGCCCGGGCCGGGCCTATCCCTTCCACCCGTTGGAGTGTGTTCAACAACCGCTTTTTACGCTTCTCTTCCTCCACGAACTCTTCCGCCTGACTGAGTTTACCTTCTATCCTCGCCTCGAATTCCTTGCCCCTCTCCTTGACAACCTGTACTATACGTCTGGCCAGGCTCCGTTTGAATCCATCCACCGATGATATTTCGGCGGCGGTTGCTTTACCAAGTATTCGCATATTGGTGTAACCGGCATCGTAAAGCCGTTCGCCTAGTTCCCTGCTCATAGCCGGAATGGACTGGTACAATTCTATCATCCTGGTTTTGTAGAGAGGGGTCACACCTATATCTATGGTCTGCCCGGTGACTTCCCATTGATGACGCTGGCTGGTTATCCCGTATACCTGGAGCAGGTCCACCACCTGTCCCGCCACGTTCCACTCCACCAGATACTCGGCATCCTCTATATGTTCATTGCCATAATGGATTTCCCTTGCACGAACCTCGTTCTTGAGCCAATTCAGATGCGTTTCCACAGCTCTAACAACGTCTTCAGAGGAATCTATGTAAACCTCTACCTCGTCCTCGGCGTCCATCCCAAGGTCGACCCTCATCAACTTCAGCCTCAACATTATCTCCCGGGCTATCTGTTTGAACCATATGTTGGGGTCTATCTCCCTGTCAAGGTATATGCCGCCGTGCTTGGTCCTGACCTCGCTGAACCCGATGGGCAGCTCCCTTTCGAAGGATACCATGTTGGGCTGTATCTCCACCATCCCACCTTCTATGCCCAGTCGGTATTCGCCCTTATCGATGCCTAGCTTTATCTCCTTGGCGGGTCTCTTCTCCAGCATAAGAGCTATACGGCTCACCCACTGTCGGTAGGCCTTGCCGATGGCATTGTAATTCGGCTGAACCTCCAGTAGCATCTCATCCCACTCCTCGCTCGGGGGGACAATCTCTAACTTTTCGACCCTTGCCTTGGTTTTGATTATCGTCCCGTATTTTTCCACAATCGCCATTATCACCCCGTCATCCGCATCCACAACAATCCTCTTGAGGGGCCATTTTTCGGGTATCTGCTCTCGCCTCTTACCAACCAGTATGCCCTCTACCATGCGCCTTACCTCATCCATTTCCTCCTCTATGAACTCATCGATGAACAGTCTGTTGGTGGTTGGCCATCTGCACAGTAAAATCGAGGGCTCCTTTCCCTCGAGATCTAGGTATACCTGTTCCGATATGTGTGGTGTTATGGGCGCCATTATCTTGGAAACCGTCATCAGGGATTCGTGGAGAACCTTCAGTACCGAGAGAACATCTCTTTGACTTCCCTCGTTCAAACGGTTCCTTGCCAGCTCGATATACCATTGGGCCAGGTCCGTTGATACGAATTTCTCAAGGTGTCCGACCACATCATCGAACCTCATCATCATGTAAGCGTTCTTGGTGTCCTTGTTCATGTTCTCGAGACGTGAAATAATCCATTTGTCCTCCACACACATGTACTCCCTCAATAACTCCAGATGTGTCTCTTCGGGGTTGAAGTCCCTCTTTTTCGATTCCTTAAGAAATAAGGTATGGAGATTCCAGAATACCCTTAAGATTCTTCGAGCCCTCACGAAGGCATCGGAAGTGATCATCATATCTTCCCATACGGGTCTGTCCATCACCAACCCCAATCTGAAGGGGTCCTTGCCCGTACTTTCGACCAACTCGTCAAGTTCGTGGTAAACAAGATGAGCCTCTCCGTGACCGACCCATCTCTCCACCGGGGGTGTATCGAATAGGTCCGCGGCTATGGCCAGATGCGTACTGAAGATACCGTCCACATCCTTCACCGAGCCGAACATTATGTCCCCGGGCCACCAGCCCTCCACATGTTTCCTGGGGTATCCCATCTGTGCCCAGGGTGACATGGCCGCCAGGGCCAGCGAGTTGAGCATCCTCCCCTCCCATTCCATGTTCCCGTTACACTCCGGGCACTTCAGAGGGAGCTTCCGCAACCCCTTGAGTACGGACATTATGTTCGCTTCTTGTTTAACCCCGGAGGCTGTGGAAACCAGTTCCTCCACCGTCTCGGGTATGAACTCCTGTCCGCACTTACAGAACCATCGGGGGAAGGGCATGCCCCACCCGTCACGCCTTGTGATGATCATGTCATCCGCCCCGGATATCCAGTTTCCGTGCTTTGAGGTACCCATGTTCTTGGGGTACTTGTCAACGGAATCCAGGAGGATGTTGGATTTGACATTCAACTGGTGATATTTGATGAACCATTGTTCGTCTTCCCTGTATGTGAAGGGTGTTTTACAGTAGGAACATCTGTTCACCGGGGTGATATCCTTGCTGTGGGAAAAGACCCGACCCTCGTTTCTCATCTGCACCACTATCTCGTCGTCCGTCTCCTTCGTACTGAGACCCGAGAAATCCGAAAGATGTTTCAGGTCGGCTATCCTGCCGTCCTCGGTGAGCATCTCCTGCTCCGTGAAGCCCCTTTTCTCGTTTATCTCCCTGCCTACCTGGTCGGGCCCCGGGATGAGGGGGAATATTCCCGTCAGGGTATCAGGTACATCGTCGGAGGCTATCACCTTGTATATGTGCTCCCGGGCATCTTCGAAAGGCGAGCTTTCAAAAACGGGATGGATGAAATCCATGCCTTCCAGACTGTTTCCGGGGAACGAGTTAACCACCTTGTATTCCGGTATACCCGCCTCTCCCATCACCATGCTGACGCTGTCCTTGAGAAGAACGGATTTCATCTCCTGATCCCCCTGCCGGTAGTCCACAACACAGTATTCCTTGTCAGGGTGTACCAGCAGTGCCCTGAGGCCCAGCAATTTCCAGGGCTCCTTTATCTGCACTAGGAAGTTACGTCCTACGCCCCTCTTGGTGGAGAATTTTAACACGTATTCATTGATTATCCGGTTGTGCTTGGAACGTTCGAGCTTTGACAGGGGTATGTTGCAAGTGGAACACCACGGTACCATCTGGTTCCTTTTCTCCAAAAACCCTCTCTCGTAGAGGTTCTTTATTGCCCACCAGCAAGAATCGATGAAGGTGGAAGGATAGGATGAGTAAAATTTCTTGGGGTCGTAAAGGAATGCGAGGTTGCTGTACTCCCTCTCCACTAGCTCCTTGTCCTCCAGTGCGATAGCCTGGCATTTGCGGACGAAGTCGTCCATGGAATCATCTCCCACCTGGTGGAACGAACTCAACCCCATGGAGGAAAGGGCCTTCTGCTCAACCGAGAGGCTGTAGGTATCGTAGCCGTAGATGGCCCTTATGTTGTGTCCGTTCATGAACTGGAACCTGTACCAAACATCGTAGAGTAATTTGGGATAGATATCCACTAGGCTGAAGGTGTCCTCGAGTAGATGGGGGGTGTGGATGATATGGTGCTTGCTACCGCCCACCCTCTTGTCGGTGAGCACGATCCTGCTAATGTCTCTCTTGCTCCAGTATCTTTTTACACCGGTCTCTACAACGTTTGGATCGTAAACTTCAAGATGCTTCTCTTTCATCTTATCTTTACAGGTAATGCTGCGCTATCTTATATTTATTTCTATGGTCACCACACCATTTCGCCCTAGCTCGCCCCTGTTCCCGTGAAACCCTCGTAGCGCTTTACCAGTTCCCCGATATCCCTTACCCCCTCTTCGTACCCTGCATCCTCACACCATCTTTTTAAGAGGTCTGCGAATTCAAGTACCTTCTCTTCAACCATATCCTCTTCCAGGGCGAAGATATCTATACGGCATCTCCCGAGGAAAATCTCAAGTTCGGAATAGTGGAATTCCTCCAGCCTGGAAGTGTACGAAAAAAGCATCGCCAGGAGTTCTTTCGGCGTTTCGGGAGTTCCCGAGGGGAATGAGTCTTCACCCAAAGGGGACTTCTTCGTGGCGAACAGGGTTCTCGAAGCCGTCTCGTTGAATGCCTCTTCCACCCCCTCACCTGTCTTAGCGGATGTAAAGAAAACATGGTCGAAATCACGGGATGCCTCCCTGATCACAAATTCTTCCGTTATCGCCCTGTCCTCCAGGTCCATCTTGTTTATGGCGAGTACCCTCACGGCGGACCTCCCCGCCACGCGTTCGAACTTGGGTATCCAGTAATCGAATATGTCGTTGAAGGTTTCCATGCGGGTGGAGTCGGCCACGAAGATGGCACCCGACGATGAGACCAGGGCTGTCTCATGGACGGATTCGTAGGATTTTTCACCCATCACATCCTGTATTATCAGCTTGATGTTGGCACCCACCACCTCCACCTCCTTGGTGTACACGTTGGTACCAACGGTCTTCAGGTATCTATCTCCGTAGAGGTTCTTAACGTACCTGAGTATGAGTGATGTTTTTCCCACCGATGGGTTGCCCAGCAGATTTACCTTCTTCTTCACTTCACGTAAGTACATAAATACATGCCCCGTTAGGTAATGATTTGAAATCGAATACATGTATTAATACATTTAGGCGGATTACTCGTTGAACGAACACCGAAAGTCACTCAAAAACTATTTATCATGCGAACATTATCTCTGTGCGGTAATCGACACACCCGTAAAGAAGGTGGAGTAATGGACTTAACGGACATAGAAGATCTGGTTCCCGAGGAATTTGCAGGGATCTGCGGTATCGCCGCACCCTTCATAGCCTACATATTCATAGGCATAGCCGTTTTGATCAATCCATGGTTCAGATGGGCGGACCACGCCCTCAGTGACCTGGGTGCCTCCGGTATAGCCTACAACAACGTCTTCAACTTCGGTATCATGGTGGCGGGCATGGCGGGACTCATCTTCACCTTGGGTATCTTCCGATATGCGGAGGGAAAGGCCGGCGGCGTCGGTACGTTACTGTTCCTTTTTGCCATGGTCTGTTTGATCCTGGTGGGTATATTCCCCATGGGCACCGACCCCCACTATTACGTCTCGGTGCTATTCTTCGTGCTTTCTGCCATAGGCTTGTTGATGATAGGTGTGGACCAGTTATGGGGCCTCGCGGAACCCATCTGGGGTGTGTTCATACTCTCCGCTCTGGGCCTTACATTGCTCAACGTCGCACTACTCTATTACACAATACCCTACGAGCTGGGCGCGGCCATCCCCGAGTTCGTGGGCACCATACCCATAATGCTGTTCACCCTGGTATGGGGTACACGACTGTTGTACGAGTGAGCCCTAGGTTTTTCGTGCCCTTTTGGGTACGTGTGGGACTTGGATCATCACGACAAAACAGCGTATCTCGGTCAATTTTTTGATCAACAAAGTGATCGTCAACGTGCATGAAAGAGATCCATGTATAATATTTTACATGGTAGATGTACCGGAACGGCCCGGGGTCACTTCACGGAAAATACTAAATCACATCATACTTTTGGCCCCTGCGGATAAACATGATGCGGATACCCGATTACATAGGACCCATGGCCATGGGATTGAAGATGGGGGTGATCGTTCCGGGTATGGACATAGTCGACCTGGTCTTCGAGTCCGTGAAACGCTGCCATAAGGACGGTTTTCTAAATAACGGCGACATAATATGCGTGACCGAGTCGGTGGTGGCCAGGGCACAGAACAATTACGTTACCGTGGAAGCGGTTTCCGGGGCGATAAGGGAGAAGTTGAAACTCTCGGAGGACGGGACCGTAGGTGTGGTATTCCCCATAACCAGCAGGAACCGCTTCTCCATGATACTGGGCTCCATAGCCGAAGCGGTACCCCGGGGCAAAGTGATAGTCCAGTTCTCCATGCCCTGGGACGAGGTGGGGAATCAGACCATATCCCCGGAATTCGTGGAGACATCCGGTAAAGAGCTCCTGACCATGGACGATATCGGGGACAGGGAGTTCACCCACCCCATAACCGGGATGGATTATATACGGTACTACCTCGACATAATAAACAAGGCGGGAGCCCGGGGCGAGGTGATCCTGAGCAACGACCCTCTTGCCGTACTCGAGCTGGGGCCCGACGGTGTGATCGCCGCGGACATACATACCAGGGCCCGGACAAAGAACGCCATATGCTGCGAACACGAAAACTGCATCACCCTGTGCGAACTCTTCAACAGTGGAGATGTGTGCTCGGATTGGGGACTTCTGGGCAGCAATATGTCCAGCGGAGGGCGCCTGAAACTGGCCCCCAGGGACGGCAACACAGTTGTACACAGGATACAGCAGCGAGTGAGGGTTGAGTTGGGGGTTAGCGTGGAGGTACTCATATACGGTGACGGTGCCTACAAGGACCCAACAAGTGGTATCTACGAGCTCGCGGATCCCAGTGTTACAGTGGCGACCACCTCCGGGCTTTACGGCTTCCGCAGGGGGTACAAATTGAAGTATCTGGCGGACACCCTCCATCACCAGGGTAAAACCCCGGAAGAGATAGAGGTAATACTCAGCTGTAAAAAGGCAGAAGACCTTTCGGAATCCTCCATGGAGAGGGAGGGAACTACTCCAAGACCCATGGAGGACATACTCGGAAGCCTCGCGGACCTTGTGAGCGGCTCCGCGGATGCCGGTACTCCCGTGGTACTCGTGAAGAACTTTCTGGGATGATGGTTCCGGGATGGGCATACCGTCTTGACAAATATTATTATATGTCGTTTCCTTAACTCCCAACCATGGGAAACAACTCATCGCTCAGGGGTAAAACAGCCGTGGTTACCGGAGCCAGTACCGGTATAGGCAGGGAGATATCGGTGAGGCTGGCGGAAGAAGGGTGCAGGGTGGTCATGTGCTCCCGGAACGAGGACAGATTGAGGGAAATCGCCGCCGCTATGGGTAGCGATGTACTGGTGATACCCACGGACATAAGGGTGGAAGAACAGGTCAAGAGGATGATCTCCGCAACGGTGGATAGGTTCGGGGGTATTGACATACTGGTGAACAATGCGGGTATAATCAGGTACGGGGAGATCCAAGAATTCTCCACCGAAGATTACAGGGCCGTGATGGAGACAAACGTGGACGGTACCTTCTACGTAACCAGGGAAGCACTTCCCTACATACGCAAATCGAAGGGTAACATCCTATTCATAGGGAGTTTCGACTCCAACCATCCCAGGTCCTTCAACCCCATATACGCCGCATCGAAGTGGTGGCTCAAGGGTTTCGCCCACAGCATAGAGGCCATATTCGGAAAGGAAGGCATCGGTGTGACTTTGGTTAACCCTTCCGAGGTGAGAACGGAGATACCCGATGAGGATGGCCGGGCCTACAGTGTAAAGTACCGTGAGGGTGAGGTTCTGGAGCCCGATGAGGTTGCGGAAGCTGTCATCTTCGCCCTGAAATGTTCCGGCAACGCTACCATCAGCCAGATGGACATATACCGGCGTGACAAACTCGGGGATTTTTTCTAGAGCACTCTTACCGGTATATACCGTGATGTAACATCCGCTGCCACGAAGGCAAAAAATCCTCAGGATCCATCGTCCTTGGGTCTTACCACGGCCACGGTGCATCTGGTATGCTTGATCACCCTGTCGGTGGTGCTCCCCAGGAACAGAGACGATAATCCGGAACGTCCGTGGGAGGACATGTAGATTATGTCATCCTCGTGGGCGACTTTAGTTATCTCATCGTATGGTATGCCTTCGGCAAGTTTCGTCTTCAACTCCACCCCGAGCTCGTCCGCCTTTTCCTTTACCTTCTCCAGTACCTTCTCGCCCTGCTTGACGAAACCGTCCCTGAGCATCTCCTGGGTCATCACGCTCATACCTTCCATCTCCTGCCCCATCATGCCGTGGGTGTAGCTGCCGGGTTTGATAACGTAGATGGCCACTGCGGGTATGCCGAACTTAACCGCAGCCCTCAAACCCTCTTCAACACCCACGAAGGATAGTTTCGAACCGTCCGTGGGCAATATCATCTTTTTGTACATGAACGTGATATGTGACCGTGCTGTTGTAAATGTTTCGGTAAAGATCATGGCATCGATGGCATGTAGGAAAGATCCCAAAGATAAAAAAAGTATTTATCGGAGTATGATGGTACAACCTTCGATATCATGAGGAAATTGGCGTTACTTGCAGTTTCGATACTGTTTCTTGCAGGATTTACACAACTTTTATCTGCGGAATCGAACAAGGTTGAACTGGACAATTCCGTCCCGGCCCTACGGTACGAGGACGATGAAAAGGTGTACCATCTCGCAACACAGCACGATATAGAAAAGATGAAAGAAGAGATCGGCGTTAGGTGTTCCGACAAGAATTACAACGTGGTGGTTGACGGCTTCGGAACCGGCGTGGCACCCCCCACGGAAGAATCCTGGAGCATGTACGAGAACAGACTCGTTATCGTTGACCGCCTCAAGACATCAGGGGACCCCGGTATAACCGCGGTCGACCTGTCCTTGGACCCCCATTTTCCCGGCATCGGTAACCAGGGGAGCCAGGGCTCGTGCGGAGCTTGGGCCATGACCTATTATACCTACGGATACCTGGAGGCCAAGGATCAGGGATGGAACCAGGCCTGGATGTACAACAGCGATCACCTTTTGAGTCCCGCGTGGACCTACAACAAGGCCAATTGGGGTACGGACGGCGGTTCATGGATGTGGGACAACGGTTTTATCATCTCTGATTGGGGTTCAGCGACCATGTCGACCATGCCGTACGACCAAACCGACCATCTGAACTGGGGCGATGCAAATGCCTTCAGGGAGGCACCACTGCACCGGGGCGATCAGGTCTACTACATGGGCCACTCCGCTTCAGTTAACGACATAAAAGGACTGATAAACGGCGGGACACCTGTCACATTCGTCATCGATGCCTATGAGTACAGTAGCGGCTTTGCAGATGGAAATTGGATAATATCTTCCGCGGAATACAACAGCCTCACCTACAACCATGCACAGACCATAGTGGGCTACGATGATACCATCACCGACGATGGCGAGTGGGGCGCGTTCAGGGTGGCGAATTCATGGGGCAACGGATGGGCGGACAACGGTTTCTTCTGGCTCACCTACGATGCATTTCTGAAGATAGGCGGCAACAACTTGCTGTATCTTACATACATGGACGATATCCCCGACTACGTACCATCCCTGCTGGCTACCTGGCATTTCAACGGCGCACCCACCAGGGATATCGACATAGAGCTGGGGATCGGGCAGTACCATTCACCCCTTTTAACCAAATCGCCCTTCTACAATTACGACTCCGGAAACACCCTGCCCACATATGTCAGTCTGGATGTAACGGAGTTCCGATCTCATTTTTATAACGGTGAAAATCAATTCTTCCTGGCTCTTGGAACATCCACTGGTTCGGGCACCATATCCTCCTTCAAACTCGAGCATTACGAAACCGGTTATGTCAGAGGGCAGCCCACCCAGGTATCTCTACAATCGCCGGATATACCACAGACCACTCCGGGATACGTAACAGGCTTCCTTTACCGTTACACCCCCATAGATATCAACGAGGCTCTGGACAATCAAGAACTTACATTCACAACCGGCGGTGTGGCCGGTTGGACCGGAGTAAACCATGAAAGCTCGGATGGTGTCGATTCCATGCAGAGCGGTGACGTGGGAGACAACGGCATCAGTTATCTCGAAACCACCATCACGGCACCTGTAAGTTTCAGCTGGAGCTGGAAGATATCCGCAGGGGGTGGGGATTCCCTGGTGATGCTCATAGACGGTGGAAATTTCGGAGTGATAGGCGGTGTGCAGGATTGGCAAACACTTTCCCTGGAATTCACGGTGCCCAACACGCATGTTATCAGATGGGAGTTCCGAAAGAGCAGCCATACCAGCCTGGACGAAGACGCCGCCTGGTTGGACAATATACAGACCTATCAACTCCATAACCTGAATCTGGTGGCCGACCCCCGGGCGGACAACTGGAATTTCGTGTCCTTCAATTTGATCCCACACACTACGTCGCTGTTCGATATCCTTGAAGATCCGATCTACGGTATCACCGGCCATTATGACCGCGTGATGCGCTACAATGTGATCACCGGCCAGTGGAGAACTTATGTGCCCGGAAGGGATGAGCACTACAATAAACTCAACCGTTGGGATCATACCATGGGTATATGGATACGTATGTTGATGACGGATACCCTCACCATCAAGGGTACGGCGCCTGTGTCCACCGATATAACATTGTGCCCCGGTTGGAACATGGTGGGGTACCCGAGTTCACAGATATCAAACATGAATCTGCCTGCGCAGATAACCAGGGTAGGCTATTTCGACCCGATGATGCCCTACAACATAGCCTATGATCACGATCCCATGGCGTACATGTTTACACCGGATCAGGGATACTGGCTATACAACAACCTGGATATCGATGTGGTCTGGACAGTGGTGTACTGAACAAACGTAACCGTCGAACCCAGTATTGCATTCCAGATACCTGTAACGGATGACAGCAAGGTAGTCTGTATCTCCGGGGCAAAGGGAGCCTTAGCGGTATCCGAGACCATCAGATGGTATCCTGTTGACCATGAACATAAATAGTCAGTCGTCCTGTACTGTAATATGGACGAAGAGACGATCCTGATGGAAGATGCGAAGAGGGAGGTGGAGCTGGTGAGTGAAAGGGTGGCACTGCTCCACCTATCCTATGCGAAAATGCTCACCGAGGAATTCGGTGAAAGCCGGGGAAAGGAACTGGTACTGAAAGCCATAAAATATTACGGCAGATGCATAGGTGAAAAGAGGCGGGATGAGATCGAGGAAATGGGCATGGAGCCGGTACCCCATAACTTCGGTAAAGGCGACGTACTGAGGATACCACGTTTCGGGATGCACTCCGGGCTGGAAGATACCGGCCCCAGTGTGAAACTCCACGGCTGCGTCATGGGTAAGCTGTGGAGGGCCTTCGGAGAGGAAGACCTGGGTAAATTGTACTGCTACGTGGACCCGGCCAAGTACATGGGGTTCAACCCGGACTATATCCAGGTACACGAAAAGGCCATGCCCGCGGGACACGGATACTGCGAGTTCGTGGTCAGGCCTTCGACCCGTGAGGAAAAGGAAATTTTCCTGTCAAAAAACAAGGATTTTTCAACCATAGACCCGTGTTTGAAGTGATGACGAAAGAAGAACCGCAAAAGGATCATATCCGTATCGTCAGCCTCTCGCCCAACAGATATGTAAGGGTACTACTGATGATCGCCGGTACCTTCTTCGTTGCCGTGGGTCTTATCGGGATAATTTTGCCCATATTACCCACCACTCCTTTCCTGCTCCTGGCAGCGGCCTGCTATTCCAAGAGTTCGGAAAGGTGCCACAGATGGCTACTAACCAACAGACTCTTCGGAAATTACATACGCAACTATCTACAGGGTAAAGGCATACCCATGAAAGTCAAACTGTCCACCATAGCATTCCTGTGGCTCACCATATCCGTATCAGCCTTTTTCTTCGTGGAAATCTTGTGGGTGCGCATACTGTTGTACGTGATCGCTATCGGTGTGACCGCACATATATTGACTCTACGAACTTTGAAACCCACCCGAGAAACGTGATGGGAATGTTTAAATAACACGGTATCGCTCTTCGTCAGAACAAGTTCATACCACTATAAGAGGGGATAAAATGACCAAAGATAATAAGAAGATCATGACCACCCGCACAGGCAAACCCGTCGATAACGATCTCAACTCCATGACCGCCGGTAAAAAAGGTCCCGGGTTGCTCCAGGACACACACCTTTTGGACAAACTCGCTCACTTCGATAGAGAGCGTATACCGGAACGTGTGGTCCACGCCAAAGGCGCCGGTGCCCACGGGTATTTTGAGGTTACAAACGATTTAAGCAGGTACACCAGGGCGAAATTCCTGTCCGAAGTTGGTAAAAGGACAGAAGTTTTCGTTAGATTCTCAACCGTGGGGGGAGAGCGCGGCTCGGCGGATGCCGAACGTGATCCCCGGGGCTTCGCGGTAAAATTCTATACCGAAGAAGGCAACTACGACATGGTGGGTAACAACACACCAATATTCTTCATAAGAGACGCCATGAAATTCCCGGATTTTATCCATACCCAGAAACGGAATCCCAGGACCAATCTGAAGGATCCGAACATGTTCTGGGATTTTCTCTCATTAACACCGGAATCCATACACCAGGTGACAATACTGTTCTCCGACAGGGGAACACCCAGGGATTACAGGCACATGAACGGATACAGCAGCCATACATACATGTGGTACGATGAAGACGGTGAATACGTTTGGGTCAAATACCATTTCAAGACGGCCCAGGGGATAAAGAACCTCACCCGGCAGGAGGCCGCAGAACTGGTGGGAAGCGACCCGGACCACGCAACCCGGGACCTGTTCGAGAGCATCGAGAAAGGAAATTATCCCGCATGGAACGTGGAAGTACAGATAATGACTCCCGAGGAAGCGGAAAATTATCGCTTCGACCCCTTCGACATAACCAAGGTATGGCCCCATGATGATTATCCCCCCGTACCACTGGGGCGGATGGTCCTGGATCGTAACCCCACAAATTACTTTGCAGAGGTGGAACAGGCGGCTTTTTCACCGGCTAATTTCGTTCCCGGCGTAGGCCCGTCCCCGGACAGATTGCTCCAGGGACGTCTCTTCAGCTATCATGACACCCACAGGCACAGGCTGGGTGCGAACTATGAATTACTACCTATAAACGCACCTAGATCAATGGTTGATAACTATCAGAGAGACGGTCCCATGCGACCGGACGACGGAGGCGGTAGCGGACCCAATTACTGGCCCAACAGCTTCCATGGTCCGGACCCGGACCCGGACTATGCTCTACCGGACGTGGACATACACGGCATGGCTGCGAGACACGAATACGAACTCGGTGATATCGACTTCGTCCAGCCCGCCGCACTCTTCAACAAGGT
The DNA here is from genome assembly GCA_019594055.1 of Candidatus Haladaptatiplasma halalkaliphilum. Taxonomy (GTDB): domain Archaea; phylum Thermoplasmatota; class Thermoplasmata; order Halarchaeoplasmatales; family Halarchaeoplasmataceae; genus Haladaptatiplasma; species Haladaptatiplasma halalkaliphilum. The sequence goes on along the minus strand of JAFDTY010000014.1, from coordinate 12,932 downwards.
GATGGATGAAAAGGCACGTGAACATCTCATAGGCAACATCGTGGCACACTTGGGCGGTGCACACGAAAAACTACAGCTAAGACAAACAGCACTATTCTACAAAGTCGATCCTGAATACGGTGGCGGAGTCGCCGAAGGCTTAGGCCTTCCCCCGGACGAGGTAAAGAGACTTGCGGAGATGACCCAGGAGGAGCGGGTAAAGGCGACGGCGCTGTGAAAGATAACAAACGCCCCGCGTGTAAAAATACCGTGGATCATGGTTGAATGCGGACTATTCCGGGGTTAAAGAGAACGATGGTAAACCCGAATTCACCTTTCAATCGTTGATCTATATCATGGTGACCGCTCCCGCTCTTATGAACACGGTTATGGTAGTCTTATTGGTCATCCTCTTCGGACCGCTCAGTGAGCCACATATGGTGGTCGCCAAGGGGGCACTGTTGTGTATCGGCCTGAGCGCTCTATTCGCTAACCTGGGCCGCAGCATGATGTACGCCGAAGCTATGGAAGCCCTCGGTAAGTCGGATAAACAGTACTACGGAAAGTACATGGTCTTCCTGGTATTGCCGGAAATTGTGGTTATCCACGGATTGTTATTTGCGGTATTGGGTTTGGCTCTCAGCGGTATAATCGGCGAACCCGCTGCTCTGAGCATGGAAGCCGCCGATATCTATTTCCGGGCCGGCATCATCATGGGTGTTTCTGCCCTTGCCGCACTATTCATGGGCTATACTTTTCGGAGAGCACCGTCTCTCCTTGAGTCTACCGATAATTACGTACCCAAATTATTACGTACGGTGGCTCCCGTGGGTCTTAACGTGATCGGGCTGGTCATGGCTATTTGGTTGATGATGGACAGCGGCTTTATAGCATGAACGGCAACCTATTTCAATCCATTTTGAAACCGCAAGGTTTATTAAGTGCCCGCAAATCATTTCAAATAATATTGAAATGGGTCTTAACATGTTGGATATACTCTACGCAGCACTCATGAGCGGTGTGACGGCCGTATACCATTACCTATCGGAGCACGTTCTCACCTGCCTCATACCTGCATTCTTCATGGCCGGTGCCATAGCCGCCTTCGTCAAGAAAGAGGCGATACTGAAGTACTTCGGTCCCAAGGTGAAAAAGAGTATATCGTACCCTATCGCCTCGATCTCCGGCGCCATCCTGGCGGTCTGCAGCTGTACCATATTGCCACTGTTCGCGGGATTGTACAAAAAAGGTAGCGGTATCGGCCCGGCAACCGCCTTTCTGTACTCGGGACCGGCCATCAACGTTTTGGCGATAGTGTACACCGCCAACGTTCTTGGGTATCAATTGGGTCTGGCCCGGGCGGTCGCCGCCATCGCCATGGCCTTCGTGATAGCATCCGTGATGTCTTACGTGTTCAAGAACCACGATAGTGAAAACGATCTAAAGAGCGTTAACGATATCGCCGGGGACGATACGGAACCGGAAAGGCCACTCTGGATAAAGTTGAGTTTTTTCGGTTCTTTGGTAGGTATACTGGTATTCGGCGCATCGGGCCTGGGTTGGGTTCCGAAGCTGGCCGTTGTTTACGTACTCACCCTCTTCGTGTCCGTTATCCTGATCTATCACTACGAAAGGCACGAAGTAACCCAGTGGGGATACGAGACCTGGGACCTTACCGTAAAAATTTTTCCCGTGTTGATAGCAGGTACCTTTATAGTTGGGGTAATAGCCCACATCCTACCCCCGGAAACCTTCAGACCCTACCTGGGTAACAACGACCTTGGTTCGGCCTTCTTGGGAGCGGTCATCGGTGCCATACTTTACATGCCCACATTACTGGAAGTACCCATAATCGGTACCACCTTCGGATATTCTTCCGGTATAATGGGTGACGCACCGGCCCTGAGCTTGCTACTGGCCGGTCCTTCGCTGAGTTTACCCAATATGATAGTACTGTTCAGGATAATGGAATTCAAACAGTGGCTCGCTTACATAGTCATAGTCGTTGCCCTATCGACCCTCATGGGGTTCACCTACGGGTTGATAGTGGGATAAAACGGAGTAGATAAGATGAAGATAGAGATATTCGGAACAGGATGCAGAAAGTGCAAGAAACTGGAACGGAACGTGGAAACGGCGGTAAAGGAACTGGACCTGAAGGTAAATATCGAAAAGGTCCGGGACATAAACGAGATAGCTTCCCGGGGTGTGATGATGACTCCCGCCATAGCCGTCGACGGAGAGGTCAAAGCTAGCGGTAAGCTACTCCGTCCGGAAGATATAAAAAAACTGTTGAAGTGATCAAAGATATCTTCTGCCCTTATCGGTGATCTCGTAAACCACGAAGTTAGCTTCACGCCCGCCCCGGATGAAGCCTCCGTTCTTCAGTACGGAAAGGTGGTACGACAACTTGGAGTCCCCGATATCCAAGATCTCCTTTAGCAGGCACACACAGAGTGATTGCTGGTTCAACAGTATCAGTATCTTCAACCTTATCCCGTCGGATAATACCTTGTGGACGTTTGTCTTCTCTTCAAGTGGATATTCCTTCAGTATATCCATCAAATATGCTATCCCTCCCCGTACGTCCAGTTCCTTTTCGATATCCTCGGGAATTTCCATCTTCATCACACGCCGAGATATCTATCATTTCTAATATACTTTATGCGGTACCATCCCTCTCCTCGATCAATCCTTCTTCATGCAAACGTATATCTGGGTCTTGGAATCATCCGAAAAATCCGAACACTCAAAATCGCCGTATTTGTGTTCTACCCGAAACCCATTGTACTCCAGCAGCATGTCCATCTCCCTGGGAAAGATCATCCTCAACCGCCATCCGCTTTCTTTTATGAGTTCATCTTCGAGGTGGTGATACCATCTCAGATGCAATACCTGGGTGGAAGAGTCGTAACGGGTCTTTTCGGTTAAACACACCTTCCCCCCTCCGTAGGGGTCTTCGTATTCGCTTACCAAATATTCTCTTTCGGGGTCCCTGCTCAAGATATCGAGTTCGGGGTTGAATATCTGGAAGATGAATCTACCGGTGTCCGTGAGATGCCTTCGAACGTTGGCAAGGAGCTTTTCGTACTCCCGAATGTCGATAAGATGCTGTATGGAGCTTGCGGGTATCATGATGGTGTTGAATCTCCTGTCCAGTGAAAATTCCCTCATGTCGCCCTTTACGAACTCAACTTTCAGACCTCTACTAACGGCCTTTTCCCTGGCAACATCCAGCATGGAATCCGATATGTCCAACCCTGTGATATCCATACCCTCCCGGGCCAGGGGTATGGTCAAACGACCTGTACCGCAGGCGAGCTCCAGGGCCGGCTCGCCGTACTCCCGGACACGATCCATGTAAAAAGATATATCTTCGTTCCGGGAGAAGGCGGCATCGTAATGCCTTCCGTCAAAGTAAATGGGGATATCCTTCATCTTCGCTACAGATATTGATCCTTGCCTTAATGTTTTTCCATGTTCCATCAGCTATTCATGGATTACCCCGGAACGTGGAGTTCATCTACGTGTAGCATAAGAGAAGAGTGTCTGCGAAAGGGTCCTGGAATGGGGTTGAGGGAGCAGTATCGGCAATAGCTGGTGCTAACCACAATCGAGGTCAGGGACACCCGCCACAAAGTATATATAGAACCTCCTACTAATTAGTAAACACCTTATTTACAACATGCGGTTGTAAAGTAGAGGTGGTATAGATGGCAGAAAAGGAAAAAAAGAAAGAAAAGAAGGAAGCGATCGAGGAAAGGAAGGACGAAGGCATGGTTGAGAGAACGGCAGGTAGCTGGCTCGACGACGATTGGTTCTACAGACCCATGATGGAGATGGACAGGCTGTTCGACGAGCTCGACAGGAATTTCAACAGAATGTTCTCGAGACCTTTGAGAAGAAGGTTTCTCGCAAAGCCGACCATGGGGATGCCCCCTATCGACATAAAGGATATGGGGGACAGATACGTTATGGAGGCGGACCTGCCGGGTCTGAAGAAGGAGGACATAGAGATAGAGATAAAGGAAGACAGGTTGAGCCTCAAGGCCGAGACCAAGAGTGAAACCAGGGAAGAAGGGGAGAATTACCTGAGGCAGGAAAGGAGTTCCCGTTCCTTCTACAGGGAGATCCCCGTACCGGGGGACGTAATGACAGAACAGGCGGAGGCCTCCTTCAAAAACGGTGTGCTCGAGATAAGCCTTCCCAAGAAAGAAGTTAAGAAACCAGAGGGGAAGAAATTAGAGGTGAAATAGAAAAACCCCTTCCCCTCCCTATTTATCGACCATGAACAAAGAAGAGTTTGACCGGATCCTGCAGCTACTCCAGAATCCCACCCGGAGAAGGATACTCGAGGTGTTGTCCAGGGAAGAACATTATCCGCTGCAACTGTCGAGGGCCATAGATTCCAGCCAGCAGGCGGTCTCCAAGCACCTGCAGACCATGGAAGAACAGGGTATGGTCATATCAAGGATATCCAAGAGCGAGAAGGGCGGGCCACCCACCAGGACCTATTCCCTCAACAGGGAGTTCTCCATACACATAGACATAGGCCGCTGCCTTTTCCATACCGAGGTGGAGGAACCCGGTATCAAAAGGGTAGACGGATACGAGGACCTGGAGAGGGAATTGGAGAGGATCGACAAAGGCGGCTCACTCGACGAGGTGAGGAAGCTCATATCCACCATCAACCGAGAGCTGGATAGACTCACGGACGAACGCCTGCACCTTCTTAAACTGAAGGAAGAAATGCTCGTTAAGGCATTCAACAATGTTCTGGAGGATTTCCAGGATTACCGTGAGAGGAGCCTGCTTTACTGCGTGCTGAACACGGGTGAAACGGACCCGAATAGACTTGCCAGAAAGCTAAGGATGAGAGAAGATGATGTTTACAAGCTGATCGAAGAGATGAAGAAAAAGACGGACATATGGTGACATAATGGAAGATGAAGAAAAGGAAAATAACGAAGATGAATACCAAGAGTGGTGGAAGAAGCTGAAGAGCCCTCACGGTATTTTCCGGTTCAACCAGGAATTCGAGAAGATGATGGAAGAGATCATGAAAGGTGGCGATCTAAAGAGACTAAAAGAACAGCCCCTGGTCTTCGGCGTCACCCTCAAGGGCGGCCCCGACGGCATACCCAGAGTGATGGAGTTCGGCAATGCAAGGGATTATTTCGTCCGGGGTGACGAATCCCGTGAATGGACCCCCCTTACCGATGTACAGGAGACCGAGGACTGCGTGCTGGTCACCGTGGACGTCCCCGGGGTGGAAAAGGATGACATAGACCTGCAGGCGGTCGGTCGGGAACTGGTAATACGTGTGGACGGCGCAAGAAAATACCGTACCCGGGTGAAGCTCCCCGTGGATGTGGAGACAGATGATGCCGATGCCACCTACCGTAACGGTGTCCTGGAAGTGAAGTTGAGGAAAAAGGTCGATACAACGGGGACCCGCATAAAGGTTGAATGAGGTGGAAACCATGAAGGAAGGATGTGTTGAAGAGGAAGGCGAAACGGCAGCACCCGAGGATATCAAAGACCATGTGGAATCCACCGGTAACATCCTGGAAGATAAGATCCGGGAACTGGAATCCTCACTCAAACGAGTGATGGCTGATTTCGATAACTACCGAAAACGCATGGAAAACGAAAGGAAAAGGCTCATGGAACTGGCAGGCCAGTGTATCGTTAACGACCTTCTACCGGTGATAGATGACCTGGAGAGGGCCCTGAACGACGAAGAAAACCTGGACAGGGGTGGTGTGGAGATGATACACAGAAAGCTCAAGAACGCCCTGGGAGAACACGGTCTCCGGGTGCTGGAGTGCACGGGTAAGAAATTCGATCCCTATTATCACGAATGCATGATCTCCCAAGAGGTGGATGACCCGGAGGAAGACGATATGGTGCTGGAAGAATTCCGGAAGGGATATGTTATGAATACGGTCGTTATCAGGCCGGCAAAGGTAAAAGTAGGAAAATATGTATCGGAAGAACAAGAAGAGGTGAAAGAAGATGAGCAATAAAATATTGGGAATAGATCTAGGAACGACTAATTCCGCCATGGCTATCATGGAGGGCGGCGAACCCACCATAATACCCAATGCGGAGGGCGGAAGAACGACACCTTCCGTGGTGGCCATAAAGGAAGACGGCGAACGGCTGGTGGGTGAACTCGCCAAGAGACAGGCGGTAAAGAACCCCGGGCGAACCGTATCCTCCATCAAAAGGAAAATGGGGTCAGATCACAAGGTGACCATCGATGGTAGAGAGTACACTCCGGAAGAGATATCCGGGATGATACTTCAGAAATTGAAGAGGGATGCGGAGGCATACCTGGGAACCAAGTTAGACCGTGCGGTGATCACCGTACCCGCGTACTTCAACGAGCCCCAGAGGGAAGCCACAAAGGCGGCGGGAGAGATAGCTGGCTTCAAGGTGGAAAGGGTCTTCAACGAACCCACCGCATCCGCCATGGCATACAAGATGGATCAGGACAGGGCAGAGACCATACTGGTTTACGACCTGGGTGGCGGTACCTTCGACGTGTCCATACTGGAGGTGGGGGACGGTGTTTACGAGGTACTCGCCACTTCGGGTAACACCATGCTCGGAGGCGATGACTGGACCAAGAGGATAGTGGACTGGTGCGTCGAGGAGTTCAGGAAACAGGAGGGGATCGACCTCACAAAGAACCCCGAGGCGTTGCAAAGGGTGTACGAGGCCTCGGAAAGGGCCAAGATGGAACTGTCGTCCAGGGGTACAACGGAGATCAACCTGCCCTATATAACGGCGGACGAGAGCGGCCCGAAACATCTGGACCTCGAACTCACCAAGGGTAGATTCCAGAACATGACCAAGGACCTGGTGGAAGAGACCATGGGGCCCCTGAAGACCGCCCTCAAGGACGCCAACCTGTCCACCAAGGATATAGACGAGGTGATACTCGTGGGCGGCTCCACGAGACTTCCGGCCGTCAGGGACATGGTGAAGGAATACTTCGGGAAGGAACCTCACATGAAGATAAATCCCGATGAGTGTGTGGCTGTAGGTTCGGCCATACAGGCGGGTGTGATATCCGGAGATGTGACGGATGATATAGTGCTTCTGGACGTAACACCCCTTACCCTGGGTGTGGAGACCCTGGGTGGTGTTACCACACCCCTTATAGAGAAGAACACCACCATACCCACCGAAGCCGCCAAGATATTCACCACTGCCGCCGACGGCCAGACCAGTGTGGATATACACGTGGTACAGGGTGAAAGGGCCATGGCAAAGGATAACTTCAGCCTGGGTCGTTTCCAGCTAACAGGTATACCCCCTGCACCCCGGGGGATACCCCAGATCGAGGTAAAATTCGAGATGGACGAGAACGGGATCCTCAACGTGGAGGCGGAGGACAAGGGGACCGGCAAGAAGAACCGTATCACCGTGGTATCCACCGGGCAGATATCCGACGCTGATATAGAGCGTATGAAAAGGGATGCCGAGGCCCATGCGGAAGAGGACAAGAGACGTAGGGATGAGATCGAGGATAAGAACGAAGGCGAGATACTCGCAGGCTCCGCCGAGAGGACACTGGAAGAGTACGGTGACAAGATAGATGCCTCCCTCAAGGAGGAGATACAGGACAAGATAAAGGAACTCCGGGATGCCCTTGAAAAGGACGACCTCGGCCTTATAAAGAATAAGAAGGAAGAGCTGACCAAGAAACTGACCAAGATAGGCGAACAGTTATACAGGGAACAGCAGGAGGCCGCCCAGCAACAGGCTCCCGACCCTTCCCAGGAACAAGAGGGTCCCCAGGGGTATGTGGATGCGGACTACGAGGTGGTTGACGAAGAGGAATAAACCCTCTTCCTTTAATACCCCTTCTTTAATACCAAAAATATGTCCCATGATTACTACGAAAGGCTCGGTGTCGGTAAAGACGCGAAGAAGGACGAGATAAAGAAGGCCTATCGTAAAAAAGCCAAACAGTATCACCCCGACAAGAATCCCCAGGATCAGGAGACTGCGAGGACGAAGTTCAAGGAGATATCCGAAGCCTACGAGGTGCTCATAGACGACGAAAAAAGGCAGATGTACGACAAGTACGGCGAGGCGGGGGTAAGGGAGCAGTACTTCGGAGGCAGTGACTTCACGTGGAAGGATTTCACCCACAGGGAAGATGTGGAAGATATATTCTCCGAGTTTTTCAGGGGCGGAGGCTTCGGTGACCTCTTCGGCGACCTTTTCGGAAGACACATGTCACAAAGAACATCCCGGAGCCGGGCTCGAAGGGGTAATGACCTCAGGATAACCATCGAGGTCACCCTGGAGAACCTGAAAAAGGTCTCGGAAAAAACCGTAAGGTTGCGTCGTAAGGTGGGTTGTGATGATTGCCAGGGAAGCGGAAGCAAGGACGGTACAAGGGACACATGTCCACAGTGCCAGGGAACCGGGGAGTTCAGGGACGTCAGGCGCCAGGGTTTTCAACAGCTCATACGCATCTCGTCATGCCCGAACTGCGGGGGTACGGGAGAATCCATCCGAAACCCGTGTCCCTCGTGCAACGGAAAGGGTCTAGCTGAGAGGACGGACACCATAAACATAAAGGTGCCACCCGGGGTCAACGACGGCTCAATACTCCGTATCATCGGTAAAGGCGATGCCGGTTATAGAGGAGGGCCACCGGGCGATCTGTACATATGCATCCACGTGAAACCCCACGATACCTTTGTCCGCAGGGGCGATGACGTTGTCCTAAGACAGCCCATATCCTTCACCCAGGCGGCTCTTGGGGATACCATAAGGATACCGACCCTGGACGATAAGGTGGATATGAAGATACCTCCCGGGACTCAACCGGGTCAGGAATTCCGCCTCAGGGGCAAGGGTCTACCCCGTGAAAGGGGAGGTTACGGAGACCAGATAGTAAGTGTCGATGTATCCGTTCCCAAGGATCTCAATGCGAGACAGAGGGAACTGTTGAAGGAATTCTCCGGTATAGAGGACGAGAAGAGAAAGGGCTGGTTCGACAAGAAGCGCCGCAAGTAGTGCCTTCACAACAGCTCCACTTCTTTAAGGTCCAGACCCTTTCCGCACTTCAGTTTTTTACCCACTGACTCCACGTGATACCTGCCGCCGGGTTCTATTCCCGGGGGCGTGCAGAGAAGATAGTGTTCGCAATCTATATCATAACAGTTCTTGCTCTCAAGGGTGGCCATGGCACCTTCCATTAGACCCCTGGTCTTGAGGGAAGTGCGAAGGGGTATCTCCTCGACCACCACCACCTTGACATTTCCGTTGTGGACATCGCATTGGTGAGAATTATCTCTCACACCGATTATCCGGTACCACTTGTTCTTCTCCAACCCGCAGCACGAGTTCTTGATCTCACAGCTCTGGCATCGTGAAAGGCATCCCCCGAAGGCGAATTCGAGCCCCTCCTTTGCCAGTTTTTCTCCTATCAATGTTACTTCAGACATGTTATTACCTCCATATCATATCACTCCGGTCTTTCTTGCGGCCATCTCCGCCGCTTTACGATCCATCCTACCGCTTCCCAGTATGGTGTACCTTTCGGGCTTTATCTCAGGTGCCCTTACCAGTGCCTCTATGACATCGTCTTCCGAAAGGTCCAGTCCCATGGCGGTAGTGGGTGCTCCCACCGCTTGAAGCGCCCTCTTTATCTCCACCCAATCTCCTCCGTGCAGGTACATCATTATTATTGTGCCAACACCACACTGCTCACCGTGGAGTGCCGGTGTTTTTACCAGCTTGTCCAGCGCATGGCTGAATTTATGTTCGCTTCCGCTGGCGGGTCTCGATGAGCCGGCGATGCTCATGGCAACGCTTGAGCTCACCAGGGCTTTAACCACCACCCAGGCACTTTCCTCCAGCCCCGGTTTGATACTATCGGAATTGTTTATCAGCGAGTAAGCGGTCATCTCGGAAAGGTTCGCCGCGTAATGGGAATAGGGCTCGTTTCGAAGCTTTTTCGCCAGGATCCAATCTTTTACCGCCGTTGAATTCGCAATTATATCCGCGCAGCCGGACGCCAGCAGTCGGTAAGGGCTTTTGGCGATTATGCTGGTGTCCGCCACCACCGCCAGGGGCGGATGGGTGCCGATGGAAGCCTTGTTACCGTTCTTATCTATGGATGCCCTGGCGGATGCCACACCGTCGTGGGATGCCGCCGTGGGGACGCTTATAAAGGGTAAATCTGCGTGGTACGCGGAACATTTGGCCACATCTATGGGTACTCCACCGCCTACACCCAGCAGAAAATCCACACCGTCCCTGGCAATTTCCACAACTCCATCCACCTCTCTCTGGGTGGCGCCCGATATCTCCTTCGCCTCCATGGTGAACCCCATATCCTCAAGTATCTCCGTGGTCCTCTTACCAGCGATCCCGTAGGTGGTGCCGTCACATACCACAAGACCTCTGCCCCTGAGTTTGAGTTCACTACACGACTCACCGATGCTCTCCAGGGCATTGCTGCCTACCACCACCAAGCGCGGCAGCTCCATGCTCTTGAATTTGGTGAAACTCCTGTTATCCTTTTCGTCAGATTCCATATCCGTAGTCATAGGCATCTTCAACACTTTAAGTCTTGTTGAACTTCAAGGTATGATATATTACTTTCCCCTTTTTACAGTATCTTACCCACCAGTTCAGCCACTCTTCTACCCGAGAGCAACATTCCTCCGAATATGGGTCCCATCCTGGGGGAGCCCATGACCGCATTGGCGCACATACCCGTCACCCATAGTCCGGGGAATACCTCACGTGTGTTTTCCACAACAGTTCTCTCGCCGATATCTGCGCACATGGAAAGCTCTCCGGCCACCTTTCCCGTTTCGGTATCCAACCGCCCGGCCTTTCTCTCCACTATTCGGCATACATCGGCATCGTGGCCTGTGGCATCGATGCACGCCCCCGCCCTTACAGTTATGGGGTCCACGTGCAGCCCGGCTATGGTTATTGGGGATGAGTTGATCACGAATCCGTTAACACGTCCGTCCTCGAACAGGACGTCTTCCACCGATACGAGGTTGAAGATCTTGGCCCCGGCGTCAAGGGCCCCGGCGACGAGCTTGGCCACCGATTCCAGCGAATCCGCCGTGTAGTACCCTTCTCCCTCATCCCTGGTTCGGACGCCGACTTCGTGGAGCTCGGTCACTGATTCCTCCTGTACAACGATAACGGGATAACCCATCCCACCACCCCACATCCCGCCTCCTGGTGACAGCTTGCTTTCGAATATGGTCACTTTATGGCCCCGGGATGCCAGATACCGTGCCGCCACGAGTCCCGCTGGCCCCGCACCTGCGATGGCAACATCGGATTCTATCCTGTCGGTGAACTCCGTGAAATGACGTTCCACTATCTTCCTGGTTACCTTGATGTCATCTATCATGATAGGGCTCATGTCGGGGGGGTATAAAAGTTTGATGTCATCAGAACCGTAACCGCTCCCCGGTAAACATCCTTTTATATCTAAATGGAATGACCAAGGGATGGATTGCGACCGCTGCAACGACCCGGCAGTAATTTACATGCGCTACAATGGCGTACACCTGTGCTCCCGGCATTTTACGGAATCCCTTGAAAAGAGGGTATACAGGGAATTCAGAAAGCAGGTCGATCTGGATACCGGTAAGACCATAGCCGTAGCTGTCTCAGGCGGGAAGGACTCCCTGGTCGCCCTTCGTTTGGTGAAGGATATCATCGGTACCAGGAGAGACAGCAAAGTGGTGGGCATAACCATAGACGAGGGGATAGAGGGGTACCGGGCCGGCAGCATCGAACTGGCCAGGAAAGAATACGATGAACAGGGTGTGGAGTACCGCATCCTCTCCTTCCGGGAGAGTTTCGGTCATACCCTGGATCTCATGGTGAAGGAATCCGGGATAAACCCATGTTCCCTGTGCGGTGTGCTCAGGAGGTGGGCAATGAACACCGCTGCGAAGGAGCTGGACGCAGACCTCCTGGCTACCGGTCTGAACCTGGATGATACCGCCCAGTCCGTACTCATGAATTTTTGCAGGGGTGACATGGAGAAGATGTCCAGGTTGGGCCCTCATCGTACGGTAAAGGAGGGTTTGATACCCAGGATCGCTCCACTGCGTACCATCCCCGAGAACGAGGTATATCTATATGCCATGTTGAAGAAGATCCCGATACATACCCAAGAATGCCCCTATGCCGTTTCCGCCATCCGCGGTCTTTACCGGGACGTGATAGGCACCCTGGAGGACAGCATACCGGGAACGAAATACGCCATATTGCGGTCCTACGACAAGCTGCGGGAGCCCCTCAGGGACAGGTATGGCGGAGGTGTCGAGCTGGATGAGTGCGAGGATTGTGGAGAACCAACCCTGGGGCGTGTATGCAAAACGTGCGAGTTCCTCAGAGGTATGGGGCTGTCCGTTCGGTTATGATGCATCGAGGGAAACATCGGGGTGATGATATCTGAAACCCGTCAGGAAAATATATATCCGCATATGTCATGTTGTATATGGTACTATGACAGATCGATATGTATGCGTGATTTGGAGATCGGAGGGGTGTTAAAATTCAAATCCTCCTTTGCTATACAAAAGGAACCTGAATATTGCTTGTCTTTGCTTAACCAAAAGGAGAATAAAAACGTGATTTTGATTGCTCGGCAACTAAACACAAAGAGGGCTAAACGGATCAAATACCGTCAGATGTCCGAAGTGATTATATCCAGGACCGATCATACGGACATATTGGTGATAACTATGGAAACCTCGGCGGTATCAAAAGAATATGTAAGTCTGATGAAAAGAACATTGGAGGCACAGCTCTACAACGAAATGGCACAGGATTATGGATTTCCGAGAGCCATATGTAGGAGCCTTGTAGATCTCTTCTTTAGCTATTACAATCTATATCTCGGTGCAGACAGAACGGATGGCCAATTGATATATCGA
>JAFDTY010000003.1 GCA_019594055.1 Candidatus Haladaptatiplasma halalkaliphilum | reverse complement strand
ATAATACCAGGGCAACCGCCAACATCATGCTCAATATTTTTCCTTTTTTCATTGTTAACAACCTCCGTTTTAATTTCTGTCTGACGTAAGAAAAACACTTATAATATATAAATGTTTTACTTCATTTACCCCTTTATTCAGCCAAAAATGTCAGACACCGTATATCATGGACAACCTTTTTTAACATGGACTCCTAATTATCATGATACCGGTGTAGCGAAGATGCAAACGGATAAGATCCATAGGCTCCGTGACAGAGCGATCACATCGATGGTGTTCCTGCTCATATTCATTTCATCACTACACCTGATGGGCCTTGTTGTAGGTACGTCCGAGATCGACGGCCCTGAAGCGCACGTTCATGATAGCGAGAGCATGAAAATACGCCTGAAATCATCTGTATTCGACCCCGTAGAAGAGAATGTGGACAGTGTGCACCCGGGCGTACACGGTACAAATTATTACCTGATGCAATTATCAGGTCCCGTCCGGAACGAATGGTTTCAAAGTATCGCCAACGCGGGATTCGTGATATATGAGTACATACCCGACAATACATATCTTGTGGGTACCAACGAGGCATCGAAGATCCATCAACGATCCATGGATACCTTGCCCGTCAGGTGGATCGGAGGATATCTGCCCGAGTACAAGGTTCATCCCCTTCTTCTATCCGGTGAGGATGAACTGCGTGATATAACCATACTGATATTCGACGACACGGATGCAGGCGCAACACTCGAATACATCGAAAGGCGTCTTGATAACCTTTACCAAGTATGGAGTAGCAGGTTTTACGTCGGTATATCCGGTTCCTTGAGAACTACCCATATCCACCATGTGGCAGCCCTTAACAATGTGTACTGGATGGAACCCTATTCACCCATGGGGCTCCTTGACGAGGTGTCCGCCGAGATAGTGGGGGGCAACTGGACCGCGGGGGTACCCTGGGGTGGCCCCGGATCATACGTCAACTATCTTGGGTATGACGGCCAGGGCGTTCGTGTGGCGGTGGCGGACACGGGCATATCCGGGGGCCAGGGTGGCGTGATCCATCCTGACCTGAGGGTTAGCGATTTTTTCGATTACACCCCTACGGAAAATGCCGCGGACGGTCACGCCCACGGGACCCATTGTGCCGGGATAATCGCCGGTGACGGTACCACGGGTAGAAAGGACTCGGACGGTTACCTTTACGGTATGGGGGTTGCACCTGCCTCCGAGCTGGTGGCCCAGAAGATTTTCAACGACGACGGAAGCTGGGGATACCCTAACTATTCCACCATGATGGCGGATGCCTACAACGCAGGTGCCACCGTATCAAGCAACAGCTGGGGCGGAGACAGCGGAGGCGATTACAATATAGTATGTGCCGAGTACGATGCCCTTGTACGGGATAGTATGCCTGGTGAGGCTGGTCAGCAGTCCATGATAACCGTTTTTGCCGCGGGGAATGCGGGTCCGCATCCATATACCATAGCTTTCCCGGGAGTTGCGAAAAACGTGATCACCGTGGGTGCCTCGGAAAATTATCGGCCTGATAAGGGGAGTAACGCTGATAATATCGACCACATGGCGTCCTTCAGCAGTCGGGGACCCACTGCGGATGGTAGGATAAAGCCGGATATGGTGGCACCGGGAACCTGGATATCTTCCGCACGCTCGGATCTGGCTACGAGTTCTCTCTGGGGTGTTATCGACGAACATTATCTATGGTCGGGTGGAACGAGCATGGCGGCACCCCATGTGGCAGGGGGCTCCGCGGTTTTTGTACAATACTACAGGCAGGAATACGGGGTGACTCCCAGTCCGGCCATGACCAGGGGGGCCTTGGTGACGGGTGCCATGGATATGTCCGGTGGAGGCATACCGGATTTTGACCAGGGCTGGGGGAGGTTGAACCTTACCAATGCGGTACGGCCCGAAGGCATTTTTTATCACGAAGACCAGGTTCAAGGTATATCCACAGGTGAATCTGTTTCCAGGACCATTTACGTGGGCTCCACCCATGAACCCTTGAAGGTGGTGCTTTCATGGACCGACCCTCCGGCGTCACCGGCCGCGCAGACAGCCCTTGTTAACGACCTTGACCTCACGGTAAGAGGGCCCGACGGAAGGGTTTTTCGAGGTAATCAGTTCATCGATGGCTGGTCAGACCCTTACGCCCTGGAAAGGGATGACAAGAACAATTTGGAGGCGGTATACATCCCTGCCTCGGAGTTAAGGTTGGGGGAGTATGTGATAACCATCACCGGGGTCAACATCCCCGTGGATTGCGTTCCGAAAACCCCGGAAATACAGCAGGATTTCGCCCTGGTGGCGAGTTACATGCCCCCTTCGGGTGACCCGATGATAGGATTCGACAGGGATGTTTACAACACCGAAGGGAAACCCATGGTCACCTTTGTGAACACCCACATGGACACTGATACCGTTGTGGTTCACATCACCAGTAAGCTCACCGGTGATAGGGAAGAGATGACCCTGACCCGATCGGGTGCCGGAACGGGAGTTTTCACCGGCAGTATAGAACTGGTCCTGGAGGAGAATTCAACCGTCGGTAACGGGGTACTGGAGGTACTCGATAACGACTGGATAAACGTTACCTATACTGACGATAACAACGGTAACGGTGAGATAACGGCATCCGCCAGGATCGATGTAACACCGCCTCAGATAGGGAACGTTACGGCAAGGGAACTGCCCCATTCAAGAGTGGAGATATCGTGGAGTACCCACGAGCCCGGGACCAGTCGGGTTATATACGGGATGTCCGAACCCCCTGACGATGTGGTGGAAAATATACGGTACACCATGGAACATTCCGTTGTTATTTCCCAACTTCGGGAACTGTCCTCATATTACTTCTATGTCGAATCAACGGATAAGGCAGGTAACGCGGGTACCGATGATAATGACGGCAGATATTTTACGTTCTTCGTACCCAGGTCACCCACCGTGCTCCTGGTGGACGACGATAACAGTCTCAACAACCACGGCCAGTACGAAAGAAGGAGCGTGGAGGAGCCTTCAAGGAAGACCTATTACAGTGATGCTCTTACCGCAGCGGGTTACGACTTCGAGACCTATGTCGTCCCATACCGGGGTTACGGTCCCCCCCTTGAAGTGATGGATGGCTACGATGTGGTGCTGTGGGTTACGGGCTACAACGGTTATAGACGGACGGTGGAAAGTACGCTGACCTCCCGGGACATGGAAAACCTTGGTGCCTACCTGGAGAGTGGTGGCAGCCTGTGGCTGGTGGGACCACTGGTGGGTTACGATATATACGGAAGCGGAGCCTATGAACTATCCGGAAGCGATTTTTTACGGAAATACATGGGGGTATCCGCCATATATTCTAACCTGGAAGCCACCGCCGATCCGGTGAAAGGTATCTTCGGTACCTTTATGGAGGGTTTCGATGAATATGTGACAACCCATTGGCGTTACGAGGACAGGAGGGAGGATCATGCGTCGGAGCTGAGTCCCGTCGAGGGGGCTTTCGGGGTCATCGAAAGCCCCGGTGTGGCCTACCCTTACCACGGAATAGCCCACGAAGGTGAGGGATACCGTACCGTCTTTTTTGCATGGGAACCTTCCTTCACCGAAACTTTCGCCATGGTGGATACGGTCAAAAGGGTCATGGGATGGCTCACCCGACCCCCTGTGGGGGTTCGTGTATCACCGGTACGGCAAACCGGTTACGGGATACCGGGTGAGAGTATCGAGTATACGTTCAAGGTATCGAACAGCGGTATCAACGGAGCCGACTCCTTCAACATCATCACCCAGGGTGCAGACTGGGATGCGGAATTTTACCACAGGAACCACATCCCCCTGACCGATACCACCGGTAACGGTAACCCGGATACCGGCCGTATATCTACCGGGGGTTCAGGGGACATCATGGTTTCGGTACTCATCCCATCCACCGCCCACGAGTTGGAACGCTCCAGTTTTACCGTTACGGCGATATCCACACTTGACCCGGCGGTGAGAGCCACAGTTATCCTGGATACGGTGGTTTCCGTTATTCCTCCCTGGGCCGATGACTTCGAGATCCACCATGAAGGCTGGACGACTACCTCTGATGGTTGGGGAAACCGGTGGGAAAGGGGTGTACCCCAGGCGGGGCCCAGGGATGCCGCAGTGGGGGAGCACTGCTGGGGAACTAACCTTGACACGAACTACATTGCACATTCCGAATCCGCCCTGGTCTCACCCCCTCTCTACCTCGGCGGAGTGAAGACAGCTTTTCTCTCCTTCCACGGTTGGTATGATACCCAGGTCTATTACGACGGAGGTTTCGTAGAAATTTCCACTGACAGTGGCCGATCCTGGGAAAGAATAGAGCCGGTAGGGGGCTATCCCTTCACAAACGGTAACTTCGGGGGGTCGGGCGGGGACGGTTACAGCGGCAGTAGCGGCGGATGGATAACCGATACCTTCGACCTTTCTTCGTACAATCAGGGAACGGTTTTTCTGAGGTGGCTCTTCTCTTCGGGCAGGGGTATCACCCGTCCGGGATGGTACATCGACGATGTGAATCTTTACGTATCCGAGGCCGGTATAGGTCAAGATGTTCACACCATGGGCGGTTCAGGCCCGCCGGGGGGTGACCATACCTATGCTATCCAAATAACAAATACCGGTAATGATGCGGACACCTTTGATATCCGATATGAAACACACCATGGCTGGAACACCCGATTCTTCGATACGGATTGGAACCCACTTTCGGACACCAGCGGCAGCGGGGTCATGGATACGGGTATGGTGGAAAAGGGCGAAGGTTCATGGATATTAGTCAATGTTACCGTACCCCACGGCACCCAGGCGGGAAGTGAGCCCGAGAGGACCGAGCTGAGGATTATTTCGAATAGGGACAATTCCCTCGAACGGGACATGATCCTATACACATATGCTCGGGGTGACATACTCCTGGTGGACGATGACGGTGGCATCGGTTCACGATACTGGTACATGAGCGCCCTTGACAAACTCGGATACACTTACAATCTATGGGCTGCGGAAGAGCAGGGACCGCCCTGCCCCGATGCCATGCACTCTCACGACGCGGTGGTGTGGTTCACGGGCAACCACAGGGGTGCCACTTCACCGTCGGGGACGGACCCTCTGGGAGAGCGTGAGAGGGCCGCCATAGCCGCTTATCTCGGGAAAGGTGGAAAACTGTATCTCTCAAGCCAGGGTGCGGGCAATGTGGCCCTGGAAGCCGGTTACGAGGATTTCATGGAACTGTACTTCGGCTTCAAGGTGAGGAACAGCATTGCTTACTTTGCAAACAACTGGTGGTTACTTCCGAACCCGGCGTTCGGTATAGAGGGTAATCCCGTAAGTGATATGCTGGATATCGAACTGTGCAGGCACGGTGAGTACTTCGAAGGGTTGGATAAGATAGGAGTGTTCGGCGAGATAGCCGGGAACGGACAGGAGGTGTTCCGTATGAGAGAGAGGCTAACAGTGGCGACCATGGTGGATAACGGATACAGAACCGTTTATACCGGTTTTGATTTCGCTTCCGTGGCCACCCCTGAAAGTAGGGAGGAGCTCATGAAGAGGATACTGGCCTGGCTCCAGCCGAGAGACGAAGATGTGATGATCTATCCGGGAGGTGTTACGAACGGTGCCTCGGGCTCTGTGGCGGAGCACATGTTGAGGATAAGGAACCTGGGTTCCGCCCCCAACACGTTTGAACTTTCGGCCGAATCGGATAGTAACTGGAGTGTGGAATTCTACCACGAAGACGGGACGGGTCCGGTATGGGGGACCGGTGAGATAGCAAGGGAGGATCACGGGGTCATTTATCTCCGGGCATACGTACCCCCGGATGTGGAACCCGGCTATTCCACCATGATAAGGATCATCGCCACTTCCACCAACGATACCGGTATAAAGAACGAGACGACATTGATGATAACCGTACCCGAACCCGAGATAGGATGCAGCCCCCATGAGATAAAGCTGATCGCCGCCCCGGAGGGAGATATTCGTATACCCTTGGAGGTGTTCAACAAGGGTGGGCTTAACGATACGATAAGCATGGAATACTGGTCAATGCAAGGGTGGGAACACCAGTTCTACTTTACAGAAACGGGTGTGCCACTCAATGACACCGTGGGCGATGGTCTAGTGGACACAGGTGAACTACCCGGACTATCCACCGTACCCATAACTCTCATGGTAAATGTCACGGGTGGTGGTCAGGGTGGTGCAACGGAAACTGGTTTTATCGTGCTTGGTTCGCGGAATGATCCCTCCAAAGCATTCACCTCCGGTTTGCGCATCTATGTTCCCGTAAGACCGAACTGGACCGATGACATGGAGCACGGGCCCGGAGGCTGGATAGCCGAGGATAACGATTTCGGCACGTACTGGCAGCTCGGAGACCCTTCGTTGTACGAATACGGACCCGACCACACCCCTTCCGGCATCAACTGCTGGGGCACGAACATACATTCCAATTACACCCGCACCGGTGAGCTGACACTTACCTCACCTCTTATGGACCTCAGGGGTGCGACCTCCGCCCGGATAAGCTTCCAACACTGGTACTCCATATGGGGCGTAAATCCCGGTAACAGCAGGGCCGACGGCGGATACCTGGAAGTTTCAGTGGACCTGGGTGATACATGGAAATACGTGATACCCGAGGAAGGCTACAACGAGACCATCTATCCGGCGGCGGGAGTGGGCCGATGCTACGGCCAGAACAGCAACGGTTGGTTGACGGGAAGCGTCGATCTAACGGAATACGTGGGCAACCTTGTATTGTTCAGATTCCATTTCTGGGGACGCTCGCCGGGCCCGGTGACCAGATGGGCGGGTTGGTACGTGGATGATGTGACCATCAATGCCACCTTCAGACCTGTGGCCACGGAAAGTTCCATGGACAGGTCAAGTAACTATTGTGGTGTCGACGGTAAAGCATATTACAACCTTACCGTCACCAATCTGGGGCAATATGAAGACGTTTTCGACCTTTTCTTTGAAGATTCCAACTGGACGTACAACCTTTACAACCGGGCATGGGAGCCCATGGATAACACAGGTCCCGTGAAGGCGCAGGAGACGGTCCGGGTCATTATAGAGGTCATACCCCCCTCGGGTGCGGCAACGGGGGAGTTCGACCGTAACACGCTGAAGCTGATTTCACGCAACGATCCGGATCATGTGGAGGAGCATACCCTTTACACCATGATACCCTTTAACCTGCCCTACTTCGACGATATTGAACACGGCAAGGGCGCTTGGAGGCATTACCGGATCAGCGGAGAGGGCATAGAGGACAATTGGGATATATCCGCCAATCGGGCCTACATAGGCGACCACTCGTGGTGGAGCGGCCCCGAGATCGCAACATGGGTTAGCGGCGGCGATACGGCCCTGGAAACACCCTTCTTCGACCTGACCGGGGCGGACGAAGAGCTGGAACTGACCTTCTGGCATTGGTACTCATTTGAGAGTTCCAGGTACTCCGTGATGGACGGAGGAATAGTTGAGATATGGGATAATCGAAGTGGTGATTGGCAGCAGATCCACCCCGAAGGGGGTTACGACAGGGTTCTGAACGAGCTTTACAGAAACCCACTGGGTGGTAGGGAAGCCTTTGCATATACCGGCACGTTTCCCGGGTGGAAAAGAGAAAATTTCCCCGTTAGCGAATACACCGGTCTCACCGTGAAATTCAGATTCAGGGTAGGGTGGAACCTGGGAGAACGTGGCATCAAGGAAGGTTGGTACATCGACGGTCTCCACCTGGGCGGCCCCATACCCGACGTTGAGATCATATCCGGGGATGTGGAAAGGAGTTCACTCCCGGGTGAGACCACCACCCATGTGATCGTGGTGGGGAACACGGGCAAGCTGCCCGAGGTTTACAACATAACATGGGCCACTCATTTCCACTCCACCGTGGAGTTATTTGACATCTCGTGGGATCCGGTAGGAGATACGGGACCTTTGGACCCCGGCGAGCAGTTCGTCTTTTATGCCAATGTAACACTTCCCCATCATATGGAACAGGGTGAACTTGAGACGGTGAGGCTGAGGGTATTCTCCGATACCTACCCTTATGTAAAGGATCATCAAAATATCAAACTGGGAGTACCGGTAACGGGCCCCTATCAAAACCATTTCTCCCAACAGACCCCGGGGTGGACACACACACGCCTGGAGGGTATAGAAATGGACGACGATTGGCAGTTGACTAGCCGGAAATACCACGTGGGGGGGAGCTCATGGTGGAGTGGGTACGAAGGCGGGGGTTGGCCCAGAGGGGGAACCACCGCATTGATATCACCCTACATCGATACAGTGGATATGGGGCATCATATCAAGATGTCCTTCTGGCACTGGTACGAGTTCGGCAGCAATTTCGAGGGCCCCGGAGATGGTGGCGTGGTGGAGATATGGGACCATGAAACCATGCACTGGGAACGGCTGTATCCCACCACCGGTTATCCGGTATCCGTATCACGTCGTCACGGGAATCCCCTGGAGGGTAGCGAAGCCTTCGGTTTGACCAGTATCGGTTGGCGTAACGAAATATTCGATCTCTCTCCTTACCAGGGAAAGGTGATACGTTTGAGATTCGTGGTGGGCTGGGACAGTGTGATAGAGGACAGTGAGGGATGGTACATCGACGACTTCAGGATGGATAGCGTTGACGAACTCATGGTCGATATGGACCAGGGAGAGGATTTTTACGGTCTCCGGGGTCAAAGGGATGTTGTGGCCGGACGTCTTCACCTTTCGGCTCCCGATTCCACCATAATCCTTGAAGACCTGGAGCTCTACCTTGCAGGTACCGGGAGGGATGCGGATGTGGAAACGGTCCTCCTGTATCTGGACATGGGGGGAGACGGTCAGCTGGATCCGGACCACGACATCCTTTTGGGAAAGGCCGGTTTTACCAGAAAAAGGGCAAATTTTCCGTCCGTGGATCTTGTTATTCCCCAGGGTGAAAGCCGCAGCCTTCTGGCGGTTTTCAACATAAGCGAATACGCCCCCTCGGGCATATTACTGGGGACTAAGATCGTGGATGTTAAACAATTCGGTATCGCCTTTCCCGACAGGGTCGGTGATCTTTACGAGATGCGATCTCCATCTATCGTGGTCCGGGGTGACGATACCAGTCCTAAGGTGATATCCACTTACCCCGGGGACGGGGACCGTGCCGTTGCTCTGCGACCGTCCATCACCGTGGAATTTGACAAGACCATGTGCCCACTTTCGGTGGAGAGAGGCATATCCTTCTATCAGGGGTACGTAGAGTGGCCCCGGCTGCCCTTCAGCCTTTCGTGGGATGGGGAAAAGACCGAATTCACCATCCTGCCTGACCGTCCATTGGACAAGAACACCACCTACAGGTTAGCCCTTAACGCATCCTACCTTAAGGACCTGTACGATAATTTCCTGGATGGCAACGGTAACGATGTATTCGAGGGGCATCCGGTGGACACGTACATGTGGTCCTTCACCACGGCAACCACCCTTGAATACGATGTGTTCCCACCCCATGTGGTGCTGACGGTGCCCTCCGACACTTCCGTAAGTATCAAACCGGACACGGGTGTGGTGGTGGTGTTCAACGAGAGTATGGATACAACCAGCATTCCCTATCTGGAGCAGACCCGTGGGACCGACCCCGGGGGCTGGAATTTTGCAGGGTGGAGCACGACACATAACGTCAACGACACCGCTTCCTGGACCCATCACCCCTGGTCCAAGGGGATGGAAGTCACTCTCGAGATCACGGATTACAGGGATCTCGCCGGTAACACGGGAGAGCCATATAACTGGAACTTCCGGACATATTTCACACCCTACGAGAGCGCCTGGCCGGTTTTTAAACACGATACGGGCCGTACAGGCCAGAGCCCTTACGACACCAGCGATAATCCGGGTCAGCTGGAATGGAGCTTCAGCACCCTGGGCAGCTTGACCATGCAGCCGGTGACGGGTATCGACGGAACCATATACGTTGGGGATCACGCGGGATACATATATGCGGTATCTCCCGGAGGTGAAACCATCTGGATGCTTGACCTTGGCAATGGTTCATTGCTTGCCTCGCCTGCCGTGGGATTGGACGGAACAGTATATGTGGGTTCCTTCGACGGAAATCTTTACGCCGTGGATACGGACGGTATTGTAAAGTGGTCTTATCCTACGGGGGGTCCCATAAACTCTTCTCCCGCACTCGGCAGTGACGGGAGTATATATATAGGTTCTTTTGATAATTACATCCGGGCCATCGATACGGATGGTAATTTGATATGGGAGTACGAGACGGGAGGGCCCGTGTCCTCATCCATCTCACTGGATGGTAACGGGACGCTGTATGCCTTTTCCTTTGACGGTAATCTTTACGCTCTCAACAGGTACGGAAATCTGGTGTGGAGGTACGATACCGGATACCATGCATGGTCCCACTTCTCACCGGTGGTGTCCAAAAACGGGACCGTCTATTTCGACCTTTCCATTTCAGAAAAAAGCAGGGTTTATGTTATAGGGGAGTCGGGAACCCTTCTGAACGAGATAACCCTGGACGGTACCTTGTGTACATCCCCTTCCCTATCCTATCACGGCACGGTCTACATGGGTGTTCTAACAGGCCAGCAGGAAGGACTGCTCTATGCTTTGGATGGGGATGGTACGGTTAAATGGACCTATCAGGTCAACAGTATATCGGAGATAACTTTGGCCGGTGACGGTTCCATATATGTGGGTTCCGGAGAACTACATTCGGTGAACCCCGACGGAACCGTCAGATGGACATCGCCCAGCCCATATATGTACTCCGACGGATATTTTGGCTCGCCCGTTATCTCTATGTACGGTACCATTTACGTTACCTATTCACCTGGTTACCTCTTTGCACTGGGTCATGACAGGTCTCCTCCCACCAGCGCGGCGGACCCCTTGGATGAACTGGGAACCCATACCAATAACAGGACGGTCAGCATACCATTCACCGCCCACGATAACCACCGACTACTTGCAGTTGAACTGTATCATCGTAGGGAAGGCGGTCCCTGGAGGTACTCCAACATATCCAAGGAAATAAGCGGCCCTTCATACACGGGTACCATAGAGTTCACCGCCCGGGAGGATGGTTTCTACCAGTTCTTGACCCTTGCCGTGGATGCGGCGGGTAACAGGGAGGATAAAGCGTTTATTGCGGAAGGGGTGATAACCATCGACACCGTAACCCCGGGCATCGTAAGTATACACCCGCCACCCGGTTCCAGGGGTGTTAGGGTCGATATGCCGCTGGTAGTGACCTTCGACGAACCGGTATCGCCTTCAACGGTAACCATCAACCTCCGATGCGAAACGGGTGTTGTCAATGGTACGTGGTACATATCTTCCAACCACGAGGTGTTGACCTTTGTCCCTCAAGGGCACCTTGAACGCAATACCACTTATACGGTAAAACTCGGGGTCGCCGACCCTGCAGGGAACCGTCTGGAGATGGAATGGAACTTTACCACCGATGTAACTCATGTTCGTGAGCTCGACAGTGACCTGTTCCCCTTGGTCGTCGTGCTGATAACCGCTCTTTGCGGAGTTGCACTGCTTTTCTGCAAAAAAGGTGATGTAAGACGTAAAAATTCCGTAAAGATAAAACCCCTGGAAGATTACCAGGACGAGTACTTCGGCTGGTGATCCCCAATGATGTCACAGGAAATCGTGAAGTGTCATCTTCCTTACGGTATCCTTCTTTTTCTTCTTCTTATCTTCCCCTTGATCCCTGTTGTTGAACATCCCCGAAAGCAGATTGGACTGTTTGTTACCCGCCATCAACCCCTTCATGTCCCAGCCGAAAACGTCGGTAACCCGTGACAGGGTACTGGCGATACGCCGGGCGTAGTAATCCCGATCCGGCTCCCCCTTCATCTCCCCGTCGGGAAGCCATGGCTCCACTTTCTGGGGACTGCTTTTTCCGTCTGTAACCACCCATGAGACCTTCATGCCAGGGGTGAACTTGTAACCGAGCTTTTCCATCTTCCTGGCAGCCTGAACATTGGGCATGCTGTCGGGGTTCACATAGGACGAGTAGTTCTTGCATGTTCTGGATATGACCAGCTTTTCCGGGTTCACTTCGTTGTTTCTCACCCTATCGACCCATGTCTTTGCCGTCTCTATGGCACCGTCTATATCATCGTTCATCACATGTCTGAAAACGTCTTCCAGGGCCTCGTTCTGCGCCTCGAAGGAATCCGTCCGCCTTACTTCGTAACCCCTTACCAGCATCTCCTCTAGGGGCCAGATGACCTTACCTACGTACCTTTTCTTACGCCCGTGACTGAAGAAGGGGTTCAGCACCTTCTCGAATTCCAGGGTCACATCACCCCGGGTATACTCATCGGCGATACGTTTTGTGAATTCCACCGTTCGGTCGAGTTCGTCAAAGGGCGAACGGAAGAATACGCTGTCCGTATCGGAGTATATAACACGTAAACCATCCTTCTCCAGCTCGGTTATCACCCGCTTGATGTTCTCCCTGGCAAAGGCAGTGATGGATTCCCCTATGCGTTGATCGGTGAAGCGATAGAAAGAGGATGCAAAAACTCCGTAAAAAGAGTTCATGAGTATCTTGATGGCATCCTGCAGACCCCTGTAATAACGCCTTTCGTCACCCTCCGTTCGATTCATCTTCTCCTTCACCTCGTCCCTTTCCCTCATGAGCTCACGCAGGATACGTGGGAGCAGCCCCTCCCTCTGATGTGTCCCCAGGAACCTCACACCCGTAGGGCTACTGATATCACCCTTCTTACTGATAGTTGTGAAACAGATATTGTTGTCGATTATGATGCTGGGGTACATGCTTTTGAAATCGAGGACGCTCACCCAATGGTAGAGGCCGGGTTCGATGGAATGCACATATCCCCCCTTTATCTTTCCACTCTTCGCACCCCTGCTGGTCAAGGGTACACCGATATCATGTCTGTCCGCTTCCCTTATGAGTATGGAATCCACAAGGGTCGATGTCCTCCCGTTCAATCCGTCGTCAACTGGCAGCCTTGAAACCGTGGCCATGTCCATGGCCTTTTGTATCGACCCAAGTTCCAGGAGTATCCTGAGGGCAAGGTCGGCATCCTTTAAACAGTACCCCATCACCTTCCCGGGGTCCGCCTCCCACTCGCTATCCATCATGAGTGGGTCAACGTCGTCTTTTTCCTCTCCCAGCAATTCCTTGGCAACGTGGTTCAGGGTTTCCCTCTTCAGACTGAGTTCTCTCCTTGCACACCACCACGCATCCGCGATCATCCTTCCCGTCACCCGCCAAAATCGCTTGGAGGCCTCCCTGATGGGTGTCCCGTCCCGTCCCAGACACACCCCGTCCATACCCAATAGACGTGCCCTCTCGTCCAGCAAGGGCAGGTCGTACCCGTTTATATTGTACCCGGTGATAACATCCGGGTCTTCATCCATTATCAACCGCTGGAACTCCTCGATCATCTCCTTTTCATCCCCGCTTATGCACACATCCCTGTCCTTGCCGTGCCCGTACACTCGACAGCATATTGTGAATATTCTGTTATCCTCCAGGCTGTTCTCAAGGTCGAAGCCCAGGTACTTGAGTTCCGGGTTCAGGGGTTCGGCGTCGCATAACTCCTCCACCTCCATGACCCTGTCCGTAGTGTAATCACCGTCTTTTACCTCCGTCCCCCTTGCCGTCACCGTGGAGCCTAGGTCAAGATCGTATATGAACCTCTGAACAAAGGGTATGTCTGCAGCCAGAATGGTGCGGTTACTTTTGTACATGTCCCGGTATTTTGGCACCACCATGGGATGAGTGCATACCACCTTCTTGCAGTGTTTTGTATCACCGTTAACCCACAATTTGGCATCTTCGAGTCTTATGACCTCCCCTTCCTGTCTCAATTCGTCCACCATCTCATGGGTGGGTTGAACTATGTAGAAGTACGGCTTGAAGCCCCTGTATATAAGTGTGAGTGATTCACCACCCTCGTTCTTACCGAAAAGTTCCACCTTTACACCGCTCTGGCATGAGCTGTAGGAACCCGAAATGATCCTTACCCTTTCTTCGACTAACTTATCATTTGGAGACAATCTTAATCACATCACCGTCTTTCAACTCGTGGTCTCTACCGATGACCCTGTCAGTCCTGGAATCTATGGCCCTTATGAAGCCCTTTCCGATGTCAGTATGTACAGCGTAGGCGAGGTCCTCCGCCGTGCTACCCCTGGGTAATAGGTGTGCATCGGGCAGAACTCTCCCCTCCTTGTCGCAGTAGCTGTGCTCGTTCTCCACAGGATAGACCACTATCATGTCCAGAAGTTCGTATACTGCCCTTTCCAGGGTCTGTTGAACCCCGGTTCCCCGGAATCTCTTCATATACTCCCCTATCTTTTCGAGAGCGGACCTCTGGGCATCCGTGATGTCTTCTCTGAGTACCTTGAATATATCATCTCCCGGCAGGTACTCCACGATCCCGCTTTCCGATGCCTTTCGCAGGGCCAACTCGTATTCCGCGGAAGTGGGTATTACCGTTTCATCTTTTAAGGATTTTAGGGAATCCATCAACTCGTCGGAGGCCTGATCCCCCTTGTTGGCGGAAATAATGATGGGTTTTGCCTTGTGGCGTATGGACCTTGCCAGGGTGTAAAGGTCATCCTCTGACCATGATTTCGGGTTAGCCGGGAGCTCCGTCTCCCTCATGGCCATGGTCACAACGCCCTCCGATACCCCGAGGCCTGATAACTGCTCGTGTACGGCTCGGTCGACCTTACCGCCCACAACCTCAAGTTTTCTCGATACCTTGTCCCAGTTCCTTTCAAGTATGCCCCTTATCCAGTGGTCAACCTCTCTTGTCAAAAATTCCACATCCTCCCTGGGGTCGTGCTCGCCCCTTCCGCAGGACACACCTTCGGAATCGGTGCATCCGCTGGCATCAACGATATGTATGAGGGTGGATGCCTGTCTCAGGTCGTCCAGGAACTTGTTACCCAGTCCCTTGCCGGTGTGGGCGTCGGGTACGAGTCCCGCCACATCTATTACCTTTATGGGAATGAGCCTGGTGCCGTCCAAACAGGGTGCGTTGTGAGGGTCGCATTCTACACCGAGTTCCTGGTGTGGGCATCGGTTCCTTATGTAGGCAACACCCATGTTCGCCTCGATGGTGGTGAAAGGGTACGAAGCCACCTCCACCTCCAGGCGCGTGGCTGCTGAGAAGAAAGTGCTTTTACCCACGTTGGGCTTGCCTACCAGTCCTACTTCCATTGTTTGACCTCGAAAGGTATATGATGGGAGTGGGTTAAATGCTTTCGCCTTCCCTCAATTGAATGAGTTCTGTAACCACTATGTTAATAATCTACGGTAATAGCTTCCTCGTTCAATCTGTCAGTCAGAGTGATCAAAAGTTCGTGGGCTTCCATGTAGTTTCCCTGTTCCACATAAACTTTTACACCTTTTAAAAGTTCAACATATTCGCCATAATCCGAACCCGATTCCTTCATCTTAAGCAAAAGGATCTTTACATCCTTCGAAAGGAGGTGTATTTTTCTTATCCTATCCATGTCCGTAAGCATGCCCTCGCACAGTTCAAGGCCCCTTTGATAATCACCTGCCTTTGCGGCATCCATGGTCTTTTTCATGCTAAGCTTTACGGGTGTGATGTTAACACCCAAGCCTCTTACCTGGGCCAGTTCTACCTTTACATCATGAATTTTTTCCCTGAACTCTTCTTCCAGTGTGTCGTCATCCACGACCTTGCCTTCCAGCCGCATCACCAATCTTTCCGCATCCCTGTAAACTCCGTTGGCCAAGGATATTGCCTTCCTCGCAAAATCCATGGCCTTCTTCTCCTTACCTTGTTTCATGTATAAAAGAGCCTTGTGGTACCAGGCCGGTTCGAAATCTTCCCGTATACCTATGCACGTGTCGAAGGCTTTCATCGCCTCCTTCACCTCCCCCTTCTTAGACAGTGTATTACCCAGGCCGAACCACGCCTGTAAACTGCTCACTCTCTCGTCAACAAGTTCCCTGAAGGTAAGTTCCGCATCCACCAGATGTCCCCGCTCGAGTTGTATGTTACCCCTGAGAAGCCTTTCCTCCCAACCATCACCCCGGATGATCTCCAGGGCAGCAGAGTATTCACCCCTGTCACCCAGAAGGCGGGCCAGGGCGATCCGTGCATCCGCTCCATCCACCTCGTAAGCCTTCCTGAAGTATATCTCAGCCTTTTCGTGGTTACCGATACCTTGATACCCTTTGCCTTTTAGAATCAACAACCGAGGGTCGTCGAATTCTTCAAGAGCTCGACTGGCGGTTACCACTGCCTGACGATGATCGTTCAATTCGAGGAGCATGGAGATCTTCTTCACCCAGGGTGTCACATCACTATGGGGCTCCTCGAGCAATCTTTCATAGGTCTCCAGTGCCTCTTCATAACGTCCGAGTTCTTCGAGTAATGCCCCTTTTGAGATAAGAGCGGACCTTTCGTTGAAACTGATGAAGTTCTTCTCGTAAGCCTTTAGGGCCTCTTCGAAGGAAAGTCTGGATTCTTCGTACTTCCCGTGTTCCTCGAGTGTGTTGCCCCTCATCTCCCATGCCTTGGCAAATCGCGGGTTGACCCTTATTATCTCATCTATGGTATCCAGGCATTCGTCCACTCGCCCCAACATCCTGAGTATATCAGCTTTAACGTACAATGCATTTTCGTAATTTGGGTTCAGGTCCAGGGATATGTTCACCTCCTCTAGTCCCTCCTCCATCTTTCCTGTTTTCGCCAGGGCGTGACCCAGGGCATAGTGATAGTAATCCATGTTCGGGCTTAGCTTGATGGCCTTTTCATGGTACTTAACAGCACTATCGTAGTCGCCCAACTTGTCCAGTACATTGCCTATGTTGTTCCACGCGATATGATATTCGGGGTTTGACTCCGTAGCCTTCAGAAAGTAAGGCAAGCTGTCCTCGTATCTACCCATGTTGTAGAGGGCATTGCCCAGATTATTCCAGAGAACCTGGTTTTTCGGGTCCGTTTTCGCAGCCTCCTTGTAGTGCTTGACCGCCTCCCGGTATTCACCAGTGGTATGGTACAGGTAAGCCAGGTTGTAATGTGCCGGTCCGAACTCGGGAGACATATCCAGGGAACGTTTGTAACATTTCACGGCCTCGGGATAATTTCCCGTGGAAAACAGTACATAGCCCTTGTTGTTCCATAACTCCTCGTCCTGTGTAGATGACATTATGTCATCGTAGGTTTCGTTCGCCTCTTTGAACAGCCCGAGGTTAAGGAGTGTATCCGCCCGAAATTTCCACAGCTCAAGGTTATTTTCATCCAGATCTATGGCCTCGTCATATACTTCAAGGGCACCTTTATGATCGCCGATATCGTTGAGTATCTTACCTTTGTTAAGTAAAAGTTCCACCCTCTCTCCCTCGCCCTTGTTCACACCCTCTTCGACGGCCTTTTTCGCCTTGCTATAGTTACCGATCTTGATGTAAGCCTCCGCCTTATCAAAGTATGTCTGGTTGTAACCGGGTTCCAGTGATATCACCTTGTCGTAGCATTCGATGGCTTCCTCGTACAAACCCATGTACACCAGGGAGTTTGCTTTATTGTGCCATGCTGTCATGTAATCCTCGCTCAAACCGATGGCCATATCGTAGGATTCCACGGCCGATTCATGCTCTTCCAAAGAATCCAACGCTACACCCTTATTGTTGTATATGATCTCACTCGCATCTATATCGAGGGCCAGGTCGTAAAGTTCCACCGCCTGGTGAAACTTACCCTGGTCACATAGGTCATCCGCCTTTCTCAATAGTTCCTTGGCTCTACTTGACTCCGTTCTTCCCCGTTCCTTTGGAAACGATCGAACCATCATGATTACAGGACACATCTTAAGCCTCTGATAGTCTTCGTACCTTTTCCAAATAGGTCAACTTAAAGATAAAAGGTTTTCTGAGGGGGTATAGAGAGCTCAGGCTATCTTTTTCTTCTTCGTCGATCTCTCCTTTCTCTCTATGTCCGCACCGCACGCATAACACATCTCGGCGCTGGGGCTCAGTTCGGTACCGCAGACGGGGCATGTTATTCCCTGGTCATCACCGGGACCTGTTATGTCCGTTCCGCATGCATAACATATCTCCGCATCGGGACTCAGTTCGGTACCGCAGTTGGGGCATGATATCTCTCCTTCGCTTTCTTCCTCGGCAGCCTCGCCTGTTATGTCCGTTCCGCATGCATAACATATCTCCGCATCGGGACTCAGTTCGGTACCGCAGTTGGGGCATGATATCTCTCCTTCACTTTCTTCCTCCGCAGCCTCACCCGTGATATCTGCTCCACAAGCATAACACATGTCCGCATCGGGGCTCAGCTCGGTACCGCAATTGGGACAGGCAATAGCTTCCTCGGGTTCTTCCTCAGGTTCTTCCTCAGTTTCCTCCTCAGGTTCTTCCTCAGTTTCCTCCTCAGGTTCTTCCTCGGTTTCTTCCTCAGGTTCTTCCTCGGTTTCTTCCTCAGGTTCTTCCTCGGTTTCTTCCTCGGTTTCTTCCTCGGTTTCTTCCTCGGTTTCTATTACCTCCGGAATCTCGCTAACTTCCTCGGCCGAGGGCACCTCTGTCCGGTCTGGCACCGGGGGTACTTCCAAATGGGGTAGGGATTCGCTCTCATTGATCAATTCCTTCTCGCGTTCCAGCATCTTTTCATGAGCGACAAGTAACCTGCTTCTCTTATCGGATAATTCCTTGTCCAGATCAAGAAGCATCCTTTCCTTTTCCATTATTTCTTTGCTCTCCTGGATGTTGCTATCCAAAGATGCCTGCAGTCTCGAAAGAGCTTGTATGCTTTCCATTCTCTCTTTCAGCATCTCTTCCTCCTTGGATACGATTATGCTTTCCCTTTCATCCAGGTCCTTTTCCCTTTCAAGTATTGCTTCCTCCCTGTCCACCAGGGACTGTTGTTTACCGATAATCTCTTCCCTGATCTTCTCCGCCTTCTCGACTCTTGTAACAAGGTTTTCCCTGAGGGTTGCTACCTCATCCCTTTCTTCGTCAAGCCTTTTTCTCGCGTTTTCCAATACTTCCCGTTGTTCGTCCAACTCTGCTTTTACGGTGTTCAGCTGTTTCGCTTCTTCCGAAATCTCCTTTTTCTTCGAGTTTATTTTTTCCTCAAGTTCTCTTAACTGCTGTTCTCGCTCTTCCAGTTCACTTTCCCTTTGAGAGAGTTCTTCCACCCTCTCATCCAGTTCTCGTTTCTGCTGTTTGAGCTTGCCCATGAAGCCTTCCATTTCCGATAGGAATCCATCGTCTTCTGCCAATTTTATTCCCCCAAGGGTATTGCGTATGTAATAAAGGCCGATAGCCTTTCTGTTTTATATAACTTACGAAAGCTTTTCATCGTATCACTCGAATATGGGTCCGAGTATCTTCAATCCGCTATCTCCTACTTCCAGGGCGTGTTTTTCCATGCTGTGTTTGCACGCCCGCATCTTTTCTATCTGGAGATATCTAGTCAATTTTCCTCTGTTTCGATCCAGGCCGAGCATGATCAGTCCGTCCACCAGAAAGCCCTCGTTTCCCAGAAGGTTTGCTTCGGTACCGATGCTTCTCTCCATTACTACGAAGCTGTAGAGGTCAAGGTCCCGCAATAGCTTGAAAAAGTAGAACAATTTCTTTCTCATGTTCCTTTCGTGCTCCATCAAGGAGTACAGGGCACCAAGGGAATCCAGGGCGAACAGTTTGAAACTGTCGCCTTTTTCTTCCTTGAAGTGTCTGAGCATTTTCTCTATGAAGTCTACGTAATCCGTACTATCACCTTCTTCCACTATCTGATCTATCTCCCGCAGGTCAGTGATATCGGAAACTTGCATGTTCAGGCTGAGATCTATACCTAGACTCTGCATGTTGTTCAGATGACTGTCAACCGTTTCTTCCAAGGTAGTATATAAACCGAAGGCACCCGTTTTTTCCACATATTTCGTCATCACATGGTAACAGAAACTGGTCTTCATAGAACCCGGTGGACCGGTAACAAGTATAACCTTCGGTGTATCTATATCGGTGAGGAAAACCCTATCGAGTCCTGAAATCGTATCCCGGAGCATTTTAACCACTCATTACTTAAGGGGGATTAGCTACTCAGCATTTAATATTATCGATGGTTTACGGGCTGTTCCATGTGTAGAAAAAGAAAAGGAAAAGGTTTTTCCAAGGTTTTCAGTATGTGCAATCTATTCCGGTGGTGGTGAATTATCCACAGGCATCGCCCCCGGTTCTTCAGTGGGCGGCGGTGGAGGCGTATCGTCCTGTATTGTTCCAGGTTCTTCTTCGAATGGTGGTACTTCAGGATTTTTTCTCTTCTTTATCATTACGAATATTATGATTATAATGATAAATATAAGTATTAGAAGAGATATCCAACATGTGTTACCGTGGGGAAGTTCTATCCACGAGTCCGTTTCCGCTGTTACCAATGTGGCTGCAGATGTGATACCGCCGTAGGCGGCAGTAACCTCGTATTCACCTGCGGAGTCCTTGTTGAACACACCTTCCGGACTGGCATTTGTCCATGTGAAGTCCGTTGCCGTATCGGTTATCAGGTTTCCGTATTGGTCCCTGGCTTGTGCCGTGAATGCCAGGTTTTTTCCCGTATACACTGTTTGGGCGGTCGATGGAGATATCGTTACGGTAGCCACACCTGCCGGTATCACTGTCACCGTAGTGGGGTCCGATGTGACACCCCCATAATTGGCTGTAATCTGGTATTCGTCAACCGTTTCCTCGTTGAACACACCGCTCGCATTGGCGTTATCCCAGGTGAAGTTCGTCACCGTATCGGTTATCAGATTGCCGTATCGATCTCTGGCTTGTGCTGTGAATGCCAGGTTTGTACCGGCAACGACGCTCTGTGATGTCGATGGAGATATTGTCACGTTTGCAACACTAGCCGGAACAACTGTTACGGTTGTTGTATCGGACGTAATCTCACCGTAGGTTGCGGACACCAGATAGTTTCCAGCCTGCTCTCCATTGAATACTCCGTTAGTATTTGCGTTATTCCAGGTGAATTCAGTTGCCATATCGGTTATCAGGTTTCCGTACTCATCTCGTGCTTCCGCTGTGAATGTCAGATTCTGTCCGGCATTTACGGTCCGAGGTTGTGACGGCATTATCGTTACGTTGGTAACGCCTGCCGGTATGACAGTCACCGTAATGGGATACGATGGTACACCATCATAGGTTGCAGCAACCGAATAATTTCCCACGATCTCCTGGTTAAACACACCGTCAGCATTTGTGTTCTGCCAGGTGAAATCTGCGACCGTATCGGTTATCAGGTTTTCGTACTCATCCCATGCTTCAGCGGTGAATGGCAAGTTTACTCCCGCTTCGACGGTCTGAGCAGTTGATGGGGAGATCGTTACAGTATGTACATCCGCCGGTCCTACTGTCAGTGTTGCGTCGAATGTCAGAGCACCATATTCTCCGGTCACGGTCCACTCGCCTGCATATTCGGAAGTATATATGTTATCTGTCCAACTGCCGCCTGCTCCCGCTTCTATGGACCAGTCTGTCGAATCCGTAACGTCATCGATGAGATTGCCGAATTCGTCTGCGGTTGAACCGGTGTATACCTGCGTTTCACCAGCCGAGATCTGCGATATGCCGGGAAGTATGACAAAACTCACGGCAGCTCCTGCTTCTACCGTCAATATTGCGGTCCCGTTTGCTTCTCCATATTCGCCGGTTACTGTCCAAACATCCGCAAATTCGGAGGTGTAAACATTGCCCGCCCAGCTGCCGCCCGCACCAGTGTTGATGGACCAGTCGGTGTCGGCGGTGATATCACCTATCTCGTTATCGTATTCGTCGTAAGCCATGGCGGTATAAGCCTGAGTATCCCCTGCTGTGATGGTAGCGGTCGCGGGAGTAATGACAAGTTGATCGGTCTCACCGGGTTGTACAGCGAAATTGTCGGATCTGGTTGCGCCATCAATGGTTGCATAAGCCGTATAGTCGTCCGCTGTGGTGAGTGCCAGTGCGGCCCATGCATATACTGCATAGCCGTCATCGAAGTTCATGTCCGCGGTTATATCGTTTCCATGGATATGTATATCAACACTGTAAATACCGTCCAAGGGTACTCCTTCATCGGTGGCATCGGATATGACAATAGTCGGGTACTCTCCGGCGATTATATCATCTACGGTCACATCGAACTCAAAAGTTACTGGCTCGCCGGGTTCTTGTACAGCATTAATGTTCATCTCTTCGAGACCGTTGGTGCCTACAGCACGTACCACATACCACCAGTATATGTCGTCCAGCATACCTTTACCTAAGTCCAGGAACGAGTATTCAGGCGAACCGTCGACGGGTATACTGTCTATTAGAGTGCTTCCGTCCCAAGGACCGCTTTGAAATTCCGTACGATATATATTGTAATGCATCACCTCGTCCAATGATTCGTCCGGGCTGGGGTTCCATGTGAGAAGGTTGTGTTCGTCCTCATCACCCATGACAGCAACTCGGATCTCATGGATTATATGATCGTCTCCTCCTGATGGATTCGAGTTGTGTCTGAAGCCCATGTACTCATTTATAGTGTAGGTATTATCCGTTCCCACGCCCAGTAGATTACCGTTCAGGTACATTGAAAAGGCACCGTTTTCTTCCCTTTCAACAGCAACAGTGTTCACGTTGGTATTTGGGGCCCAATTAGAGTTGATCGTGGCTTCCGGTGGTGTATCTCCGTTGTCCCATCTCCATAGGTTGATCTGACCGCCATTGGGAATATCACCGGTTACGATCACGTAGTAACCACTGGCATAACGACTATCCGGGTTGTCTATCTGTATGAAGTGGTTCCTCATTAACTGATATCCTGCAGCATCGGATGTTTCTGTAAGTTGGAAATCGAACTCCCAACGACCGTATGCACCTATGTTTTCACCGTTCATCTCGGCGGGGATCGATATGCTTCCGTGACCCTGCAGATACCCTTGAGATGCGTCCCAAGTCCCATCGAAAACAGTCCAGCCATCGTAGTCACCATCCGCAAAATCATCGAACACAGCCATATGGGGTGCGGATGCATGCTGTACTTCAATATTCGCTGGTGGTGTGGGTGGCAACCCTATTATCTCGAATACATCGTCACTTACGTTCTGTCCGGAACGTCCCATCTCATCGATGGCACGGACCCGCACAAGACACTGGTCACTGTTCACGTTTGGTATGTTCCAGGTATAAACACCCGTGTTGGGTAAACCGGTATCAATTATCCTCCACGAGGCACCTGCATTGATGCTGTAGCTTAGCTGTATGAAGTAAATGGGGTCATCTCCGGGTAAAGCCGTCCATGTAATATCTTCATCCGTTCGTGCAGTGAAAACCTCTCCACCGTTCGGTCTGGTTACCTCGACAACAGGTGGGTCGCCGGGTATCTCCTCCTTGGCGTTGTAGGCAATCAACGCGTAATCCTGACTGTTGTAACCTACACCTA
Source organism: Candidatus Haladaptatiplasma halalkaliphilum (assembly GCA_019594055.1). Classification (GTDB taxonomy): domain Archaea; phylum Thermoplasmatota; class Thermoplasmata; order Halarchaeoplasmatales; family Halarchaeoplasmataceae; genus Haladaptatiplasma; species Haladaptatiplasma halalkaliphilum. Next base: position 21,599 of record JAFDTY010000003.1, on the reverse strand, counting down.
CGGCGTCTTCGGTTATGGTCCGCGCTTCTACCCGGACGATATAAACCCCAGGTTCCAGTTCATCGGGATGGATGTATATGTTCTCGACGTTGTTGGTATCGTCCCATCCATCTCCGCTGTAATCGAAAATAGACATGGAATCCGCACCTTCCTGTGTCCATCCGCCGCTGAAGGCATTTCCACGGTACACTAAACCACCGGGCGATTCGACCTCAAGGTTCAGGTCGTTTATCAAAGTGCGACCGCTACCAGTGCCGGATGGGGCTTCCTTATCCGTCCAAACCAGACTTAGCTTTAAGGGTTCATTATCTCTATCAACCATTATCAGATGCTCTTCGACCTGTAAACTCTCGGTGAAGATAGATTCCTGGTCATACAGGAAGAAAGGTACGGGTTCCCCAAAGGGCCGTTCAAGTTTTGATATGTCAACCATGCCCCAGCCTTCGTCACGGTTGGGTATGGGGCCTTCCGTGTCTCCGTCTATCTGGTTAGCCGTGTTGATCATCAATGCTTTGACCATGGCAGGACTGGGCCGTTCGTTATCTATATGATTGACCTCGTACCATTCTACGATAACAGCCGCCGCACCTGCCGCTGCCGGTGTGGCCATGGAAGTTCCGGACATGTATACATAACCCGAAAGTGGTCTTGTGGAAAAGATACCTCTTCCCGGCGCTATGATATCCGGCTTTATACGGTTATCAGCTGTCCAACCTCGTGAACTGAAACTCGCCATGTACTCGGGGTTATTCGTTGAGGGAGTACCACCAGGGTTGTAGGTATTCGTCGCCCCGACGGTGATAACATTCTTGCCGGTTCCGGGTCTGATGATAGTTGTTCTACCGGGACCGGAATTGCCCGCTGCACAGACCAAGACCATGTCCTCGCCTCTCGCAGCGGCATCGTAACGAGATGAGCGGGAATCGTATATCCCGGTGGCCTCGATAGAACCCCATGAATTTGTGTGGACATACGCGTCAGCGTTTTCCTTGGCGATCTGAACTATATGGTATATATCGGAAGGCCCTATCCATGTCCCACCCCCGGAACCCCCGAATATCCTAACGGCATATAACTCTGCAGATGGTGCCAATCCCTCGGCGGCGTAGTAGTTGTTGTAGACCGTGGTTCCCGTACCGCCGTGAGTGTGCCCCGCTGCGGAACCAGCGCAATGGGTACCATGACCATGGCCGTCCTCCCATCCACCCTGGTAGGAGTATCCGCCGATCACACGATCCTGGAAGTCTGCGTGTTGATTACCCACTGTGCCTCCACCGAGACCTGTATCCGCTACCGCGATGACCACACCTTCACCGGTATAACCTATCTGGTTCATGTACGAACCGTAATCACCATGTGCACGATAAGCCGTAGTCGGATCATTATCGTCATCGAAGAACCACAAACCGCCACCGATTATCTGTGTGCTCATCTCACACTGTAGCTGCATCTCTGTTCGTTCCATGATGTAAAGTATGTCATCGATCCGACCCAATTCGTGCAATGTGTTCGTAGTATCCGCAAAAGCGGTTAAGAAGTATTCGCCGTTTTGGAACTGTTCGACACCCGTAACCGTGGCATATTGGCCAACGGCATTTAGACTTTCACTACTTGCGCCGGGAACCAAACCTATCTCTACCATGCCCGGACTCAGACCGGGTTGTATCTTGTAGTAAGGGTGATAGATACCCACCCAATCCACGAAGTAAAGTTCGGATATCCTTCCGACTATTTCAGGTTTCATACGAACCCTGTAGGCGTAGTTGGGTATGTAACACATAACTTCAACGCCCATACCTTCAAGGGTTGGTCGCCAGTTCCTGGCTACAGGTCCTTTCATGTGCACTATATACTGTCCCTTCACACGAGGCTGGTACTCATGGACGGTGAGTTCTTCGGGCATCTGTGGTTCGCCTTTGGTAAAATCGAACACATAGTCATTAACGTATATAGTCGTTCGACGCCCGAGTCTATCGATCGTCAAACCCATTTTCTCTATCTGTGGTACCACGGATAGATCGACCTCTACAAGGATATGGTTATCGTATACCTCGATAACCTTAGCCCCCAGAGCCTCTAAGTTCGTTATTTCGTAGGAGTTGCTGGTTCTGATCAACACGATATCCGTTTCCTGTCTTTCGAAAGACATAACGGGTACCGTGGCAAAAACCGAAATCACTAGTAATATTGCCAAAAATATTCCCATCTTTGTTTTTGTGATCATTTTATCCACCTATTAACCGGCGGAAGGTAGGATACCTTCCAACCGTATTCGTGAATCTTGCCCATACCTACAACCCTATCACTATTTATAATTACCTTAAATTACCTCGAACATATATCTATTCACGATTTTTGAACGATTTACTATTACCAAATATTCCTCTTCTCTTTGACAAAGTATCTGTCCACCCTCCATATTTATGTCCAAAAAACCTGTGGCTTTCCTTACTTTTACATTACTCACTGCGTTCGTAATGAAAAAATGCCACAAAACTTTCGGTTTTCCTTACTTTTACATTACTCACTGCGTTCGTAATGAAAAAATGCCACAAAACTTTCGGTTTTCCTTACTTTTACATTACTCACTGCGTTCGTAATGAAAAAATGCCAAAGTTTTAATCCGAACAAAACCATCCTGTCTCATGTTAACCCCATATTCCAAGGTTGCCGGGCTGCATTTCGAACCCCCTATCATACTCGCTTCGGGCATACTCGGTCAAACCTCTTCCTCGATGTTAAATTCGTTGAAAGGAGGATTCGGCGGAATAGTTACCAAATCCATCGGACTCGAACCCAGGGAGGGGCACCCGAATCCTACCATGCTGGAACTAAACACCGGTCTATTAAATGCCATGGGGCTACCGAACCCCGGCATAGGATCATATCGTAACGAGTTACAGGAACTCATTTTACACGTAGATGATATACCGGTTATAGGTAGCATATTCGCTTCAGATGAAGAACACTTTGCGGAAATAGCCATGAACATGGAGGGGTGCGGTGCCGATGCAGTGGAACTGAACCTAAGCTGTCCCCATGCCAAGGGTTTCGGGGCCGCTCTCGGCAACGACCAGGTCATGGCGGGAAACATGGTTCTCGCGGTCCGAAATTCCGTGGATATACCCGTTCTTGTCAAGCTGCCTCCTGCGGATAACATAGCGCAGATAGGGCTCGCGGTACAGGGTGCCGGTGCCGACGCCATCGTAGCTATCAACACTCTCAAGGCCATGGCCATAGACGTTGAGACCAAAAAACCATTTTTGGGGAACAGGGTGGGCGGATACAGCGGTCCCGGGATCAAGCCCGTGGGACTGCGCTGTGTATACGAACTTTTTTCAACCATAGATATACCCATAATCGGCTGCGGAGGAATCAACACCGGAAGGGATGTTTTGGAGTACATACTCGCCGGAGCATCGGCCCTCCAGATCGGCTCCGCGCTATATTACCGGGGTAAGGATGCCCCCCATCTGATATCCAAAGAGATGTGTGAGATAATGGAATCTGAAGGTATCGGTACCATCGAAGAAATAACTGGTGCCGCTCACGACTATATTTAAATATCTCCAATGGCTATCTCGATTGTATGACGATGACGGACCCCGAGGATTTCGTGGACGAACAGGATGTGACCGAATTCACAACAATTCTGGTTCACATGTACAGAGGCGAGGTCCAAAGGTCATATCACTGGCGTTCGAGATTGGATACCACTACAAACTGGGCCATACTGTTACTTTCCGCACTTATCACATGGACCTACAGCGATCCTGCCAATCCCCACGAACTACTACTATTTTCCATAGTTTTCATCGCACTCCTTCTTGGTATAGAGTCGAGACGTTTCATGTATTTCAATCTATGGCACAGCCGTGTAAGGGCCCTGGAGAGAGATTATATATCCCGTTCAATAAACCCAAAGGAGAAGGTGACCAGTAGAAGATGGATGGCGAATCTTGCAGATGATCTCAAAACGCCACACTTCAAGATAACTTATTGGGAGGCCGTCTCTCATCGATTGAGACATGTGTACGTTTGGCTCTTCTCCATCAGCATATTACTCTGGCTGGGGAAACTGATCATGCATCCGGTGCATACCGATAAATTCTATGTTGTGGTCCAGCGCGCACAATTCTTCGGTATCCCGGGAAAGATAATTTTTGCGATACTCATAGCCTTCTTCATAGTAAATCTGGTAATTGCCTTCACGGTCCCAAAGATATATCGCGAGGGGAATTGGGATGTTGTCAAAAAGGACAAGCGGTATATCGACGAGTGGGACAGGGATATCTGAGCGCTTCATGCGGTCAAAACCCTCACACCCTCGGAGGTAACCAGCATGGTATGTTCCCTTTGTGTAACCTTACCCCGACCCTGTTCAAGGAGTAAGGGATATGCCTGGATAACTCCCCGCCTTGAAAGGCGATCCAGCTCGGCTAGGTATTTATCCGAATATGCACTGCACCAGTAGGAGGCGAAGGGCATGGTTTTGAAGTTATTGTTGAGCCATTGGTAAAATTCCATGTCCGGAGCCTTTAATCTTCTGACCCTTCGTAATATGTATATCTCGCCCATGGTACCGTTATCCACCTTACCTGCGCCATCGGTGGCGAAAGGTTCGACGGCAAGTACCGTCCCTTCCTCTATACGTTCCCTGCCCCGTCGAATATTAGGAATCGAAAGGCCCGAATGAAGCACGTATCTCTCCATAGCGTGTCCCGTAAGATTCCGTATGGGGCGATAGCCGGCTGCGGTGATCACGGCCTCTATACAACCACCCACATCCCTAACCTGGATACCCGGACGTATGGTGTCTATCGCGGCGTCCAGAGCGTCCTCCACCGCGTCTATCATGTGCCGGTAAATATCGGTCTCTATCTCTACCGTCAGTGCGTTATCGGCTATGTAACCGTCTACGTGACAGCCCACGTCTATCTTGACAACATCACCTGTTCTGAATACTTTACCGTCCCCGGGGTAGGGTGTATAGTGGGCACCTACATCATTAACGCTAACATTGACCGGAAACGCGGGAAAGGCCCCACCCATCCTTATGCGCCTCTCCACTTCCTTGACCACTTCAAAGTAGGGTATGCCCACCTTGCATACCTTTCTACCAGCCTCCAGTGACTCCCTGGCCACCTTCCCGGCTTTTACGTATTTTTCAAGCACATCTTCATCCAATTATTTCACCCCCTGGTATGATCCCTTCACGTAGTATCTTGATACTGCTGTTGACCTTTACCACTGTGGAACCTTTTTCACTTCGTACCCTACCGCAATGGATGTAAAGGTCCACCTCCTTTCCCAGCTGGGCCTTGGCGGAGTCTATATCTCTCGCAGGCGGTTCGCCGTGAATGTTGGCACTTGTGGACGTGATGGGTCCGAAAACCTCGATTATCCCTTTCGCCAGCGGGTGATCGGGTACCCTGATACCCGCAGTTCCGTCTTCGGTATCCACCACTATGGTCAGGGGACCCGGCAGAAATTTACTGGCAAGGGCCACGGCCTCCGGTGGAAGTTTTACGTACTCTTCCGCGTGCTCCAAACTCGAGTATGCAACCGAGATGTTCTTTTCCTCCACACCCTTTATCTTGTTTATCCTACGGTATGTCTCCGGTCTCAGAGCGTCACCCCCTATACCATAAAGGGTTTCCGTGGGATAGACTATCAGTCCTCCCATTCCGAGGACCTCGCTAGCCATGCTTATTATCATGGGGTTGCATCGGCCGTCGCATACATCCTTATCGCATCGTAAGTCCATCATCTACCACCTAGTAATAATCGAGGAATTTAAGTGACATGCTGATATGTTTTCCAGCTTCCCGGGTTATCACGGGGCCGTGTCCGGAATACAACGATCCCACATCCAACAATGAAAGTTTGGTTACCGAATCCTTTAGTTGACCTATGCTACCCGTGGGTAGATCGGTTCTTCCCACACCGCCATGGGGAAATACGGTATCTCCCGATATCAGTATCCTTTCCTTGGGGTGATACAGGCTTATGCTTCCATCCGTATGTCCCGGAGTCGAGAGTATCTGAAAGCCGCCGTAGTTTTTATCCGTAAGGGTTTCCACCTCCAATTCCGGTACCTTACGGCCAAAAGCGGTGGAGAAGATGCTGATGTCGTCTCCTTTCCTCAATGCCTCCGCCTCGGTTTCGCTGGCGTACAGAGGCACTCCCGTTTTTTCGTACATCCTCGGGGCATCGGCGGTATGATCGTAGTGTCTGTGGGTGAGTATTATACGGTCGAGAACCGTACCGGTGCTATCCAGGTACTCCAATATCCTATCGCCGATACCCAGACCGACATCCACCAAAAAATTTTTCTCTCCCTGAACCACGAATACGTTGGACGAAAAACCACCGCCGATAAAGCTCTCTATATTAACCATGTAACTCAGCGAATTTCCTGAAGGAGCGGTCGTAGGTCCTTTCCACATCATCGGGAAAAGCACATGCCGGTAGCTGTTTCATAGATAGATGATAGGCCAGGCACTCGCAGCAGACACCCTTACGCGGGCATCCGGGGTAGCTGCAGTTGCAGTTTTCCATGTTATCTTCCTTTTTACAGTCCATGTTTAACACCTTTGGGGTAAGGTACACCCCTTTTTATAATAATTTTGGCCCTCGGACACAGTTTAAAGGACGAGAGAGCGAGTATCGAAACACCTAATACCCCTTACCATATCTACCTCCTTGATGGATCTGTTCTGCAAAGAATGCGGCGCTGTTATCTCGCCCAAGACACGCAAATGCCCCCGCTGTACGCAAAGGGATATCAGTTTAAATAGGGCGGAGGGCCCCACTGAGACATCCAAAAAAACTCTATTTCCATTCCCGAAAGTAAGGAAAGGCCAGAAACAATTCATGGAGGATGCGGAGGAGGCTTTCAAGTCAGGCGGAACATTGATCGCCCACGCCCCCACGGGGATAGGAAAAACAGCGGCGGTGCTAACTTCCGCGATCAAGGTGCGAGGTCATCGCAAGATATTTTTTCTTACCAGTAAGCAATCTCAACACCATATCGCCATCGAGACCATAAAGCACATGCCGTCTCACATCCGAGGCATAGACGTTATCTCCAAGCAGCACATGTGTCCCAGGGAGGAGTCCAGCCTTCCTTATCCTGTCTTCGAGAAATTCTGCAATGATACGGGGCAGAGTCACTGCAACCTGTTCAACAGATCGATGAACAAGGCGGTGGCTTCCATGGAAGGCGCTACGATGCACGTTCACGAAATAGTTCAGATGTGCCGTCGCTACGGTGTTTGTCCCCATAAGAGCGCTCTTGTGGCCGGTCGCAACGCCGATGTTATAGTGTGCGATTACAACTACGTGTTCTCGGATATGCGGGAGCGCATACTGGAACTTCTGGAGGTGGAGCTGGATGACTGCATGCTCATAGTGGACGAGGCACACAACCTTCCCGACAGGGTGCGAAGTCACATGGAAGATTATATGGACCTGGAACTCCTTAAGGAATCTTTCAGGTTGCTGGAAAACTCACACCCCGATCTGGGGGCCTTCATCAAACGCCTATCCCTGGAATTCAACGACATCAAGGGCAAGGACAGGCTCATCCACAAGGAGCTCGTGGACGACAAGATCGCCGTAGCCCTGAGAGGTGGTTTCGGTAGATACGAGAACATGGAGGAACTCATGCCCCAACTTGAAGATGCTGCCAGGGGTATACTGGAAAAGGACCCCGTTGCATCGGCGCCCATGCGACTTTTCTCCTTCCTTACCACCTGGTCGGTAGAGGGTGACGCGGTGTTCAGGGTGTTCGACCCCAAAGAGGTGTCCGTAAGGGTGGGGCTTCTCGACCCCTCCCTGCTCACCGCGGACGTTTTCCGCTCCGTACACAGCAGCGTTCTCATGAGCGGAACACTCTATCCGGGAGAGATGTACGCGGACATTCTCGGCATTTCGGATGCCATCATCCGCAGTTACGAATCTCCCTTCCCCCGGGAGAACAGAAAGGTCATCAGCGTTGACCACCTGACCACATCCTACAACGAGAGGGATGTGACCATGTACCAGGCCTATGCCAATGCCATATCCGAGGTGGCCAACAACATACCGGGTAATGGTGCGGTATTCTTTCCTTCCTATTCCTTGATGAACAGCGTGGCCGACAGACTCGGAATGGTGCATCTGAACAAGGATATGATAGTGGAGGACAGGAGGTATTCCAAAAGGGACAGGGAGGAGATGATCGGCAGTTTGCACCACTCCCGAAACAAACTATTACTCGGGGTTCAAGGGGGCAGCCTCTCCGAAGGAGTGGACTACAAGAACAATATTTTGTGTTCGGTTATGATAGCCGGTATACCCTTTCCCCCACCATCTCCCGAAGTTAAAGCCCTTGAGGAATACTATACCAAAAAATTCGACAAGAAGAGGGGGTACGAGTATTCCAGGGTATTCCCGGCCATGAACCGGGTACTCCAGGCAGCGGGTAGATGTATCCGCAGCAGGAATGATCGGGCACTTATAGTGCTCATGGACCGTAGATTCAACCAGAAACACTACCGAAATATGCTGCCCGAAGATTTCGACTATCACTCTACGAAAAATATAAGGGACGAGTGCAAGGAATTCTTTACCTGATATTACCTCTTCTTCTCTTCCTGTAAAAACACCATCTGGTTCCAGAGTATATCGTGCTTTATGCCTTTCTGTTCAAGGAATGTCGATACCTTTTCAGTTATATCGTCTATCTTGGACTCCTCCTGGGCGATACGGGGGTAGATGAAGAACTGAACCCCCTTCCTCCCGTAGGGAAAGATCATCCTGTATCTCGCCTCCCTGTTGTGCCCCATGGGTTTCCTGTTTTTACGTAGATCCCTCATGTTCTGCTCAATCAACATGAACATGTACTCATCCCCCCCCTCTTCCGGATACTGGTTACAGATGCGCATGAAATAGTCCAGCAGTTCAGGGAAGACCGGTGCAAGGTCCTTGTACTGGAATTTGGCGGGGAACACGAAAAGGCAGTTCCTCTTCTTGGTAACGATCTCTATTTCGTTCATGTATCCCTCGTTAACAATCTATCCCTAATAAACCTAATCCCTTATCCTCCCGTCAATTTATCAGCAAAATCATCCAACTTTTGCTTCCAACCTTCCCTTAGCCCTTTTCCATCTTCCGTACCGTCACCCATACGGAACTCGACCTCCGCAAGTTTGACCATCTTCTTCCCGGAAAGGAATTTGTCCATCTTGGGTAGCCAGTCTCTCTTCATGGAGTGGGTGTTGATCAGTCCGTATCTCTTGCCCTCCATACCCTGTAAGCCCTTCATCAGCCTTCTCATGTCCTTGGGTATGGTGAATTTTTCCGCCGGTGCAGAAAAAACGTAAAGGTCAGCTTCCGGTAGAACTTTGCCTTGGAACTCCTTCGCATCAAGTATCTTCACTTCCGAGCCTTTTTTTCCCAATTTTACGGATAAGGTCTCCACTACTCTTTTACCGTTGCCGAATCTCGACCAATACACTAGTACATATTTCATACAAGGTTATCGTATCAACAGGATAATAAGAATTTTGTATCGATATTCGTTGTCACGATGTGTTTGCCCACCCCCGTATGAATGTAAACACTCTCCGATAAACATAGCGTATCCACGGTTCACCAACGGAACTTTGTGTTATGTAACACAATTTATAAATACTCCCTCGCTTGTAACAAACCATGACTGCCAAGGAAGCCGGTGTTCATATCACAGCGGATGGTTTCGAATATGATCGGGTTATCATACCAATGCTCAGTAAATATCCCGTGGAAAGATTGCTCATCTTACATTCCCGCTCATCCCCCTACGTCAGGGTCGGAGAACTCGTTGAACAGTTCTACCGGAAGCTGGAGGACAACCCCATGGACGTGGAGACGATACTCGTGGACATCTACGACTTTGACGATGTTTTTGTGACTACCCTGCAACAGATCAAGAAATACGCCCTCAGGGGCAAGAGGATATACATCAACATATCTCCGGTTCCCAAATTGGCCACGGTTGCCATGATGAGTGCGGCGTTCCTTTCTGAATACAAGGAGAATATCGAGATATTCTACGCGTCGCCCGAGGAGTACCTGATACCGAACCTTGTACACGAACTATCCGGGCTGGAAGAAGGCGGGGGCGAGCTTTCACGGTTGGTAGAACTCAGGGACATATTCATGAAGAAAGGCATCGCTACGGGTGTAAAGGAATATCATGATATTCCCATCTTTCCCATACAGGACATAACTGGAGTGGACATAGAGATACTAAAGGTTCTACATGAAAGGCAGGGTGTCGATTCCATAGAGGAGCTGGTGGAGCATGTTAACTTGCAAAGAAAGGAGACCATAAAGAGATCCAGTATCCAGTACAGATTGGAACGGCTGGAGGAGTATCGGTTGGTAGATACCGAAAGGGAAGAAAGACGGTTAAAGATAAGGTCGAACAAGTTAGGGGTGGTCTACCTCAAGGGCTCTCTGATATGATCTATATGTTCTGTTCAAGACCGAGCACTTCCGGTATCTGTTGAAAACTTGTAACGACGGAATCGAATATCCGTTCGGGATCCTCGTGAAAATTCCTGTCCCCGTATCTGGCGTAGATGGTAAAAAGCCCCACATCCCTACCCGGGGCCATATCCCTGACGGGACTGTCTCCCACCATGGCCACCTCCCGGGGTAACAGGGTAAGTCTATTCAAGGTGAACAGAAATGGTTCGTGGTGAGGTTTTTTTCTTCCCGTACAATCGTAGGTGACCAGCACATCCACGTATTTTCTTATGTTCAGTCTATGGAGACGTGCTTCGGCATCCTCCGTGTTGGCATCGGTAAGAACGGCTATTTTCAAGCCCCTTCTCCTTAGGGTGCAAAGGGTCTCCGTCACACCTTCATAACTCCTGATATTCTCCAACTTCGTCTTCCGGTATATGTCCACGCATTCCGTGTATACATCTTCTCCGTTAAACCCTTCATCCACCAGATAATCCCTTATGTTCTCGGGATTCTCGATATCATATTTACCCCTGAAGAAATAATCCAGCAATTCCTTACCATCACCACTGCAAAGGTGTGTTGAGACGGCCTTGCAGGCCTGTGTCTTCGCCTCCACAAAATCGCAGAGTGTGTTGTCCAGGTCAAATATAACCGCCTTGATCCTTTCATGCCTGTCTTTCTCGGCTTCTTTCATGTCCATTCACTACGGTATATCATCTCGTCCGTATCATTCATCTCCGAACGTGTATTCAACCCCTGTCTCGGGGATCACCACACGGATACCGTGGCCGTCCTCCTCCTCTATCTCTTCGGCTATCCTCGAGAATTCATGGGGATACAGTGTATGAACGGGTATCAGCACATCCGGTTTAAGTCTTTTTATCAACTCCTTGAGTTCGGGCCTTGACGCATGCCCCGAAACGTGAGAACGTTGCACGCACCGCTTTATCTTCGAACAGTCGTGGTCCGTGCAGTTCGGGTTTATATCGGGTTCTCCCTCCCTGAACCCTATACCGAACAATTCGAGCCAGTTTATCAAGCGCTCCTCGTCGATCTCCATATCGTCGCAGAAGGGCTCACACTGTGCCTTTATGAAAAGTGAATTCCGTATCTTACCGTTTTCGTCCGCAAAGTCGAACAGTTGGTTGAAATCGTAATAAGACATCATGAGTACATACTTTCCGGGCGCTTCCGTGATCTGGGATGCGGTGATACCCTTTTGGTAATGGGTGGTATCCAGCTCGTCATGGTCCGATATGAACCCGAGCTCGTGTTTACTTCTGGTGTAATCATTGGGAGAATACAGTGCGCTACCTGAGCGTTTTAGGAATACCCTCACGGAGTCATCATCCGGGAACAAACCCAGTTTCCGAAGGATGTATGCCAGTCTGCCGTTGATAACAAATATCCTGTTGTTTTCCATTGCCGCCCGTCTTATCGTTTCGAAGCGGGTCGTATCCTTCCAACTGAAGTCCACGAAAACCACACCCTTTGTACTTCGTATATCACATGCGATGTCCTGGCAAACCATCTCCTCGGTGATCACCGATCCCGAGTCCACCCGGGTACCCTCGCATATCATCATATCGATCTTATCGCCTGCCCGACGTGCATAGTGCTCCACGGATATCCGGGAGGTCCCGTGGAACCTGATATCCCCCGTGTACAGTATCTTACGTTTCCCATTTTTTATCAGAAAGCTGCATGCACCGGGCACCGAGTGGTCAACATCTATCAGTTCAAAATACACATTCCCCAGGGTATTCTCACTGGTTGTGATGCAGTCCCTCCGGCTAACATTTTTCTTTTCCAATTTTGGGCTTCCCGGGAACATGCCCCTGACGGAGTATGTTATCTCAGGTCTTTTCATTTCCAGTGCGTAAGTTTTAAAAGCGGTCACCTGGTCGATGGCGTCCACAAGTGTCTTGGTGATACTGCTGCAGTAAACCGGTATGTCCGGGTGGATGTGGGTGATATCCCCCGTGTGATCGAGATGTGCGTGGGAGAGGAGTATGCCGTCGATGTATCCCTTACCCCAACGGGAGAGGTATTCTTCGTATGTTATCAGTCCGTCGAGGTCCAGCATGGGCGAATCCTTTTCCAGCAGTCTTCCTTCTTCCGGCAGTCCGTCCAAACCCGACGGTCTGATCAAGTCTTCGCGGTATATACCGGGTATCATAGGTAGGGAACCCATGATCAACCTGTCCCTGAGCCCGGTATTCGTCCTGGGATTGACGAATTCCGAAAAAAATCTTGAATCAAAACCCATCCTACTACCGAAGTCCAGCATAATCCTCGTCCCCTGGAATTCCAAAAGTATCTTGTTACCGCCTATCTCGTTCGCTCCGCCATATACCGTCACAGATATCATATAACCAACTTTAGGGTGTAAAGGGCTTGTGTAATAATACCTTTTGCGGGGTAATATATGAGACATTATCACCCATAAAGCATTATCTTGGGAGTAAATCGGCAAAATTACGGGTTATTTATACCGACAAGGCTTGGAATCTTAGTGTGTCCCTTCCGACCAATGAATCAAAAGAAATATATACCACCTGTTAGTAATGAGGGTTGAGCAACATGACGGCCATAGCGGTGGTGAAACACCTGGTCCCATCCCGAACCCAGCAGTTAAGCCCACCCGCGTTCTCCGTTGTACTATGGTGCGCGAGCCCATGGGAAGCTTAGATCCTTTACGGATCCCTGGACTGATGGTTTAGGTTAGGAGCCTCGCTCCCTACGGGGGGAAAGGTAAACCTAACTGCTTGAAGGCCATTTTCAGTCCCTGGCCCGCTGTCAGTTGCTCTTTTTACCTTTATTATACGTTAATTAGAAGATTTTATAAACCGTAAACTTTTGGTATGCGTTTATTTGATGACGCCGTAACCCAACAGATGCCACTTGCCGGAGATCCGCCTGCTTATTGCGATCCTTTGGCCACTATTTGCACACACCGCCCTCTTCAGTTTAACCGACGCCTCTCCATCTCTTGCGGAATTGACAACTCCAACGGTGGTTGCGGTACCTACGGTGAGCATCAAAGGTTCACGAGTTTTAATGTTTTCAACCTCTATGTTACTATCTACCCCCACCACCCTTTTGAGTAAATGTGTTTCCATTTCAAATTCCTCGAGGATAGGAGGTAATTCTCCCGGATACCCGAGTACGTGGCCGGCCAGTGAATCCGCCTTGGTTATCACGGGGTCAAGGTTGGTGCCCACGCCAATCAGTCCGCCGGGCCTCACCTCGTCAAGACTAAACTGACCGGATGTTAGAGATGTGACCGTCGTTATGTACCGCCCCCAACCGGATTCACCACCGGATTCGACCCTGTAACCGGGGGCGATCTCGACCTCGTCTCCTACCTTCAGTACGCCCCGCACGAGACAACCGCCCACGACACCCCCTTTCATATTTTTGATGGGGATGCCCGGTTGGTTGATGTCGAAGGACCTGGCGATGGCCATCAGAGGACTTTGTGACTTGTCAATATCTTTTGACGGAATGTATTCCTCTATGGCATGGATCAAGGCATCTATGTTAACGTCATGGTGTGCCGATACGGGGATTATGGGTGCACCCTCTGCTATGGTCCCCCGGATGAAATTCCTTATCTCATTGTAATTTTCCTTGGCTCGTGTCGAAGTTACCAGGTCTATCTTATTTTGTACTATGATGATGTTGTTAACATCGGATATGTCAAGACCCATGAGATGCTCCTGGGTCTGAGGTTGGGGGCAGACTTCGTTTGCACCTATTATGAGAAGAGCACCGTCCATCATGGATGCGCCCGACAGCATGGTCGCCATGAGGGTTTCGTGACCAGGCGAGTCCACGAACGAAACAGACCTCAAATATTTGGTTTCCGTATCATGAACTATACATTTACCGAGTGTGGTGTAGGCTTCGCTACCCTGGCACAGGGGACATTTGAAAAACGCTGCATCCGCATACCCGAGTCTGATGCTGATGCCTCTTTTCGTTTCCTCCGAATGCCTGTCCGTCCACTCTCCGCTGAGTGCCTTTGTAAGTGTTGTCTTTCCATGGTCGACATGACCCACCAGCCCTATATTGATCTCAGGCTGTTCCGGAACGATCATCAGTTATCTCCCTTCCCACTCTCAAAAAGGTCAGGAATATTTCTGGGGCCGTACTCCGTCACCTTCATGTTCAATTGGGCGATATTTTGCGAGATGGTATTACCCCTTACCATCTTTTTCATTCTGATGTTGTTGGGATTGGACTTGAATCCTATGCCTCCCTTCCCCATTATCTTCTTCCTACCGGGCCCAGGTATTCCCTTTTTCATGGGGAATCCATCTATGTCACTGCCACCGGTGATGACCAGTTTGTAACCCGGAAGACCCACGAATATGCCATCTATCTCGTCACCTATTCTTAGCCCCACCAATCTGGCTAAATGGGTCTTTTCCACTTTCGTCTGGTAGCTCTTACCTTCTTTTGGGTCAGCTATTACAACCTGAAGTTCTGCCATTTGGATACACCTTTGTTTGTACGAGGGTGGATTATATGTTACTACTATAAAACTTTGGCGCATGACCCTGTTACCTTCCCCGAATGCCGGACAGTAACCTGGCTGGTGACCCTAAGCAAGGTTTATATATGTCCTCTATATTGATACGGCAAATCGAGGTGTCTGGATGGAAGAAATCCTATGCTCTATCGAAATAGTAAAAGAAGAAAAAGCGTATCGGGCTAAGATACAGGTCGGACTCGGAAGATATGTTGAATATGAGAACACGGATTTTGAAAGCCTTATTCATCAGGTCTACGAAGACATTCAGGAGGAAATAGAAAATACACTATGATCATCTTTGATGCGTCACAACCGTATTTAATCCCAAAGAGAGATGGTAAAAATGAATTTGGAAAAAAACGAAGAGTACGATGAGGTATTATCCAACTACTACCAGGGTAGAGGTGTAAGCTTGATAATAACCCTCAATGTAGATACCAAGCAGATAGATCAGGTGGCGGAAAAGCTCTCCGAATACGAGAATATTGAGGATATTTTCCTTGTAACGGGTGATGTGGACCTTATCCTGAAAGCACGATTCATGGACTATGACCATATGAAAGATTTTCTCATCAGAAAGGCATCCAACCTGCCCGGCATAGAGAATGTGAAAAGCATGATGATAGTGACCACTTACAAGGAGAGAGGCGTGGTCATCGATTACGACAGTTCGAAGGTCTGAATCAACCCTTTATCTCGTCCATGGTCCAGTCCTCCCAGTCCATTTCGCCTTGAGCGATGATGTACTCCACGGGTGTGACCACGGGATCCTCGAACCGTATGGAATCGTCCAGGGCCAATCTCGGACATGCTGTGTTCACCAGTCCGTCCCAATCAAAAGAGTCCACTAGGTGGGGCTCTATCTCGTCAAATTCGACCACGGTGCAGTGCACCTCACACAATCGACACATATCTCTGGCGGTATCAAACCGTCTCTGACCCTGCTTCTGAGAAACAATTATGCCTGTTCGGGTGCTCTCACGTATCCGCTGTATCGTGGCAAACCGCCTCCTTATCATCCTGTCCGCATCCGGATAGGTACTGCCCATCTCACCGGTAACGGGGTCGAATATCAATACTTCCTTTTTTAGGGAAAGTGACAGACCCAGGGGGTGAAATCGTCCGGTTCCCACGTACAGGTGAGTGAGCGCACCGTCCACCCTTGCGGAAAAATTACATCCCAGCAGCTGACCCGGATACTTTATTCGGTCATCACCCTTTCCGATCGCCACGGTACACCCCCTATCCTCCAGATACCGAGCCACACTGTCCATCTGCTCAAGATACTGGACCGTTGAATAGAGGGCGACTTCTCCCACCATCATTTCGGATAAATCTTGGGGGTGTGGTCTGGAGACGGTGTTACGTCCCTCTACATAGAATACCGGATAATCCACTTTTAAACCAGGTATCTCCGTATGACCAACATGGACCAGGGCTTCGGATTCACCTATATCCAAGGGTAGATCGCATGCACCGTAACATGTACCACCCCACACAGTCACTTCCGCCTCTATGGCATCCTGGAACACACCGATTTTTCTCCTCAAACCGTCTGGTACCTGAAGGAGTATTTTCCCGATGCCCTCCCTTTTCAGTTTCTCGTTCATCCCTTCAATGTCGAATTCGAATCCACCCACGGTGACGGTCATCAGATCACCTTTGCAAGCTCTTCTCTCATATGATCGATGTTCGCCCTATCAACATGGGGCATGATCACGAACCTCAGGCCGGGAGGATTCACCGTTCTCGATATGTTCCAACCCTTTGCCTCCATTTCCCTCACTATCCGTTGTGCTTCCGTATGATGGAAAGATGCTATGTTCATCACCGGTTCGACTATGGGTTCCATACCGAGAGAAACCATGGATTCCACTAGATATTCCGTGTTTTCCATGCATCTGGCAACCAGCGCCCTGTACCCCTCCTTTCCAAGCAGTTTTATCGTTGTCCAATATGCGGGTATGGAAGCACTGGTCCTGGTTCCCCTGAGGGTTCGCTGCCTGTCGCCGCTGAGGTAGGGCGATTCCACGGATACGGGAAACCGCCGTCTCGAGTAATACAATCCGAGGGGTATGGTGGAAAAACCCATCTTGTGAGGATCTATGGTGACAGAGTCAACACCCTCTATAACAAAATCGAAATCCGGTATATCGCGGCCCAGTTCCCTTAGGAAAGGGATCACCAGGCCCCCGAAGGCAGCGTCAACATGGAGATGTATGTCGCCGCATATGTCCGCCATCTCTCTTATGGGCTCCACCAGACCTAATTCCGTGGTGCCCGCAACACCGACCACGGCTGCCGTATTATCATCTATCATGCCTTCCAGGGCATCGAGATCGGGTAGATAATCTTCGTTCATGGGTATATAGACCGGTTTCATATCCAAAAGGTCACAGGCCTTGAGAAATGAAAAATGGGCACTCGTAGGGAGCAATACCGTTTTCCTGCCGGATTCCTTTCTCGCCTGCCAAAGAGCTAGAATATTTCCCTCGGTACCGCCCCCTGTGGTGAGCACTTCATAGTCCCCCGGGGCGTTGATGAGTTCACCGATGGCACCGTGTATCTCATTCTGTAGTTCGAGGACCCCTCTGCACAGGCCGGGGTTACCGAGGTTCGCCTCGAGGAACATGCCGTGGACCCGGAGGGCGATGTCATGGGGTTTCGTGCACATGGAACCGAACACACGTCCGTAGGAATACTCCAGGTTCATCCTCCTTATCTTATCTATAATGGACAACACCTGGTCTTTTTCAGTTCCTTTCTCGGGAAATTTTGCGTTCATCATATCATCATCCGTAGTACGTAAAATCCTCGTCAAGGTCGGTTATCTTGCGTCTTACTATTTTGAAGGCTATCACCGAGAAGAACAGGGCGGCCACAAGGGCGATCACTGGAATGTTGCCACCGTAGATCAGACCCACCGAGGCCAAGTAATTGAAGCCCCCGTGCATCAACACGGCCACAAAATAATAGGGTATCACCGAATAACGACCGGTCAACAGTGTCCGGGATACTCCGTACCCCGCAACGGCGCTGGCGCTACCGTGCAGCAACGTACTTGCTATGCTTCTCAGGATGACCACCACGATGAAGGCCTGGACGCCGTGCTGGAACAGGGCGTTGCTTTCGTAGAGCAGGTTCTCAGTGGCTGCAAAGCCCAGGCCCGAACCGGCACCCAGTACCAATCCGTCCTCCAGCTCGAATATGGAATCCTTAACGGTAAAAAGTCCGAGGACCTTGGTGAACTCCTCAACGATGGGGGCCACCACACACACTATGACAAGGGTCATGACCGTGGGATCCTGGAGGGGTTCGTATTCCCTCTGAAGATAATCCGTGGAGAGAACATTGATGAAGATTATGGAAAGTATGACGGCCATGATAACCGCGACCACCGCACCCCACAGGAACATCTTGGCCATGTCACCCCAGCTCACCTTTCCGTACCTTTCGGTGTTCCTGATCCATACCATGTAAATAAGGGATGGGATGAAGGCCGCGGAAAGGAGAACTACGATGAGGATTATCGTATTTTGAACCATCAAAATTTTCGAAAGCACTGAGCTATAATAACTTTTTGAAGCCTTTACCGTGAGATACTATCTTTCAAGGCGGCTAAAACGTCCTGGTCACTCTCCTTCTTCGATCTTGCAGCAAGTATCTTCAACATATGATCCCGGTGCCCTTCCAAATGGTCCCTGGTGGCCATGTCCCCCAGAGTCTTCGCCGCGGAAACTCGCACCCATCTGTCCGGGTCGGAAAGGGCCTTTTCAAGTGATTTTACCACCCTTTTCAACCTTGTTTCACTCGATCCTGTCAGATCCACCTTTGTGATCGCTTCCACTGACTTTTGCCTGAACTTCCAGCTTGGATGTACCATACCCTTTAACAATATGTCGACCGAATCGGGGTCTCCAGCGTTCCCCAGGGCCACGGCCAATACACACGCGTGATCATCCGGTGCATTTTTCATCTCCTTTCCTATGCGGGGTGTTTTCGTACCTCTTGCCGCGGCACCCAGGGCATCCGCCACGGACCAAACTACCATGGGATTCCTTTCGGCGTGAAGCATGGAAAGGAGGGTTTCCACGGCGGCTTCACCCCCTATCATACCGAGCGCTTCGGAGGCTGCGGCCCTTACCGATGCATCTTCATGTTCAAGCATCTTTTTTATCCTTTCGACCACCCTTTCGTCCCCGAGTTTCCCAATACTCTTCAGGGTCTTCTCCACCACGTATGAATTATCGTCGCTCAGGCGTTTGACAAGATGTGAAAGTATCCTCTCATCCTGAAAATCACCAAGGGCGGCAGCTGCCTCCTCCCTGATCCTCCAGCTACCATCTCCAAGGGCGGTTATGAGGGTATCGACGGCTTCACCGGTACGGTATCTACCCAGTGCCTTGACGACTATCTCCCGGACATGTTGATCTCCCTGATGGTAAAGTTCGGTAAGGGGTTTCACGGTCTCCGGGGAATGGACCATGTCCAGTGCCTCTGCGACTTCCGGCACGGGCCCCGCATCCGCCATGTAATCCAGTACCGCGGGCAGTGCCCGGATGCCACCTATCCTTGCCAGCGTTCTTATGGCCTGTTCCCTCACCTCTTTAACCTGATCTTTTGTCAAGGGGATGACCTTGTCCATGTGTTCCCGGGAGGCAACACGACCAAAGGCGATTACACCGTCATGCCTCACCTGCCAGGAATCGTCGGACAGTGTTTCCGTCAATATACTTGCATTGCATCCTATCTGCCCCAGTGCAAGGGCGGAATTGGACCGCACTGTCTCGTCCTCGTCCTCAAGGGACTTTACCAGATATTTTTCCGCTCCCGGGTCACCGAGCAAACCCAAGGCCTTTGCCGACTCGGCCCTTTCGTCGGCGTTCCCGTTCCTCAACCTACCCGCAAGGGTATCCAGCTCCTGCTCGTTATCCCTACCCATCTCAAACCCTCTTGAGCAGCTCCTCCTTCAGTATCGAACTTAACCTCTTGCCGTCCACCTTGCCACGGAACTCCTTCATCACCACGCCCATCAATGGACCCAGGGCTGATATTCCCCTTTCCTTGATGAAATCATGCCTTTCATCCAGTATGGCACCTATCCTTTTTCTTACATGGACCATGTCCACACCTTCTATGCCGGCCTCCTTCAGGGCCTCCTCCATGCTCTTACCCCTGCTCATGTACTTCAGCAATTCGGGTATCCCTTCCTTGGCGAACTCATCCCGGTTCAACCCTTTGAAGAGTTCCTTCAGTTGTTCCTCTTCTATCACCGAGGGTTCGTAGCCTTCCTTCTCCAGTTGGGGGTATGATTGCAGGAATGTATTGGCCACCACACTGGGATTTCCGTAGGCATCTGCGATATCCTCGAACACCATATCGTAGCCCTTTCTGAACAACTGTATGGTCTGTTCACGATTCAGCCCGTAATCAACCTGGTATCGTTTTACCCGCTGCTCGGGTGTTTCGGGCAGTTCCCCGCTGAGCTTTTCCAGACGCTCCGGGTCGATGGCATAAGGGGGTATGTCCGTCTCGGGGTACATCCTTGCACCCCCGGATAGGGGTCTGGAATACACTGTCGTACCGTCCAGTCGTGCGTTCCTGGTCTCTTCGGGTACGCCCTCAAGGGCGGTTTTCGCCCGCCGGAATACCAACTTTATTGCCTTCCTTGCCCTTTCCTTACCGTCACAGACCATTACGAAGGCGTCGTTCTTTTCCACCGAGAGTAACTTGACCACCCGGTTGATCTCCCCTTGTGTTATACCGAAGCCCGGAAGCTCATCGCTGTGGAATATGCCCGATACACCTGCTATTCTCGCATGGGATGCAAGCTCGGGCCCCAGGATGCCCTCCCCCCATTTCCCCCTCAATGTACCCGAAAAACCCCTTAGGCGTATGCCGTAGACGCCCTTGCCCTTCTTTATGTTCGGGGATATGACCTTGCATCCCGTGTTCTCGAACACGGATGTGAGCTCGACTATCCTGGTATCCGGTTTGGCATTCCTTTTCACCAGTATTTCCCTTGCATTCAGGAGACGACCCTGCCTTTGTACCTCTTCCCTTACGTATTCCGGAAGCATCCTGAGGTCCTGCACACCCTTTATCTCCACCCTGGCACCCCTGGTTATGGATATGTTAACATCTTCACGTATGGTGCCCAGACCCCTCTTGACCATGCGGGTGGCACGGAGCAGTCCGCCTATGGTCTGGGCAACATCCCTTGCTTCTTCTGGACTCTCGATCACCGGGGTGGTCACTATCTCTATAAGTGGTATACCCAATCTATCCAGCCTGTACGTTTTCACCCCTTTCTTTTCATCTATGATACGGGCGGCGTCCTCCTCGATGCAGATGGATGGTATCCCTATCTCTTTTCCATTCACCTCGATGATTCCGTTGACCGCAAGGAGGCCGGTTCTCTGGAACCCCGTGGTGTTGGAACCGTCGATGACTATCTTCCTCATGAATTGTATCTCGTCGAGCACCTTGGCATTCATCAAGAGAGCCATCTTTAGGGACACGTCCATGGCTTCCTCGTTCGGCCCTGCGGGAGGTTCCT